>NZ_CAMFHL010000088.1 GCF_945952095.1 uncultured Arsenicibacter sp. | reverse complement strand
GGCAAACTACAGGCGGGCCGCCGGACTGTGTCCGGCGGCCCGCTACTTTATTTTACAGGTCTCCGGTAAGTAATCCGTTCCCGTTTACGCAATACGGCTTTTTCAATCAGGAACAGCCGGGCCTGGTAGTCAGAAAGCTGCGCCGACAATTGCCGGATGTCTGTTTTTAGCTGTTCATTTTCGCGGATAAGTGCCTGCACTCCAGCGAAAGTTACACCCGCAAAATCGTGACTGTAAATCAGCGTATCGCAACCAATCCTGCCCAACCCATCCTGTCCGAAGGCAGCATAGAAATCCTGTGCCATCGGTCCGTAGTGACGGATATGCTGCTGCCCTTTGTAATTCCAGGTGGTGAGTTTCATTCTGCTTATTTTTTGGAGCAGGACGGCATGGTCAATGGGCAGAAAACGTTCTTTTTTCGTTGAGTCCGAGATTGAGGCCCAGGAGTTTTGTCCACGCCCGATCTGCACCCCTGTACGGACCGCTCCGAATCCTATGCCGGGATTTGAATTGCCGGAGGTCATCAGGTAGTAGCCTTCCAGAAATCTTCCTACAAACTGATCATTAATCCCGACGAAAGTAGTTCCCTGACTTAGGGGGTCACTGTCACCGATCATAAATGACCCGGTTTTTCCATTTGTATTCATGCGGGTCCCCATCGCAGTCGAATAATTTCCACTGGCAATATTCAGATAGCCAGCTGCCGTTGCGTTTGTGCCCGAAGCAACCAGCGAGGTGCCGATTGCCATACTGGCAAAAGCAGACGACGTGTTATAATGCCCGATGGCCACGGCGCTCGTTGTACTGGACGGTATAAAATTGTAACTGCCCAGCGCCACACCGTTTGTTGCGCCAACACTATTATTGCGCCCAATACCAACCCCATAACTCGCTCCGACCGCATTCGTAAATCCCAGCGCAACAGCGTTGGTACCTGAGGCATTTGAGTTGCCGATCGACACGCCGTATTCACCCGAAGGCCGGTTGCGATACCCAAGTGCAAGGCTGCTGTTTCCGACGGTTGTATTATTTTCCCCTATCGCCGCCGAGTAATCTCCGGATGCGAAATTGGTATATCCTAACGCAACCGCGCCCCTGCCGTATCCGATGCCGGAAAAGCTGCTTCCGGTAACATTGTCTATGCCAATAGCAGCAGACCCTTCGCCATATGCTTCGTTCCGGACTCCCAATGACAGCGACGCACCGCCCAGCGTTCCCCCCTTTATCGAGGCCGGCATACCTGTTATCAATGCGCCTGTTTTGGTATTAAACTGGATCTGATTTGTATTGACTATAGAAAACGGAGTCTGACTTGTTGATGCCTGTTCATACAAGGCCCGCCATTGCAGCCTGAACCCCTGCCCCCCCGGCGCACCGGCCATCCTCCGGAAGTACACGGTACATTCGTTACCCGGTACTACCATACGTCCCGGAACTACATTGCCGTTAAAAAACTGGCTCCGCATCAGAGAATTACTGATTTCCAGGTAATCATTTGAACCGGAAACTGACAGCACGCCTAAATCAAACTCCAGAAACGTAATTTCGATTCCGATGATCTGTTCTCCGGGAGGGTTATTGAGTACAATGGAACGGTAACAAGTATATTCTGTTGCAACAGAATACCCGGAAAAAGATGACGGGTCCATCAATGTACCCGCCTGCACGGTAATATCTGTTCGTGGGGCGCTGCAGCTGACGACGTACGTATTCGTTTCCGGATTCGCTTCCGCCGTCTTGTACTTTCCCTGAACTATAAAATTACCCGTACTGTAAATTTCTACATGCTGCGTCGGTTTAACGCCGGCAGGGGAGTTAATACCTATCTGTCCGTTCGCCGTAAACCCGGACAGAAGCAGGATCAGAGAATGGATAATTGTTTGTAAAATACGTTTCATGCTGTTCTTCTGCGGTTAACGTCTAGCTGCAAAGGTATAGTCACCCTTTACCCGTCACAATCCCCTATTTGGGCGACACTGCTGATAATCATGGTATTAACGACAAAAATGCGTAGTTCTACGTACTTCCCGCCGGAGTTTTTGCGGTAGTTTGCGGAATTATCTTTCGTTTCAGATATTTACCTGTCTGTCAGATTACCCCAAATGGGGTATACGGGCATCTACTATCTGCCATATGTCCGGTTACTTTACCTATACGGCTGTCCGACAAACACTTGATGGCATGCTCATCATGATGGCATGCTATGCCCTTTTCAGTTTCCTTACCCACCGCCAGCGTATATATCTGCTCTATACCGGCTATATCCTATGCATACTGCTCCGGTTTGCCTTACGGGATTACGCCCGGCAAAACCCCGGACAACAAGCGCTTCTACACCTGTTCGAAGACACATTTGAGGCGGTTGCGGTTTGTACCTATAATCAGTTTGCGATCCGGTTGATGGCTATCCCCCGGCATGATCCGCCGGGATACCGGATGCTCCGGATCATGACGCTGAATCTGATCGTCACCGCCTGCCTTGAGTGGATTTTCTATGCATTCCGGTTACCTGAAGCCGCAGGTACGGCGCTATTTGTCGTCAGCCGTTTACAACTGGTGGCGGGTACTGTTTATATTGTGCCCCGCCTGCTTCGGCGGCGCCATCCGACGCTTACCTATTTTATTACCGGAACCGCCTTTTTCGTAGCCGGGTCATTTACCGCGCTTATTCTGGCCCGAATCACCCCGCAGCCGGCGGCTATCCCACCGCTGATCTTCATGCAGTTTGGTGTAGTGATTGAAGTTCTCTTTTTTACCATGGGCATATCGGCCCAGCACCGGCTTGATGAACAGGAAAAGCTGAATGCACAAGCGGCCCTGATTGAACAACTACAGGAAAACGAACGAAAACAACAAAAAATCAACCATATCCGCGACGATATTGCCCGTGATTTACACGACATGGTCGGTTCAGATCTCAGTACAATTGCTATGCTTACCGCAGCGATATCAACCCAGACAGCACCCTCCCGCGATATGCTCCGGCTGGTTGAACAAACGGCCCGGCGCGTCGTCGATACCATGCGCGAAATTGTCTGGAATCTGAATATCAGTAATCAGACACCTGAAAATATAGCCTTCCGGTTCCGGGAAATAGCCTATGAGTTTTTCAATACCGAAACGACCGGGATTACGCTGGAAATCGACCCTGTTCTGGCGTCTGAACTCCCCCCCGAGGTCCGGAAGGAAATTCTGCTGATTTATAAGGAAAGTCTGGAAAATATCCGTAAACATGCGGGGGCAAGCCAGGTAGTGGTCCGGCTGACAGAGCCTCTCAATAACGTATTACAACTGAGTATTCAGGACAACGGAACCGGATTTACGCCTGAAACACTCAGCCGGCAAAGCGGCCTGCAAAACATGCATCAGCGGGCGCACCGGCTGGGCGGAAAATTAACGATACTGGCTAGGTCCGGAGAGGGCGTTTCTATTCAACTACAATGTCCAATTCAACTTACTGTCCCGGCGTAAGTCAAAAACGCTGTTTCTGCGTCCGATAGTAGTACGCAACGGCTTCTGTAGCGGAATGAACATGGAGTTTTTCATAAATCCGCTTCAGATGCGAACGCACTGTTTCAACACTGATGGTAGAGCTGACCGCAATTTCGCGGTTTGACATACCGCCGGCCAGTTTCTCAAGAATATCCTGTTCACGACCGGTAAGCACGCCATGGCTTGCTTTTTCAATTGCCGGTGGCTGGCTCAGCCATTGAATTGCCCGGCGGGCTATGGCCGGTGTCATAGGCGCACCACCCTCATGCACTTCCCGGATAGCGTCAAGGATCCGGACCGGCGGTGTGTTTTTCAGCAGATACCCGCAGGCCCCTGCCCGGAGTGCGGTAAAGACCTGTTCATCATCATCGAATACAGTCAGCATCAGTACCGGTGTTGTCAGGCCGGCCTGGCGCATGGCCCGTACTGCCTCAATTCCGTTTCCGCCGGGCATGTGAATATCCATTAGAATCACATCCGGCTTTCCCACAATTACCTGATCAACAATACCCTGCGCATTTTCAGAATGACCCGCCACGACATAACCGGGCGTCCCGCCGATAATCAGCGCTAAGGCCTGGCGGAATGGCTCATTGTCGTCAATGATCAGAATACGTAGCGGGTTGTTGTGCATAGTATAGCCAATGTAGCCTTTTTTTATCCATGACGGTTCATAGACATTTAATAATTTCTCATCTGCATTTTCCGGCACTTCCCGTAACTTGCGGGCTTACACGCTTTTTTTTAATGAAATCACAGGAAGTTTTCAATCGAAAAGATATACTCGCTTATTTTATTGTTGCCGGCATCGGCGCTTTGCTTCAGCTCATCATCGGCAGTCTTTTACAGGAATGGTTTCAGCTTGACTACGAACGGGCCCTTGCGGTTGGCTACATTTCTTCTTTTTTCATCGGGTTCATTCTGACCAAATTATTTGCGTTTAACGCCAAAAATTCCAGTAAAACGCGGCGTGAAATGGTCAAATACACCTTCGTTTCCATCATCTCAGGTCTGATCACCGTCTACGGCTCTGCCCTCGCCCGGATGATTCTTACCGAACTTTTACCGGTTGATACCTATACCATTCCCTATTCAGTCAAAGAAGTACATATCAACAAGCTGCTGGGCCACATTTCAGGGATGGGCATGAGTTTTGTCAGCAATTACATTTTACACAAGACGTTCACCTTCCGGAACACCGGTTTCTACGACCGGCTGAAACGGCTGCTGGGGATGTAATCCCTTATCGGTTCAGCTGAAGTAACGTTTGCGAATTGACCATGAGCCGCCCCCCCAGGTCGTATTTTACCAACCTGGCGGCAGCAGTAGTTGCCGGTAAAACAGTAACCCAATGCCTGATGCAGACGGCATCTGTTGATGCCGGCACCCGGTTACAGGACCAGATTGCGGGATCATTCCAGGCACCTGACGCAATTGTGTACATCTGCTGGCAGGGGTCTATGACATAGGCAATAAAAGAACCGGTGACCGTTCCTTCACCACAATCGTTTGTCAGCCCTGAGATGGTGTAGGTAGTTGATGTCGCCGGACTTACCGACAGCATTATTTCATTCAACAACGGGTTTGAATAGTGTTGCAAGGGAGATCCGTTTGCCATAATCACCATTTGCCACGGTGGCTTACCCGTCAGTTTTACCGGCATCAGAATCCATTCACCGGCGTTAGCGGTCTTTGTTCCCGAAAGAAACGCGGCCGGCTTACAACTACCGGTCTGAAATACGTTCCGGATGCCCCATTCGGATGCAGTAGTACTGTTACAGGTTGATTTTACCTGCCACTCATAGTCTGTCGAAAATTTCAGATCGCGGATGGTATATTTCTGCTCCGTAACGGATTCTGCCTGCTGCCATACTTCGGTGCCCACAGGTCGCCAGCGCACAGCATACGAAACGGCGCCTGTTGCTTTTGCCCAGCTAAGGGTTGCTTCGTCGGTTCCGGAGTATGTTACAGACAAGGAAGCAGGCGCCATACACGCGCAGTTAGTTGCAATCCCCAATAGCCCGGCCGACGTGCCGGTAACGGCCGGTTTTGTCGATACCATTCTGATCCGGTACCCGGTACCGGCTTTTGTATCAGCGGGAATGGTCGCTCTTACCGCTTGCGCAGGGTAATAAGTGGATGCTATTGTCCCGATTTGCACAGGATTTTCACCAAACACGCCATCCGGATCAGACAGCTGCAGCGTGTATGAGTTTCCGGATTCCCAAACTGATGATGCCCCGAATGAGACATTGAAAGACTGTCCGGTACAAACCGATGCGGCATACGAGCTAATCAGGATATCAGGTTTGTCCACGACCAGCATGGCATAGTCTCTTGTTTCACCTGTCGGGTTATCCGCACAGGGATCTGTACTAAAACCGGAATCGTCCATTAGCCGGATCCTCATGCGTAAAAGACCGGATTTGAGCGTGTTTTTCACGAATAGTCGTAATGTAAACGGAAGTTCATTGGAGCTATTTGTCCGGTAGTTGTATATAACTTCATCAGGCTCAAAAACGCTGTTCTGATTCCAGTCCAGCCAGATAACAAAACCCGGATAGTAATTAACACTTATAGCAATGGTTAATTCTTTACTTTTTTCAACAGGCAACGGTTTATCCGCAAACGATACATATCCATTCGTTGTACAGCCGGATGCATCTAACAGCATGCCATTAACGAGTATATACCGAATCTCCGTCGAAGATGGACATCCACGCCCTGCCGGAATACATATCCCCTGCGTTGTGAATGAACTTTCAGCAAAGAGAGATGAGTTACAGACGGATTTAATCTGCCATTGGTAAAAATGTCCCTCCAGCAAACCTGTTAACGCAAACGGAGGGGATGACACGGCAATAGGCTTACTCCATGAACCCTGTATATCCCGCCATTGCAATTCGCCTGGTCCGGTGTGTTGCCAGAATAGCAGTGCCGATGTTTTACTAATCGCCATGGCCTCCGGATGCGCAGGCGACGAACATCCGACCGTAAGTTCACCTCCTGAATACACGGATACTCCCGCCGGACAAACTGTTTTCACCTGATACTGATAACAGCCGGGTAGTAAGTCTGTATCATACGATAACCCGGTCAGGCCGGTCACCACTGTCCAGGAAGTGTCTTGTACTAACTTCCAGCGCAACTCATACTGGTTGTCAGACCCGGTAGCCTTCCAGTTAATGGTTACGCGGTTCAGGTTATCTTGCACATTAGCCGTAATAGCAACAGGCACACTACAGGCTGATTCAATAACCTCAAGCCAATAGTCTTCTGTTTCGCCGTAAGTATAGCTATCACATGCGGCTGTACTACTGGCCGAAGGCGTAACCATAATCCGCATGGCAAGCCGTCCGTAACCCATATCGGCAGGCAGGACAAAGTGCTGTGTAATCCCTCCTTTAGCCTTCGTCTTCAGCACCACCTCACCAGCGTCAAACAATCCGTTCCGGTCTGCATCCAGCCACAGGATTATCTGTTCATCAACAACTGAATTTAACAGCGATACATCCAACCGTAGCTGTTGCCCGGGCACAACCTGCACTCCTTTCGCGGCAAACGCATCGTAACCGGTTATAGAACAGCCTGATTTATTGCTCAGGACATATCCGTTTAGTTTTACGCCCTGCAGGCCATCTCCTTGCTGACACCCGAACCGATACGACGGAATGCAGGCAGGAACAGTCACTGCTTTAACCTCCACGGTATCACTCAAAGCCGCAAGTGTGGTATTTGACGGGCGTATCCGGTAGAAATACGTTGAGTCAGGTTTGACATCAATATCCATAAACTGAGTATTATCCGGTCCGACACCCCCTACAGCCCTATAACGTCCATTCCGGGCAGATGCCCGTTCGATGAAATACCCCGTCTCATTACCGGCATTATCAGTCCATGTCAGCCGGATACCATTTCCTGTTTCTGCTTTCAGGTTTGTCGGTGCATTTACCGTTGTCGGCGGGCAATTCAGTGAGTAGTAATTATGCGTTTGCCGTAAGGCCAGCCCAGCCTGCATCCGGTCATATTGCCCGTCGGTGAATTCATATTGTTTACAGCTTGCGTAATATCCCATCAGGTTGTTCAGGGAAGGACTGTACGTTAATCCCTGTGGATCAGTAGCAGTGCCTACATAAACCGGGCACCCGTCTACACGAATCACATTTGTATTCTGCTTTCCGTAGGGGTCGGCCGGTGTATCACACAGCAAGTCTCCGGCAGTTGAACAATTGGCGTCGCTCCCCCTTGTTACTAACTCCGGATTTGTCCCCAGACTACCCTGAAATGTATGATACAGATTAAATGTATGTCCAAGTTCATGCGGGACAATAAGCTGCCCCAGATCGCTGTCAGTATAATATTTATTGGTAAGATAAAATGACCGTGTCGATTTCAGGTTATTCTGCGGATAATAGGAATAGGCACTTTTAAATCCGAACTCGAATTCATTCAGGAAATACATGTTCAGCGCATTTATGGCATCCCTCGGTGCGCAGGGATATTCTTTATCCGGAAATGCTTTATAAAAAGCATCTTCATCGATATAATCAGGAGCTGTTCCGCAGAAATAAAACTGAAATCCCCCACCATAGCGGTTAATGAAATAGGGCTGTGCCAGTGCCAGCACCTGATTTAGCCGACCGATTGTAAACAAACCTGACCCGTCGCTCATCCGTACAATATGCGGCTTGATTGGTATGTAGGTAATTGCATCAGCGGCATTCCCCGAGGCCTTTTTAAACCGGTAAGCAATATCCAGTTGTTTTTCTAAAACAGCCTGTTCCTCTTTTGTCAGTATACCTGTACTACATGTTAACGTGTCCTTCAGATAGGTCTGTTGTGCAAAAGACGACAGGGTGCAACACAAAATGATCAGTTGAAGTACAAATAAGCGGTAGCGCGTTACGGGATAAATAAACGGCGTGGTAAATGGCATTTTACGAATATATTTTACTGTTTTTTAGCGGTAAGTTACGAATTTTGAAAAACGAACTCTACTTCAGGTATGTTATTATGTGTAGCACTTGTAACCTCTTTTTGAAGCCAATCTATTACTCTTAATATTTTTTACGTTTAATCATCTGAATTCAAATTAAAAATAAATTAAAAATTGAACCTTATCCAGAAAAAGCACGATAATTTGGTGAAATATGCTTTTTTGGCTGTTTTTTGAACATTTCATAGAGAACTACCATTATATTTGTTAGAGAGCTCTTATGAAAAAACAGTTAAAACCCTTTTTCATCCGGCAAATCATATGCCTGCTGATGGCGCTCCACGTCATCAATGTCAGCATCGACGCACCGGATTATAACACACCTAAAGGTACAACGGGTGTGTTGCGGGAAGACTTGGCCGTTAATGAAATTGAGAGCTTAGGCGAACTGGTGCTTGAAGAATGGCTGGGCTTTACCGATGCCTTTCCGGAGCATGACGACGCTGAAGATGATTACGATGTGACCCAACTGGAACAGGATTTTTTCTTCTACCCTGTCGTTGGTGTTGTGTTCTGCCCCGCAATCAGGCAGCTCCCAACGCATAGATTTGTACAACTACCACCACCCCGGGTTTTGACCCGTGCTCGGGATATCATCCCGATGCCGCCCAGGCCTTTTTGCCTGAACGCATGATACCGTAAACCAATCCTCCGGATTGGGAGAACGCTATGTCTGTGGCTTTTCCGGCCGCCGTTGCATACGGTTATCAGCACCTTTCGGTCTTATCAGCATGTAGTATGCTATACGTCGGCGCACGTATCCGGCAGGCATTGCCCTATACAATGCTTTCCGCAGTTGAGCCGGCGCAGGCACCAGGCAGGTCATGCACATGCATCGACCGTATATGCCCTGGTATGCCCACCCAAATCAGTTAGTCGAATCTATAACCAGAGTTATGAAAATACACGTCGTTACAACCTCCATCCTACTGGCAGCATTCTTTTCTGCCTGTACATCTGACGAGAAAAAAACTGAAGCCACTACCGAACAGGTATTGCCGGTTGTTCAGTTAGCGGAACAGTCTACCACCTTACACCGCGAATACGTCGGGAATATCGAAGCCACCCGCAATGTCGAAATCAGGGCGCGGGTATCGGGCTTTCTTGATAAAATATTTGTGGACGAAGGCATGCCCGTCCGCAAAGGCCAGCTCCTGTTTCAGATCAACCCCGCCGAATATAAAACCGAACTGGCAAAAGCCGAAGCAGCCCTGAAAAGCGCAGAGGCCGCCGCCAAAGCTGCCGAAGTTGAAATGGGCCGCGTTAAGCTCCTGGTCGACAAAAAAGTAGTTTCCCCGTCTGAATTAGAACTCGCCAAATCAAAAGTAGAATCCGGAAAAGCGGCTATTGACGAAGCACAGTCGGCGAAGGAAAATGCGTCGCTGCGCTTGTCACAGGCCAGCATCCGCGCCCCGTTCGACGGCATCATCAACCGGATTCCGTCCAAAATGGGCAGCCTGATCGAAGAAGGAGCCCTGCTGACCACCGTCTCGGACATCCGCGAGGTCTACGCCTACTTCAACGTCTCGGAAAAAGAATACCTCGAATACATCCGCAAAAACAAGAATAAACCGCACGGCGAGGGTCAGCTGGTCGAGCTGGTGCTGGCCGACGACTCACGGTATGGCCACAAGGGACGGATCGAAACCATGGAAAGCATTTTCGAAGGCAATTCGGGGACCATCGCTTTCCGTGCCCGCTTTGATAACCCCGAAAAGCTGCTGAAACACGGCGCAACCGGTAAAATCCGTTTGGCAAACGAGGTTGATAATGCCATTCTGGTGCCGCAGAAAGCCGTTTTTGAGATTCAGGATAAGAACTATGTTTTCGTGGTAGACAAAGCCAACAAGGTGAAAATGCGGAGCTTCGTGCCGAAAAGCCGGTTGTCGCACTATTACCTCGTTCAATCCGGTCTGGCTCCCGGCGACCGCATTGTGTACGAAGGCATCCAGAGTATCCGCGACGGGATGCAGATTACGCCCCGCCTGTTGCCACCCGACAGCATGATGGCCGTTACCCCGACCGCTTCGGATATGATCCGGAGTCAGGCCGATGAAAAGCTGACGGTACAATAATGCACTTCCTGTTCAGGGTAACGCTACCCTGAACAGTTCCCCCTGTTTATGGTTTCTGTCAGCCTGTGTACCTGCACGGGTAGGGGAAACCATATAGTTTCCGCTTCAAACCAGATGAGAAATTTATGTTTAATATATTCATTAAACGCCCGTTACTCTCAGCCGTCATCTCTATTCTGATTATGCTGCTGGGGGTTCTGGCGCTCCTGTCACTTCCCGTAACCCAGTTCCCCGATATTGTTCCGCCGTCGGTTACCGTAACGGCCATGTATACCGGTGCCAATGCCGAAGTAGCGACCAAAGCGGTGGCTATGCCCCTCGAACGGGCTATCAACGGAGTACCAAACATGACCTATATGACCGCGATTTCCGGCAACGACGGAACCACGCTGATTCAGGTCTTTTTTAAGGTAGGCACCGACCCCGACCTTGCCGCCGTCAACGTGCAGAACCGTGTTACTACCGTACTTGACGAACTTCCGGAAGAGGTAATCAAAGCGGGGGTAACCACCGAAAAGGAAATCAACAGCATGCTGCTGTACCTGAATCTGGTCAGCAACGATCCGAATATTGACGAGAAATTCATTTACAACTTTGCGGATATCAACATCCTGTCGGAATTAAAACGGATCGACGGGGTCGGCTTCGTGGATATTCTCGGAGCCCGCGAATACTCGATGCGGATCTGGCTGAACCCCGACCGGCTGGCGGTGTATGAGCTGTCGCCCGATGAAGTCATCAACGCTATCCGTGCTCAGAACGTGGAAGCCGCTCCGGGTAAAGCCGGTGAAAGCGCCGACCGTAACCCGCAGGTGCTGCAATACGTACTTCGCTACTCGGGTAAGTTCAACGAACCCGATCAATACCGCAATCTGGTGATCCGCACCAACGATGACGGGTCAACGCTCCGCCTGAAAGATGTGGCTGATGTTGAATTCGGTTCCCTCGACTACAGTGTGCTCTCCAAAACCGATGGCCGCCCGTCAGCGGCGATCATGCTCAAGCAACGGCCTGGCTCAAACGCGCAGGATGTAATCAACAGCGTTAAACAACGCATGGCCGAACTGAAGGAAACCAACTTCCCGCCGGGCATGGAATACAACTTTGCCTACGACGTGTCGCGCTTCCTCGACGCGTCTATCCACGAAGTAATCCGGACCCTCTTCGAGGCCTTTATTCTGGTATTTATCGTGGTATTCCTCTTCATTCAGGACTGGCGGTCAACGCTCATCTGCGCCCTGGCCGTGCCGGTTGCCCTGGTGGGGACGTTTGCCTTTATGAGCGCCATCGGCTTCTCCATCAACCTCCTGACCTTGTTTGCGCTGGTACTGGCCATCGGTATTGTGGTCGATAACGCCATTGTGGTTGTGGAGGCTGTGCATGCGAAAATGGCGGAAACGCACCTGTCGCCGCGTGCCGCCACCTTTGCCGCGATGGGCGAAATCAGCGGGGCAATTGTGGCCATTACGCTGGTGATGTCGGCGGTATTTATTCCGGTAGCATTCCTGTCGGGGCCGGTCGGGATATTCTACCGCCAGTTTTCGCTTACCCTGGCCATTTCAATTGTCATTTCGGGGATTAACGCCGTGACCCTCACCCCTGCCCTGTGTGCCATCATGCTGAAAGCTAATCACGGGGAAAGCAAGGGGCTGATGGGCCGGTTCTTTACCGGATTCAACCGCCGCTATGATGCTTTATCCGACCGCTACAAAGGCTGGCTGAAGCCCTTTGTCAACCGCAGTGTAGTCACATGGCTTGTGCTGCTGGCGTTCATTGCCGGGACATGGGGTATCAACACCATTCTGCCTGCCGGTTTTATCCCGACTGAGGATCAGGGGATGATTTATGTGAACGTAACAACCCCGGTTGGCGCAACCGTTGAACGGACAGAAAAAGTCATGGACCAGATCGAAAAAGCAGCCGCGGGGCTGGAATCGGTCGAGAATATTTCGACGCTGGCGGGGCTTAGCCTGATGACCGACGGGGCCGGTGCTTCGTATGGCATGGGCATGATTAACCTCAAACACTGGGACGAACGCTCCGAAACCGTTGACGATGTGATTGCGCAGCTGGCCGACAAAACCAAAACCATCACCGACGCCAGTATTCAGTTTTTCTCGCCGCCGACCGTTCCGGGCTTCGGTAACTCCAGCGGCTTTGAAATCCGGCTCATGGACCGCACCGGCTCCGGCAACCTCCAGAAGACGAAAGAAGTGGCTGAGCAGTTTATCGCCAAACTGAAAGCACGCCCTGAAATCAGCAATGCCTTTACCAGCTTTGACCCGAGTTTCCCGCAGTACCTGCTCGAGGTGGATCAGGAAAAAGCTGCACAGAAAGGCATTTCCATTGACAACGCCATGAGTACGCTGCAAACGCTGATGGGTAGCTACTACGCCTCTAACTTTATCCGCTTCAACCAGATGTATAAAGTGATGGTACAGGCCGATCCGCGTTTCCGCTCGAAACCGGAAGATGTGCTGACCATGCGGGTGAAAAACAGCAAAGGTGAGATGGTGCCATACGCAAACTTTGTTACCCTCAAACGCGTCTACGGCCCTGAACAGCTTACCCGCTACAACATGTTTACCTCAGCCATGATCAACGGTGATGCCGAAGATGGATTCAGTAGCGGTGACGCTATTAAGGCGATTCAGGCAGTGGCTAAAGAGCTGCCGCGCGGCTACACCTTCGACTGGTCGGGTATGACGCGGGAGGAAGTCCTTTCCGGCGATCAGGCGATTTATATTTTCATCATCTGTCTGGTATTCGTGTACCTGCTACTGGTGGCGCAGTACGAAAGTGTATTTCTGCCGCTGGCCGTTATCCTGTCACTGCCGGCGGGGATTTTCGGTTCATTCCTCTGCCTGCAGCTGGCCGGTCTGCAAAACAACATCTATGCCCAGGTATCGCTGGTCATGCTGATTGGTCTGCTGGGTAAAAACGCGATCCTGATCGTTGAATTTGCCAACCAGCGCCACAAAGAGGGACTTCCGATCGTGAAAGCAGCCATTGAAGGCTCCGTTGCCCGTCTACGCCCGATCCTGATGACATCATTTGCGTTTATCATGGGGCTGATTCCATTGTGTATTGCCTCGGGTGCCGGTGCGATGGGTAACCGCTCCATCGGTACGGCCGCTGCCGGGGGCATGCTGATCGGCACCATTTTCGGGCTTATCCTGATTCCGGGATTGTATGTCATCATGGCCAAAGCCTCCGCCATGTTCAAATCAAACTCACCGAACGACGACGAGCCACACACGGCTCCGGTTTACACTCAACATCATGCCAATGGAACAACCGTTCAGTAAACGACACTCAACAGCCGACACAAAATCAATCATTACCGGCCTGCTCCTGACCGGATCACTCCTGACCGGGTCACTCCTGACCGGGTCACTCCTGACCGGTTGCCGGAACGCTATCGTCCCACCGGCGATGCCTGTCTTGTCAACGCCGAAAGCGTTCAGCAAGAGTCAGGATACGACGAGTGTGGCCGACATGAGCTGGCGGACTTTTTTTCAGGATGCTAACCTTGTCAGCCTGATTGATACGGCCCTGGCCAAAAATCCGGACATTCAGCTGGCTATCCAGCGGATCACCGTGGCCCGCGCCAATGTAGAAAATGCCAAAGGTCTGCTGGCCCCGCAGGTTAATGCTGTGGTGTCGGCCGGCGTTGACCGGTACGGCAAATACACCCTGAACGGCGTCGGGAACTACGACACCAATTTCTCAGACCGCATTTCCGGCCCGCGGGTTATTCCCAACCCGACGCCCGACTACTTTCTTGGTCTTCGCAGTTCCTGGGAGCTCGATATCTGGGGTAAGCTACAGAACCAGCGCAAATCGGCACAGCTCCGGCTGCTGGCTACGGAGAAAAGTAAACACCTGATTACTACCGCTCTGGTGGCCGAAATTGCCAGACTCTATTACGAGTTGCTGGCCAACGACAGCGAACTGGACATTATTCAGGAAAACATTCAGTTGCAGGAACGCGCTGTTGAGCTCGTCAACGTGCAGAAGGATGCGGGCCGCGTTACCGAACTGGCCGTACAGCAGTTTTCGGCCCAGCTGCTCAACACGCGGGCGCTGGAGTTTCAGGTGGAGCAGGACATCATCCGGATCGAAAACCAGCTCAATCTGCTGCTTGGCCGTTATCCGCAGCCGATTCCGCGCGGCAAACAGCTCATTCAGGACCAGCGGTTGCCGTCGCAGATCAGCGCCGGTATAGCCTCGCAGATGCTGAGCCGGCGCCCCGACATCAAACAGGCCGAGCTGGAAATGGAAGCCGCCAACATTGACATTGCCGTAGCACAGGCCCAGTTCCTGCCGTCGCTTACGCTGTCGCCTTATGTCGGTTTCAATGCATTCCGGGCATCGGTGCTGTTTAATCCGGCTTCACTGGCCGCTGGTATTCTGGGTGGTCTGGCGGCTCCGGTTTTTAACCGCCGTCTGCTCAAATCGAACCTGCTGATTTCGGAAGCGCAGAGTAAAGCAGCCTTTTATGGCTATCAGAAAGTGGTGCTGACCGGCTTCAGCGAAGTTTCGACCAGCCTAAAGGGGCTGGAGAATTACCGGAAAGTGGCCAGCCTCCAAAGTCAGGAAGTGAATGTACTGAAACAATCCGTCGGGGTGTCGAATGAGCTGTTCCGGGGCGGTTATGCCGCGTATCTGGAAGTCATTACGGCCCAGCGCAATGTACTGGAAGCTCAGCTGTCGCTGATCAACACCAAACGAAACCAGTTTACCTCGCTCATTGACCTGTACCGGTCGCTCGGCGGGGGCTGGAACTAGTTGCTGGATACTGGTGGTTCCGGGTTGCTGATTGTTTAATGGTGGCACGACTATGCGTCGTGCCACCACTTTTTTTGTGTGCAGGAATACTTTGCCGGGCAAACAAAGTCATTTTGTAGCGTTACATAATTTACTGATAATTAATCCGGTGGCGGATGTGGTCACCACCGGATCCGCCACATATGTCAACGGGCTAACCAGACAGTTTTTTCTGTATTGGGGGCTGTAATCCGTAGATAGAAAGACCCTCGTGCATTCCCGAAATACAGGTTTTCCCGGTAAATACCCGGCGCATTCGGGGTTGATTTCTGCATTATTTCAGTACCGGCACTATCAACAACGTTAATGAGTACCGGCATCCCTGCCGCTCCTTGCACCGCAACAAGGACCACATCAGCCAGCGTAGGATCAGTACTGAGCGTAACCCTTAGCTCAACCGGTTTTACCGCCGATTTATTGGTATTCATCCGTGGAGATGTACAGTCACTGGTTATGCCGCTTGTATATACACCCGTTACCGCTCCCCGGTTATAGACCGTAAGCGTATAGGTACCGGGCTGTGTAATACCTTCTGCTTTAATATTATACGTACCCGGCATTCTGAACACATTCGAAAACACATAGCCCTCCGGTCCAGAAAAAACAAATCCCGTTCCATTGGCTACTGCACCCAAACCCGCGGTTGATTGAGGTTGCCCCGGTTCAGGACAGGTCAGCATATTGGTGGGTTCAAATGTATCGGGTATCAGCGGCGGCTCTGCGGGCAGCACAGAAGCAGTTCCGGTAATGGTACAGCCTCCCTGATTGATGGCAGATATCGTGTATAGGCCGGGGAGATTTACACTGAATACACCATCCGGTGCCGTTGCAATACCCACCGCAGGACCGGTAAGAGTGTAGCCCGTCGCACCGGATAACTGCGCGGTAAGGGTCACCGGTCCGCCGGTACTTAATGAACCCGCAAGCTGCACCGACATGGCTGTGGCCGTAAAACTTGCATCCGCCGTAACGCCAACAGTTGCCGAAGCCGAACATCCTGAATTAGCCCGGACAGTTACCTGATACGTTCCCGGCTGGTTTACCGTTGTGGTGTTGGCGATACCTGGACTACCGGATTGGCCGGGCCCGTAGAAGCTGTACGTCAACGGGCCTGAATAGGTTGTATTGGTAGTTAAGACCACATTCGTCTGCGCACAGGATAACGTACCGCTCGCGGTAAAACTGCTGATTGCCGGCACCACTGTATTGGCAAAAACCGATGCAATCTGACTGGTAAAGCACCCGTACACACTCCCGGCAATCACCGTATAATTTCCCGGCAAACTGATGACTGCCTGGTTAGCGTATGAGCTCACTATGCCCGGCCCCGAAAATGTATAACTCGCAGCCCCGCTGGCCGTCAGCGTCAGCGCCGGGCTGGCACAAGTAATAGTACCGCTGTTTGACAGGCTAAGTAACAGATCAGGCGGGTTCGTATTGGCTGAAACTGACAAAGATGTAACTGACGAGCATCCGGTTACGTAATTCGTGGCTGTCACCGAATAAGTGCCCGCTGTACCGGCGAGGGCAGTGCCGGCCACTATATTGGACGCCGTTAGATTGGGGCCGCTGAATGCATAGCCATGCATAGCCGTACTGTTGCTGACCGTGGCCGTCAGTGTTACCCATGGCACCGCACACGAAATAACGCCGCTGTTACCGGCAGTCAGGCTGATTACCGGCAAAGTGCTGTTTTGTGTAACCTGCACTACCGTCTGGCTGAAACAACCGTTGTGTTCTGCCAGCAGCGTATAGGTTTGTGGTGTATTGACGACAAACTGCCCACCCCACACAGCTGTCTGTCCTCCGGGCAAGAGCGTGTAACTGTCAACCGGATACGCATTGGGCGAAATTGTTACACTGGTTGCACCACATGTTATTACCCCATCATTAGTGAGGTAAGGCGGATACTGCAAAGGCGGTTCAACGACCGTAAGCGAAATGGGATATGGACCGCCCATGCAAACCGGATTCAGGTAATAAATCCCCGCCGGCACAGTACCAAGCAGCGTTACAATTTTGTCCGACCCCGCATCGGTTACAGAATATGTCCCCGGAATACTGCCTACGTTCAGAACGTTATTGGTCACCGGACAGCTGATCGTGAGCGAAAGTGCACTACCGGGACATGTTTTACGGTCACCGGTAATAACCGGCACCACGGACTCAACAAGCGTATAGGTTGCCTGCAAGGGACATGGAGCGGACTCGGTACAGGTTGCCGAAATAACGGCGCCGTTGACAGGATTCAGTACTACCAGCGAGGTTGCGGTTACACCGGTTGAGAATGCCCACTGTCCGGTAGGGCATACATTATTAACAAAAATAGTGGCCGGTTCTCCGGGCAGGAAGTAAATCACGGATCCATCCGCATAATTGGATAGTCTGACGATATAGCTGAACGTTTGTGAGGTAGTCAGACTATTTGCCTGTATAATTAAGCGCAGTGTCTCATAGCGGTAACTTGTTTGCCCGGTATTGAGCTCAGCCGTCAGCAACGGCCCGGTATCAACTCCGGACGTAAACTGATCCGGATTATTTTCATTGATGAGGGTAAACGCAAAGCTACCCGTTACACCGCTCAGACTGGCAACTACCGTGACGGTTACAGGCTGACCAATACATACTGTACCCGGACTGGCCACCACATTTGTAATGGCCGGAGCATCCGTTTCCGGTACAGAGTTTTCGCCATAGTTACCGGTTAGCACCGGAGCGCCGGGACATTTGTTAGAGGCTGCTGCATTGAGATTAAATGCCCCTACCTCAATAGCGTTAGTATTCATCGCCTGCGTACGATACCGGGCACTGGCTTTACCGGCATGGAGCAATGTAAAACAAAGACAGCTTAAAGTCAGCAACTTATACCAGGAGACCTGGCTGGACGTGAAACCAAAGAAGAGGTGTTGCATGTGCTAATGATATGTGGTTATAGTAAAATTAGTACCTGCCTCTGACCTGCCATTGTAAAAAAGCGACATTCGTACGTTGGCGACGATAAACATATAAAGGATGCATAACCGATGGCTAGTAAACGCAGAGTTCCGGGTTATGAATGACAGGTTTATTCTGTGCGTTATATCTTCCGTGTAAATAGCGGGCCCAATGCAGTTTACCGGCTAGTACTCCAACGTATCATCCGGCAGCCGGCACAGATATAGCTGCACCCTATACAGAATTTACGGCCGAATGAGCTATTTTGCAGGCAGCCGCATGAACGGAATTCAGAAACAGTCTATATGAAGCAAACGTCTACAGCAAAAGTCAGCAGCGCGCAGCTCCGTCGTATCATTCTGGCGTCCGGCATCGGAACGGTCATCGAGTGGTACGATTTTTTTATTTTCGGCAGTCTGGCCGCCACCGTTATCGGGCCGCAGTTTTTCCCGAAAAGCGATAATCCGCTGGTACAGACGCTCGAAGCGCTGGCAACGTTTGCGGTTGGTTTTGTGGTACGTCCGTTCGGGGCACTGGTTTTCGGGAAACTCGGCGATACGGTCGGGCGGAAATATACGTTTCTGGTGACGCTGCTGCTGATGGGTGGCTCGACCTTTGCCGTGGCCTTTGTGCCCAATTATGCCCGGATCGGTGTTTTGGCACCCATCATCCTCGTGCTGCTCCGGCTGGTGCAGGGACTTGCGCTCGGAGGCGAATACGGGGGCGCGACTACCTACGTGGCCGAACATACGCCCGACACCCGCCGCGGGTTTTACACCAGCCTGATTCAGCTGACGGCCACCATCGGGCTGGTGCTGTCAATTGCCGTGATTTTCACCTGCCGCACCTTGCTGTCGCCCGATGATTTTCAGGACTGGGGCTGGCGCATTCCCTTTATGCTGTCGGGCCTGCTGGTGATCGTCTCGTATTTTATCCGGCAGAATATGGACGAATCCCCCCTGTTTACCCGGCTGAAAACGACGAACACGCTATCAACCAATCCGCTGAAGGAATCGTTTGTGAATCCGCAGAACCGCCGGCTGGTCCTGCTGACGTTGTTCGGGCTAACCGCCGGTTACGGGTGCATCTGGTATACCGCCCATTTCTATCCCAGCGTATTCATCGGCACCATCATGCACGTTGATTTTCTGCAAACCAATCAGATTATGCTGGTCGCCATTGTACTGGCAACGCCTTTTGCGGTCTTCTTCGGATCATTATCCGATAAAAAAACGTCGTCCTGGATCAGCCGTAAAAAACTAATGATGACCGGCCTGGCGCTGGCCTCGCTGACGTTTTACCCAATTTACCGGCAAATGGCCGCCGCGATTGAGCCTTCCGGCAAAGTTGTGGCACAGACCACTGCCGGCAACAGTATCGAAGCCGGTAAACCCATCCGGATCGAAACCAAGACCTTCACCGACGGCTCTTCGGAAGTCATTACGCAGGTACTGAACGATGCTTCGGCAAAACCTAAAACCGTTATTCACCTTAGCAGTAGTGCCCGCAACCGGCTTATTCTCTTGGTATTTCTGCAGGTGTTTATCGTCGCGATGGCTTACGGGCCGATTGCAGCCTACCTCGTTGAACTCTTCCCGACCCGTATCCGCTACACGTCTCTCTCGCTGCCCTACCACATCTGCAACGGCATTTTCGGTGGCCTTACCCCGTTCATCGCCACGGCGCTGATTTCGTCGACCGGCAACCACTTTGCCGGGCTGTTGTATCCGCTTGGCATGGCCGCCATTACGACGCTGATCGGTGTATTTCTGCTACCCGAGTCGCAGGGGACGATGGAGTAGTTATCACACAAACCGCGGTGTAAACCCGCCCTGCCAGGTGCCCGGCACCGGAATCATGTTGTCGCCCTTGATGTCGCAGCCTTCGAGTCTGGTGAGGGTGTTGTACCAGCTTTTCACGTACTCCGGCCGGACCTTTGCCAGGTCAACCAACAGGTGAAAACCGCCGCGTGTCTGTAAAAACGTCAGGCAGTCTTCGTTGATGACGCCGGTTAGCTGCCCTCTGACAGCATCAATGCTGACCCCGTCGAAGTCAAGGTCAAAATACACTTTCCGGCTGTGTGCTTTCTGAATTTCACTCAGCAGCTCCTGCTGCGGATTGTAATTGGCATACGGTCTGGTAATCAGTTCGGCCAAGCGGATCAAGCCGTTTTTGGCCGCCTTTTCCAGACTGCGCGGATTCGGGTTAATGTACAGCGCCAGCGCTTCCTGCGGAATCGGCTTGTGCTTCTGGTAGTATGTGCCGACAGGGCATTCGAGCTGCTGTATTTTCTCAAACAGGAACTCTTTGGTGGTCGTAAACCGCTTCAGCTGCTGCTTATCCGACGAAATATGCACCACATCCTTGCAGTATTTCGACCGTGCAAACAGGCAGCAATAATAGGTTTCATGCGGTTCCGTATCCGGCAACCAGTCGATAAAGGCTTTCAGGGTGGCTTCGTCGGTAATAATCTGGTAGTTCATCTGGTGGCGTCTCAATGAAATGACAAAATAACCGGCATTTTTACGGAAACGGAAATCTGCTATACCAAAAACCGGCGGCTGAGACGGCTTCAGTCCCAACCGCCGGTTGCCCGAAAGGGTTATTTTCCTGCTTCGCGCGGGGTTACTTACAGCCCGTCCCGGTTACAGTATAGGTAGTTGTATCACTGCTTACATTTCCACAACCATCATTATTAGTAACGGTCAATGTATATGCTCCTGCCTGGTTAATTCCATCAAAACTCAGGGTATAGTTGCCTGCATTCCGGAAAACATTGCTGAATACATACCCATTTGGCCCCGTGATAACAAAACTGTTGCCACTGCCCCGGCCTTCGAGCTTCACCGTACAATTGCCTGTCGTAAGCGTCCCGTTTGCGGTTAACGAAATGGCGTCTGCAACCGGAGCGGTTGAGAATTCATAGGCACCCATGTCAATGGTACCATTAACGATCCGGCTGTTACCGGCCAAATCAACAGACGCTACATTGACCGCATTGGCACCGCTATTAATCGCCGGCGAGCAGGTTTTCAACGTAAAATCACCGGCAGCAGCATTGGTAAACAGCGGGTCCTGCGTCGTGTTGTTGCCGCCATCTACGTACGTGCTTGCGTTCGGTTCAATGAGGCTGTTTGTTAACCGGACAAATGCCCCGTTTGATGTTGAAAAATTAGATGGCGCTGAGCCGTTACCCCAAACGATGGTGTTTACCAAATCAACGGCTGTCGAGTTGGTTGCGACAAAAACGGTACCGGTAGCGGCCGTATTGCGGCTGATCGTGCCGTTCACAATGGTTGTGCTGAGCCCTGACCCGAGGAACATAACCCCGCCTGCCCCCGACGCCTCATTCTTATCGAAAAGAACGTTATTCAGAGCACCATCGCTACCAAAATCAGCATAGATTGCTCCCCCGTCAGCCGTTGCCTTATTTTCCAGGAACCGGACAAACCCCGCTTTATAGGGGCTGCCAAATATCGCATACAGCGCCCCGCCTGCACTTGCGGTATTCTGGCTAAGTGTAACGCTGGTCATCTGACTTAGCTGCCCGCCATTCGTCCTGAAAATGCCGCCGCCTTCGGCAGCAGATGCATTTTGGGTAATGCGGCCATCCGTAATGCTGTATGAGGTACTTGAACCGGTATAGAGGCCTCCACCTTTACCGGAAACTGCCGTATTCTGGCTGAGTGTCAGGGTGCTGATCAGAGCGTTACTGGAATTTATGGCATAAATTCCGCCTCCGTTATTTCCGCTATTCTGCTCAACAATGCCCCGGGTAATTGTAAAGCTTGATCCGTTCGATGCGTGCATCCCTCCGCCATCTCCGGTTACAGCCGTATTCTGATTGATGGTCACATCGCTTACTGTTCCCTGACTGGAATTCGTAGCGTAAATTCCGCCCCCGTTACTGGCTTTGTTCTGCGTAATGGTTGCCCGCGTCAATGTGTAACCTGCACCGCTGCTCGCATGAATCCCCCCGCCATCACCGCTCAGAACGATATTATTGCTAACCTCGACATCCGTTAGCTGAAAGGGGTTTTCTGCGGACAAACCACCCCCCAAGATGCCGGCACTATTTTGCTGAAACGTACAGGAAATACCGGTAAATGAACTCCCGCAACATACCTTTAACCCACCACCGGAGCCCGTTACCGCCGTATTTTGCGTAAACTGTACGTTTGTTAAGGTGCCGGTACTGGTATTAAGTACGTACATGCCGCCTCCCAGGCTGGTAGCTATATTCTGCTGAATCACCGCATCGGATAAGGTATATGTACTGCTGCAGCAAATATAAATGCCCCCTCCCGAGGTAGCTGTGTTCTGGGTTACGGTAACGCCGGTAATCACTAACGGTCCATTTTCAAGATCCAGCGCCCCTCCGTTATTTGTTGCCGAATTTTGGCGGAAAGACGAATTACTGATCGTACACGAACTACTGCAACACATATACACGCCCCCGCCGTTAGCGGCGCTATTGCCCGTAAACGCAACCCCGATAAGCCGGAGATTAGTGGTTTCCACGCCAATGGCCCCGCCCTGTGACTGGGCCGAATTACCGGTAAACAGCGTATTCTCAATGGTCAGA
Source organism: uncultured Arsenicibacter sp. (assembly GCF_945952095.1). Taxonomy (GTDB): domain Bacteria; phylum Bacteroidota; class Bacteroidia; order Cytophagales; family Spirosomataceae; genus Arsenicibacter. The sequence goes on along the minus strand of NZ_CAMFHL010000088.1, from coordinate 1,472 downwards.
CTATTGGTACTGCCACGCCCGTAAACAGCACCGCCATTGGTAATACCCGCCCCGCTGCCGGCATTGCCTCCGGTGATTACAAGCCCATTGAGCACCACATTGGTAGCATTTTCGTACGTAAACACATGAAATGAGTTATCGGATTTATCATTCTGTGTTCCGATATCGCCGCTGAACGTTGTACTGGATGGTTGTCCGTTAACGGCATCAATCGCCCGCCGGGCCGTCAAACTGGCTTCATTTCCGTCGAAACCGCCGTAAATCTGCACATTCGAGGCCAGTGTAAAACTCGTGGCGCGGGCGGTGGTGGAAGTAGGCTTGTAGATACCGGTAGCAATCCAGACCTGGGCGCTGCAACTCGATGCCTGTGTAATCGCAGCCTGAACCTGGGTCGCATCAAATGCATTTTGCCAGCTGCTGCCGTCTTTCACCATTGCGCCGCCGTTCTGCGTAACATAAATTACCCCGTTACAAGGAACTCCGGTAGCCGCATCCGTTCCTATGGCAGATGGGGAACGGTCATCTGCCTTTGCCCATCCCTGAATACTGGCCAGGCAACCTGCTAAAGCTGTTAATAAAAAGAAAGTTAACCGGTTAAACGTGTAGTGCATAAAGTTATAGTATATAGTTTGGCGTGGTTTACATAAACCACGCTTAAATATATTATAACCATTATATGATTATCGTACACTAAAAAATCAGTATTGAAACTTTAATTTAATATGTGTATATAAATTTGCGTTACTTCTTGCTACCTGAACGACAAACTGCCGGCAGCGCCCGCAACACATTACGGGAACTACCGGCAGTATATATTGCTCCTGAAACCTATAATCAGCTGCTTTTCAGCCAGCGGCTACTCACCGTCACCAGCAGCAGCATGGCAATGATGACCAGAAAGGCCGTAGCCAGACTGCTCAGGTCGGCAATGAAGCCGATCAGCGCCGGACCGGACAGCATACCGGCATAGCCCAGCGTTGCCACTGCCGGAATGCCCAGGTGTTCGGGCATGTCGTGCTGACTACCCGCGGCCGTAAACAGTACCGGAACCATATTTGAGCAACCTAACCCAACCAGTGCATAACCCAGCAGCGCCGCCTGCCAATCCGGAATAAAGGTGGCAACAGCCATGCCCGCCGCCGCAATTAATGACCCGATCACCAATACCCGCGTCCCGCCCAGGCGCTGTACCACCGCATCGCCGGTAAACCGCCCGATGGTCATCGTGATCGAAAACGCCGCAAAGCCCCAGCCTGCCATCGCCGCATCGACGCCCCGCTCCGTGGTCAGGAAAACACCGCTCCAGTCAAGAACAGCCCCCTCAGTCAGAAATGCGATAAAACAAAGCACACCGATCAGCAGCACAATGCCTTTCGGAACCGCAAAAGCCGGGCCGCCGGAAGGCTCGCCCCCCGACTTCATAAAACCGTCTGAAACATAGAGGCTGGCCGCAATTAATAAGACCAGAAAAC
>NZ_CAMFHL010000087.1 GCF_945952095.1 uncultured Arsenicibacter sp. | reverse complement strand
ACTGTCTGCATATTGGCCGGCGTTCGTCTAAACATTTTACCTGTAGCAACTGTGGATATTGTAGCGACGCTGACGTAAACGGAGCGCGCAACATTGCCGCAGTCGGGGGTGTCTATGTAACTCACCCTGAAAATTCCCCGTTGGTTTGTGCTTATACCTGCCAACGGTGAGGATTAAAGCCCCCTTGCTTTAGCTGGGGGATAGTTACGGTTCATCAATAGGTAAACAGATCAACGGATATTCCGCGTCTGCAAAATGGCGTAATATAACACAATATTGTGCAATTTACCCGTCTAACCCATCGATTGAAAACACATCAATTACGCCTTTCCGAAAATTCCGTACCCGCGCAAACACGCCTGTACCGTTACTCGATCCTTTCACATCGGTATTACCTTCCAGTGTTTCAAATACATCGCCGTCGATGCCGGTAATGATTCCGGTATGAAACCAGTCGGAGACCGTTGCCATCCGGATCAGAAACACATCCCCCGCTTTTACTTTTCCGGGATCTTTCCGGACAACTGCGTTATCAATCAGCCGTCCGTTCTGCTTACCTGCCATAGCCACCACATCGCAGCTCAATGTCTGCGGCATCAGGCTGGTAAAGGGCTTGCCGTGGGCCGTGGCGGCAATATCCAGTACCGACTGCACAAAGCCCATGCACCACTTAAACGGAGACCCGTCGAACCCATCGCAATAGCTCCGGACCCACGGCCCCAGGTTCTGCGCATCGTCGGCCTGTAGCTCGATGGCTTTCAGTTTCAGATGATTCTGTGCAATCTGGAGTACCTGTTTACGGATATCAGTCTGTTTGGCCGGAATCGTGAATGCCTTTTTCAACGGCCCCGACAGTTCATTGAATACCGCTGCGGTTACGATACCGGTCTGCGGCAGCCCGGCGGCTTTCTGGAAGTTCTTCACCGCCTTTTCGGTAGCGCTCCCGAACTCGCTGTCGACGGTAGTGGCCAGCGCTGCGTCCGGGAAACGGGGCACCGACAGGTTCAGCCACTCCTGGACCTGTTTAACCGTTTTTCCCTTACTCCCCTTCTGACAGGTTCCGGTAAATTTCAGTTCTTGCTGGTAGGCCGTTTTGATCATGATGCGTGCCGTTTATTTAGCCAGAAAATTAATGATTGCCTTTGCAAATTCTTCCGAACGCATCGTGTTGTTATGGTCGCCGGCAACCGTTACGAAACTGCTCTGACGCAGCAATCCGGCCAGCTGTTTTGCTGACCCGTTATCTTCGTCTTTATCACCGGCAATCACCAGCACCGGCTTTTTTACCTTTTTCAGCGCTTTTACGGGCGTATACGGTTGCATTTGTTGCAGGAAACCCAGCGCTACGGTGTCTGCCCCGATTGATTTCGCATAATTCAGAGCACCCGCAAATTCAGGGTGCAAATGGGTTTTTCCCTGAAACAGCTCGGCAAAGGCGATCCGGCGCGGCCAGTCGGGATTGGTAAAATCAGTGCCCATCCCCCCCATCACGGCTTTCCGTACCTGCGGGTCGAGCACCAGCATCCGCGCCGTAATGATCGATCCGCGCGAATAGCCTACGACGTCGTAATTGGCCAGTCCCAGGAAATCCATCAGCCCGATTACATCCTTTGCTTCCGCATCGTTTGCATAGGCGGCGGCCGTATGCGGCTTGTCCGACTGTCCGTTGCCGCGCATATCCAGCGTAATCACCTGATAACCGGCATCGGCCAGCATCTGGCGCACCGGCATCCGTTTCCACGTTTCACCGGTATTAATAAAGCCGTGGAGCAGCACAACCGGTTTACCGGATCCCAGCACATCGTAGTGAATTTTAGTACCGTCGAATGAGGTGTATAAGGGTTCGCGCGTGGTTTGTGCGTGGCTGGTATACCCCAAAACACACGTGAGCAACAGGAGAATGAATCGCATAACAGGTAAGGCGTTTTATCGGTTGCAAGATATTACGCCTTTGCGCAACCTCACCTAACCGATGAGGGAGCGACGCAAAATTTTGTCATTTTGTCCACCATTGCATTTTTTTTCTAAAATTGGGCCATGAATACATCCTCAACGGACTGGTACGCTGTCCGGAACCCTGACCAGGCGACATCGCCTACCCTGCTGATCTATCCTGACCGGGTGCTGTATAACATCCGTGAAGCCATCCGGATGGCAGGTGGCGCAGACCGGATGCGCCCGCACGTGAAAACGCATAAAATGCGGACAGTATCGGATATGATGCTGGCCGAAGGCATCACCCGGTTTAAATGCGCCACCATTGCCGAAGCCGAAATGCTGGCCCAAGCCGGTGCTCCCGATGTGCTGCTCGCCTATGCCGCCGTCGGGCCGGCAATTGCCCGGCTACACCAATTGCAGGAGACTTACCCCGATACACAGTTTGCCTGTCTGACGGATCACCCCGACGCCGCAAAAGCGCTTTCCGACGCCTTTACCGACCAACCGCTCACGGTTTACATCGACCTCAACGTCGGTATGAACCGGACGGGCATCAAACCCGAAAAAGCGTTTGACCTGATCGCTTATGCCCGAACCCTGCCCGGCATCCGGGTGGCGGGGCTACACGCCTATGATGGTCATCTGCGCGATACCGACCTGGCCGAACGCATCCGCAAAGCTGATGAGGCATTTGCCTCGGTCGAAGCACTGCGCCGGCAAGTCCTTGAGCAACTGGACATTGACTTGCTCGTTGTCGCGGGCGGCACGCCGACATTCCCGTGCCATACCCGCCGCCCCGACGTAATCACCAGCCCCGGTACGTTTGTGTTCTGGGATGCCGGTTATGCAGCTCTTACCCCCGACCAGGCGTTTGACTGGGCCGCCGTACTGATGACCCGCGTTATTTCGATTATCGACGAACAAACGCTTTGCCTGGATCTGGGCCATAAAGCTATTGCCGCCGAAAATCCCCTGCCCCGCGTGGTGTTCCTGAACGAACCCGACGCCCAGCCCATCGGTCAGAGCGAAGAACATATGGTTGTCCGGATTGCCGGTGCGGATAAATTCAGGCCGGGCGATGTCTGGTACGGCATACCGATCCACATCTGTCCGACGGTCGCACTCTATAATTCGGTATTTGTGGTCGAAAACGGTGAGGTGATCGGAACGTGGGAAGTAACGGCGCGGGGTCGTAAACTGACGATCTGACGAGTGCTTGTCCGGGGCATAAAACTTTCGGCGCTCTCCGGGGTTCTATTCAAAAAACAGAACACAACGTTATGAACCCGAACGAAACACATTATGATGCCGCCGATGATCAGAATCAGGGCGTTATCAGCACAATGGCCAAAAACAATGAATCGCATGATACCGAACTGGTCAGCACCCGTATTCCGCGGCTCGACCCGAATATCGTGACCAGCCAGAGCGGAGCTGCCATTGACGACGGTGATGAAGAATATGAAGACATTACTGTAGCCGAAGACGAGGATACCGCAACTGAAGGAGACGAGGAATACGAAGACCTGACGGAAGTCGAAGAAGAAACCGACCTGACCGATCACGACCATCACCAGGACGATAATTATTCGCTGGGTGGCCATGTAACGCGGTCGGGCGGTGTATAGAAACCAACGTGTATATGCTTAATTTTTCTGCCAGCCAGCTCGCTCAGCTTGTTATCCGCCTCGGAATGGGTATCAACATGCTCATGCATGGTCTGACACGCATTCCCAACCTGTCCGGCTTTGTCAGCAAAATGGCGCCGGGGTTTAGTGAAACGGTTTTGCCGGAACCCGTAACCGTAGCCTTTCTGTACGTGCTTCCCTTTGCGGAACTCGCCAGCGGAGCACTGATCCTGATTGGTGGCCGGTTGCTGAAATGGGGTTATGCCCTGGGCGGACTAATCATTGTCTCCCTGTTATTCGGCACCACCCTGAAACAGGACTGGCAGACAGCCGGTACGCAGGTTATTTATATCATTGCCTTTTACCTGGCCTTGCGCGGGCTTGATGAGCCGCGGCGGGTTAGTTAACCAGAAAGCCCTGACAGATTGATTCCGTCAGGGCTTTCTGTTATTTATCGATCAAACACGATACACAACCGTATGAACCTGACTGATTACCCCGTAGAATTTCATCCGGAACGCCACCGGTTCGAGCTGACCATCGACGGTCACCTGTCAATTCTGGAGTTTCGCCAGCTGAAAAACAACGCGCTGGCCCTGACACATACCGAAGTAGACCCCGCGCTGGAAGGCAAAGGCGTCGGCTCGTATCTGGTTAAGAGCGCTTTTGAGTACATCGACCAGCAGCACTGGACCATTTTCCCCTACTGCCCGTTTGTGGTAACCTACCTGCGCCGTCATCCGGCCTGGTACCGGCTGGTATCGCCCGATTTCGAAGAACCGGAGGAGTTTTAACCAATCTGCTCGGCAAACGCGGCCAGGTGATCGTCCGTAAAGTCGAGGTGCGTTACGAAGCGCACCAGATGTTTACCGAATGTTACCGCGCGGATGTCTTTTGTCGCCAGCTCCTGCACGTAGTCCGTTGCCAGTATCGTCTCCGGTAACTGTACGATGACGATATTGGTATCGACGGGCATCACCTCGACAATTTCAGGCCGCTGCGCCATGATCGCCCCGATTTTCCGGGCACGGGCATGGTCGAGTTTCAGGCGCTCAATGTTATGGTCGAGTGCATAGATACCGGCTGCCGCCAGATACCCCGCCTGTCGCCAGCCACCGCCCATCATCTTCCGGAACCGGCGCGCCTGCGCAATAAACGCCTTGTTGCCCAGCAGCAGCGAACCAACCGGACAACCCAGCCCTTTGGACAGACAAATGCTGATGGAGTCGAACAACTGACCATACGCCAGTGTGCTCTCACCGGTTTCAATCAGGGCATTAAACAGCCGCGCCCCATCGAGGTGCAGGGCCAGTCCATGCTCGTCGCAAACCTGTTTGATCGCCGCAATTTCGGGGATGGTATAGTAACAGCCACCGCCTTTGTTCATAGTATTTTCAAGGCTGACGAGCCGTGACAGCGGGCGGTGCGGATCGGCCGGATTGTTAACCGCATCGCGGACTAGTGCCGGCGTCAGTTTTCCGCGTTCGCCCGGCAGCAGCGCCACCGACGCAAACGCATTGACCGCAATACCCCCGCCTTCATACAGATATATATGCGAAAGCTGGTCGCAGATGACCTCATCGCCGGGGCGTACGTGGGTACGGATGGCCAGCTGGTTAGTCATCGTCCCCGACGTACAGAAGAGGGCGGCCTCCATGCCGAACATAGCAGCGGCTTTGGCTTCAAGAGCCTGTACAGTCGGATCATCGCCAAATACATCGTCGCCGACTTCGGCCGTAAACATGGCCTCCAGCATCGCCGGAGTAGGTTTTGTAATGGTATCGCTTCGTAAATCGATCAGCATAGAAAAAGCAAGGGTACAGCCTCCCGAATTGTTTGTTGTGAATTGCAAATGTCTGACTTTTCTTGGGGAACAACGTGTCAATAAACGTCGTTTCTTTGTAAGCTATGCAATTATTTATTACCTCACTTAACTCAGGCAGCAACGGCAATTGCTACTATGTCGGCAATGAACAGGAAGCGGTCCTGATTGATGCCGGCATTTCCTGCCGCGAAACCGAGCGCCGGATGCATCGTCTGGGGCTGTCTCTCCGTACGGTTAAAGCCATTTTTATCTCCCACGAACACAGCGACCATATGCTGGGCCTGCCTAAACTAGCCCAAAAATACCAGCTGCCGGTCTACATTACCCGCCCGACGGCGGATCACTCGCGGGTATCGCTGACAGGGCTGGCGCTGCGGGATTTCCAACCCTATACGCCTGTTCAGATCGGTTCGCTTATGGTCACCGGCTTTCCCAAATATCACGATGCTGCCGATCCGCATAGCTTCATGGTGTCGGGTAACGGGGTTAATGTTGGTGTTTTTACGGACATCGGGGCGGTTTGTGAACACGTCATTACGCACTTTAAACAGTGCCACGCAGCGTTCCTGGAGGCCAATTACGACGAAGAAATGCTGGAAAACGGGCGTTACCCGATCTTCCTGAAACGACGAATCCGGGACGGGCATGGTCACCTGTCGAATCAGCAGGCACTGACCCTGTTACTGGACCACAAACCGGCTTACATGAGCCACCTGCTGCTGGCCCATATGTCGAAAGACAACAACTGCCCGCAGCTGACAACGGCGTTATTTACGCCACACATGGGTAATACGGACCTGATCATTGCGTCGCGTCAGGCAGAAACCCCGCTGTACCGGATCATGACTCACCTGAACTGATCTGCTAATTGTCCCACCAACGGGGCTTGATGCCCGTACGATAGGCGCTTTCCACACAGGCCGCGCAACCGGCCAGCGCATCAATCCGGATTTTTTTGCCCACCGGATCGCCGACGGCATCCTTAACGCGGTCAATTTTAAGCGCCCTGACCGCTACACCTGCCGCCCCGAAATAACCATAGGCCGCTTCGTCGAGGTGACTTGTGCAGCGGATATTTCCGCCCAGTGACACCGGTGCTGCATCGAAAATACCGCCCGTATTGCTGACCAGCTTATCGGCGGTGTTAAAAAACTGAAAGGCCCCTTTACTGATCCGCTGCTGTTCAACTTCAACATAGTACGTTGTCAGAGAGGTAAACGGGGCACTCATGATGTATTGCCGGCTAATCAGGTTGCCGTTAATGCGGGTATCAGAGCGCAGGGAAAGGCAGTTTGTGTAGCATTGATTGATATCCCAGCAAGGTGAACAGCAGGCCACACCCGTATAATAACCATCTTCTGCCGCATCGGGGCTTACCCGGCACGACGACAGGGCTTCGTAGTTTTTCCATTGCCAGCGGTAGTAATCGCCGGTGGTTTCGGGGTCCTGCGTGTCGATGTATACATCCCACTGATTGCGTTTGTCGTTGGTCGGCGCGGTCGGGTGGTAGGTATATTCGTAGTAAATCGCCTGAACCGGCGGCGAGGCTTTAAGCAGTTCAGGGGCCGATTCGTAGGCGTGGCCGTCGGTGGTATTGACCGTCAGTTTGTAAGTCCGCCCGGCAACACCCCGCAGCCCGCCGGTACGCGTCTGGTATACGCCCGGGCTTAACTGCTGCAGCACTTCGGTCGTGCCGGCATCGTCGGAAATCACCACGCTGGCATTGTACACCAGGTAGTTCAGGCTGGCAAACGAGTAATCCGTTGTGTAACTCAGTTTTATGACATACGGCCCCGGCTGGTCGGTAATCATGCCTTCCACAATCAGCCGTTTTCCGATGGACGGTATGTCGGGCGAATATTGCTTCACACACGCCCCTGCCCAGAACGCGCAGATAATCACTAACCAGCTGTTCGACAAAAATTTAGGGCGCATACTGTATGGAGTAACTGACTAGCGGGCGTTACCGCCGCCTTGAAACGTTATCTGATGCCTGTACGCTTCTACAAGACCGGATGTGGCAAAGCCTACTTCTTTTTTTAATCTAACAAAAAAACGGCAGAATGCAGGAAAGTACATGATGGGTGCCTTTCGGATTTCGCCAATATTTACTGCAACAAAGTAAAGCCCTTACCAACTGCGCTTTTCCGGTAAAAAACGTACCTGCCTTTTCTTATCAGAATCAACATGAAAACACTGACTACCAGTACATTATTATCACTTGCACTCCTTTCGGGCATAGCCAGTGCACAGAAAGCACCGGCCAAAGCCAACGATTCGACAACGCCGCTGCATGCCCTGCAGCCGGACTATATCGTTCCGTATGGCAATCCGGGCGTCGACAATGTGACGAAAGTACTGAACCGCGTTTATACTTATCTGGACGCCGTAACCCCTACCGAAATCATTGATAAATCAACCGGAAAAACCATTACCGATAAGAGCAGCTTTAACCCGAATGCAGTGTTGAAACCGGGCGATTTCCGGCTGACGAGCTATGAGTGGGGCGTGACCTATGCCGGTATGCTGCTGGCGACCGAGGCCACCGGCGACCCACGCTATGCGGCCTATACCAACAAACGGATCGACTTTCTGAACAGTGTCCGGCCGTATTTCAACGGGCAGGTAGCCGCGAACCCCACCGCCAATACGTCGCTGCGGCAGCTGCTGGCACCGCATGCGCTTGATGACTGCGGGGCCGTCTGTGCCGCCATGGTCAAAGCATCGCTTGCCGGTGGCCTGAAGGTTGATCCTCGCCCGCAGATTGACACCTACATCAACTACATCCAGACCAAAGAGCACCGGCTTGCCGACGGCACACTGGCCCGCAACCGGCCGCAGAAAAATACGCTCTGGCTCGATGACCTGTTTATGAGTGTACCGGCACTGGCGCAGATGGGCAAGCTGACCGGCGAAACAAAATACTTTGACGAAGCGGTAAAGCAAGTCCTGCTCTTTTCGAAGCGCATGTTCAACAAGGACAAAGGACTTTACATGCACGGCTGGGTCGAAGGCATGGACACCCATCCGGAGTTTCACTGGGCCCGCGCCAACGGCTGGGCCATTATGACCAAGGTTGAACTGCTGGATGTGTTGCCGGAAAATCACCCAGGCCGCCCCGCCGTGCTGGAACTGCTGAAAGCACACGCGAAGGGCCTGGCAGCCCATCAGTCGGGCATGGGCTTCTGGCACCAGCTCCTCGACCGGACCGATTCGTACCTAGAAACCTCAGCAACGGCCATCTACGCCTATTCGATTGCCCGCGCCATTAACCGGGGCTGGCTCGATCCGCTGGCGTATGGCCCGATGACCCTCCTCGCGTGGAATGCCGTGGCGACCAAGGTAAACCAACAAGGGCAGGTGGAAGGGACCTGCGTTGGTACAGGCATGGCCTTTGATCCGGCATTTTACTATTACCGCCCGATCAATGTCTATGCAGCTCACGGCTACGGACCGGTTCTGCTGGCCGGTGCCGAAGTGATTAATCTGCTGAAAAAACGGTCGTTCGAGATGAACGATAGTTCGGTTCAGCTACTGGAAAAACGATAACCCGTCACGAATGCGAATACTGCTCTTGTTATTGCTGGCCGGACCGGCGTTGTCACAAACAACGCCGATGGCCTTTGATTTTGGTTCAGGTAAGGTACAAAAAGGCTATACACAAGTCCTGCCCGAATCGGTTTACAGCAAGGAAACCGGCTTCGGTTTCACCAAAGATGCGCAGCTAACCGCCGTTGACCGTGGCGGCAGGGACCGGCTCCGGAGCGATTACTGCACCAGCGACCAGCCGTTTTACTTCACGGTTGATGTGCCGGAGGGATCATACGATGTCACCGTCACCCTGGGCGATGCCGGGGGTGAATCGGCTACCTTCATCCGCGCCGAATCGCGCCGGTTAATAGGTGGAGCGGTGAAAACGGCGAAGGGGCAGTTTGTCACCCAAACCTTCACCGTCAATGTGCGGTATCCGGAAATCAGCGCGCAGGAAAAAGTCCGGCTGAAACCCCGCGAACTGGCTTACCTGAACTGGGATCACCAGCTGACACTGGAGTTTAACGGACCGGCCACCAAACTCTGTGCCCTGACCATTACCCAGAATACAACCGCCAGAACGGTTTTTCTGGCCGGTAACTCCACCGTAGTCGATCAGGACCGCGAACCGTGGGCCGCGTGGGGGCAGATGATTCCGTACTTTTTTAAGCCGGGCAACGTAGTAATAGCCAACCATGCCGAATCGGGCGAGGCTCTGAAAAGTTTTCAGAGTGAAAAACGGCTCGTTAAAATCCTGAGCCTGATGAAGCCCGGCGATTACCTCTTTATCGAATTTGCCCACAACGACCAGAAGCCGGGCGGCGCACACGTCGAACCGTTCACAACCTATAAAGAGCAGGTAAAATACTACATCACCGAAGCCCGCAAGCGGGGCGGCATTCCGGTGCTGGTTACCTCGATGCACCGCCGCGACTTCGACTCAACCGGCCACATCCGCAACACCCTCGGCGACTACCCGGCGGCTATGCGGCAAACGGCACAGGAAGAGCAGGTGGCGCTGATCGACCTCAATGCCATGAGCAAGGTCCTCTATGAAGCCTGGGGGCCGGAAGCTTCCCTCAAAGCCTTTGTCCACTACCCTGCCAACAGTTTTCCCGGACAAACCCAGGAGTTGAAAGACAATACCCATTTCAGTACGTACGGGGCTTACGAAATCGCACGGTGCATTGCAGAAGGCATCAAACGCACCATTCCCGATCTGGCCAAAGAGCTGAAACCGGAGCTGACAACCTTTGACCCCGCCCGGCCCGACCCGATTCAGTCGTGGTACTGGCCGCTGAGCCCGATGATTACCGCCATTAAACCCGATGGCAACTAACCTAACGTACGTTATGAAAACCCGTAGTCTTTTCTGCCTGCTGCTCTTGATCACCACTGTTGCGCAGGCACAGCGGCAAATGGAACACCTCAGCCGCGGCCTGATTGCCATCCCGCAGGCCGGCAACAGCGTTTATGTCGGCTGGCGGCTGCTGGGGACAGAACCCGATGCCATTGCGTTTAACCTGTACCGGACATCCGGCAACGGTAAAGCGGTAAAGGTCAATAAAGCGCCCATCCGGCAGAGTACCAATTTCGTGGATCAGGGTGTTGATTTAAGTCAGTCTGTCCGGTATACAGTCAGAGCGGTGCTGAACGGAAAAGAGCAGGCCGACAGCAAACCGGTTACCCTGGCCGCCAACGCACCGGTGCAGCCGTACCTTAATCTGCCACTGCAAACCCCCGACGGCTATATCCCGAACGATGCCTCAGCGGCCGATCTCGACGGCGACGGCGACTATGATCTGGTGGTGCATCAGACCAAAAACGGCCGCGACAACTCTCAGAAAGGCCTTACCGGCGCGCCCGTTCTGGAGGGCTACAAACTGGATGGCACCCTGCTCTGGCGCATCAACCTCGGCTCCAATATCCGCGAAGGGGCCCATTACACCCAGTTTATGGTCTATGACCTCGATGGCGACGGACGCGCCGAAGTGGCCTGCAAAACCGCCGACGGCACCATCGACGGCCTCGGTAAGGTCATCGGCGATTCCAGTAAACACTGGGTTGACCGCGACGAGAACAGCCCCCGCTTCGGTAAGATCATGGACGGCCCCGAGTACTTCACCATTTTCGACGGCAAAACCGGGGCAGCCCTCGTCACAACGGACTACATTCCGTCGCGCAACCCGACCAATGGCTGGGGCGGCGTTGGCGGTATCGGGGGCAACGATAACAACGGCAACCGCGTTGACCGGTTTCTCGCCTGCGTTGCCTATCTCGACGGCAAACGCCCGAGTGTGATCATGTGCCGGGGCTACTACGGCCGCACCGTTCTGGCCGCCTGGGACTGGCGCGATGGCAAACTCACGTCCCGTTGGGTGTTCGATTCAAAAGACATACCGGGCTATTCGGGCATGGGCAATCATAACCTGACGGTAACGGATGTCGACAACGACGGCAAGGACGAGATTATCTATGGTTCGATGGCCGTTGATGATACGGGCAAACCACTCTATACCACCAAACTCCGCCACGGGGATGCGCTGCACGTATCGGATCTTGACCCCTCACGACCGGGTCCCGAAGCGTTTGGCATCCACGAAAACGAAGCGCGGATTCAGGGCTTTGAAAACGGGTTCGGGGCAGCCCTGTTCGATGCCCGGACCGGAGAGATTATCTGGGGTAAAATGCCGGGCGAAGACGTAGGCCGGGGCGTGGCCGAAGATATTGATTCAACCAATGCCGGCGCCGAAATCTGGTGGTCGGGATCGAACGGTTTGTATAATACGAAAGGGGATCGTATCGGCGACAATCCTTCCTCGACCAACTTCCTTGTCTGGTGGGACGGCGACCTGACCCGCGAACTGCTCGACGGCAACCACATTGACAAATACCGTGCGGGCCGGTTATTTACAGCCGAAGGATGCGTATCGAACAACGGGTCAAAATCGACGCCCGCCCTGAGCGCCGACCTCTTCGGTGACTGGCGGGAAGAGGTAATACTGCGCACAACGGACAACAGGAATCTGCGTATTTTTTCGACGACCATCCCGACGAATCACCGGTTTTATACGCTCATGCACGATCCGCAATACCGGCTGAGTATTGCCTGGCAGAATGTGGCCTATAACCAGCCCCCGCATACCGGCTTTTTTCTGGGCCACGGCATGAAAACACCACCAAAGCCCAATATTACGTTAACCCGTTAACCGCTTTTACAACAACCAACCTCTGGACAAAAACCTGTTCTGTACATGAAAAAACTCCTGTTTCTCTGCCTTATCTGCTTTGCCTTCAGCCAGTTTCAGCAACGGCCTACCCTGTACATCATCGGTGATTCGACCGTCCGGAACGGATCGGGCAAAGGTTCTGACGGGCTCTGGGGCTGGGGCAGCGTCATCAGCCCGTATTTCGACACCACCCGTATCCATATTGAAAACCATGCCATCGGCGGACGCAGCAGCCGGACCTTTCTGACCGAAGGCCGCTGGGATAAAATCATGGCAACACTCAAACCCGGCGATTTTGTGATCATGCAGTTCGGCCACAACGATGCGGGGGCTATCAATGACACAACCCGTGCCCGTGGCTCGATCAGAGGTATCGGCGACGAAACGGAAGAAATCGACAACCTGCTGACGAAGAAGCACGAAATCGTGCACTCCTACGGCTGGTACATGAAGAAGTACATCCGGGACACCAAAAGCAAGGGCGCAACCCCGATTGTCTGTTCGCTGGTGCCCCGCAATGTCTGGAAAGACGGCAGCGTACAACGCGGCATAAACAGCTACGCGACCTGGGCAGCCCAGTGTGCGGCCGCCGAAGGTGCCACGTTTATTGACCTGAACGAGAATATCGCCAGAAAATACGAAGCCGGTTATAACGAGGCAAAACTGAAAGCGGAGTTCTTCCCCGGCGACCACACGCACACAAACCTGGCCGGTGCGAAGTTCAACGCTGCCGCCGTGGTAGAGGGACTGCAACAACAACCCGCCTGCCCGCTGAATCAATACCTGAAGAAGTAATTAGTGGCTAGTGGTGGCACTAGCGTAGGACGCCCCCGTTTGACAGAGCCGCCTGTCGGTCGGGGACGCCTAGTCGGGGACGCCTAGTCGTGCCACCACTGGTTTAAACTAATTTAAAAATAATTACATCTTTGTGCTTCTTATTGTCTCCGTGCCTTTGTGGCACTACCCTATGACCATGATGAAGCAACCCCTTACCGTGCTGGCCTGTGCCGGTCTGCTCACGATTGCCCGTTTCGGAGCTATAGCCCAGCCAGTTGCGCTCTGGCTGACGAATCCCGACGGCTCTGCCCTGTTCAAAAAACAAACTACCCCGCTATCGTTTCAAGCCGCGACCGTTTCCGGGCCGGTTATTCAGATCGACCCTGCCCAAACCTATCAGTCAATGGACGGCTTCGGCTATACGCTAACCGGCGGTAGTGCGATGCTGCTGCAAAAAATGGGGGCTACACAGCGGACGGCCATCCTGAAAGAACTGTTTGCGACCGACGGCAATAACATCGGCGTCAGCTTTCTGCGGATCAGCATCGGCGCCTCCGACCTCGATGACCGGACGTTTTCGTACGATGACCTGCCCGCCGGTCAGACCGACCCGACCCTGGCACGGTTCAGTCTGGCTCCGGATAAACCCTGGCTTATTCCGGTTCTGAAACAGATTCTGGCCATCAACCCGGCCATCCGCATCATGGGCACGCCCTGGTCGCCGCCGACGTGGATGAAAACCAACGGCGAAACCAAAGGCGGGAGCCTGAAACCGGAATTTTATAAGACCTATGCGCAGTATTTTGTCAACTACATGCAAGCCATGAAGCGCGAAGGCATCCGGATCGACGCCGTTACCATCCAGAACGAGCCGCTGCATCCGGGCAATAACCCAAGCCTACTGATGCTGCCCGAAGAGCAGGCGGCGTTCATCAAAAACAATTTGGGACCGGCATTTAAAGCGGCGGGCATTACCACCCGCATCCTGCTCTATGACCACAACGCCGACCGCGTCGATTATCCGATATCTATCCTGAACGATCCGGAGGCCCGAAAATACGTCGATGGTTCGGCGTTTCACCTCTATGGCGGGAAGGTTGAGGCATTAAGCGAGGTTCATAACGCCCACCCCGACAAGCACATTTATTTCACCGAACAATGGATTGGTGCGCCCGGCAACATGAAGGGCGATATGAACTGGCACGTCAAAAACCTGATTATTGGTGCTACCCGCAACTGGAGCCGCACTGTACTGGAATGGAACCTGGCCGCCGACCCGAAGCAGGAGCCGCACACCATCGGCGGCTGTACGGGATGTCTGGGAGCGCTGACGATTGACGGCAATACCATCACCCGCAATCCGGCGTATTATATTGTGGCCATTGCCAGCAAGTTTGTCCGACCGGGTTCGGTCCGTATTGCTTCGTCAACAGCCGACAAACTGCCGAACGTTGCGTTCCGGACGCCGAAGGGGGAACATGTGCTGATTGTGCTGAACGAAGCGGCAGGTCCGCAGACGTTTTCGGTAGCGTTCAAGGGCAAAACCATGACGGCTTCGCTGCCGGCCAACTCAGCGGGGACGTTTGTGTGGTAGTTTTCTAACCACGAAGGCGTGAAGACAGAAAGGAGCACAACGTGTATAAAAACTTCGTGCCCCTTCGGTTCTTCCCGCCTTCGTGGTTCAAAAAATCTATATCTGTACCGTCACTACCTTAATGTCTTCCAGGTAAAAGCCGGTGTGCAGGCGCTGGTGATCCTTGAAGTTGAACACCTGCCCGTCTTCACGGACGTGGTCCAGCAGTGATAAATCCAGCGATTGAACGAGCCAGCCAGGCTGTTGCGGCGGCATGGTTTTTACGATGCCTTCTTCGGGCAGTTTTTTATCAGGGGCGGCGTAGATGGCGGCAAACCCGTAGTTCAGGTCAACGGCCGGCGACCACGGAGCCTCGCCAATCGTCTGCGACACAATCGTGTAAGCCTGATTTTCAAGGGCCCGCGCCCGTGCGCCCACGTGTACCCGCGTCGCCCCGCGAATGGTTTCCGTGCAGCTTGGGGCCAGAATCAGTGAGGCACCGGCACCGCCCAGCCAATGCGAACCCAGCGCAAACTCAACATCATAACAAATCTGAATGCCAAAGCTGCCCCAGTCGGCTTCGAACAGGGTCAGTTGCTTGTCAGCCGATTCGATACCCCACTCCTCGTCTTCAAAACGGGTCATGAAAAACTTATCCTGATAACCGACCAGGCCTTTCGGCGAAAACACATAGACACGGTTTACCCGTTTTCCGTTGTCGATTACCGGCAGGCTGGGCGCCACAATCACCACCTGATGCATCAGTGACAGTTCGGCAAACACGTCACAAAATGCATCTTTCAGTGAATCCATTTCCTCCACCTGCTGCCGGATGTCATGCCTGACCGCTTCCGGAAAAATGCTGACCAGTTCCATAGAACCGTATTCCGGAAAAAGCAGGAGTTCGGCCTGCTGCGAAGCCGCCTCGTTGACCCAATGGCTAACGTGCGATTGCCAGGCTTCAAACGAGGTATGGCCGGTGATGGGGTATTGGGCCGCAGCCACGGTTACATTCATGATCAGAAAGGGGGGATTTTAGGGGGTTAACGGCCGCATCCAATAGATCATTGGCTTTGGCGTTGAGTGGGTTTCACCGATATCCGGCCAGTCAAATGTACTTTGCAGGGCCGGTACCTTCCGGTAGCCGCGCTTGAGCCAGAAGGCATCGTTCGGGCGGTAACCGGCAGGTTGGGCCGGATGATTGCCGCCACGGTCTACGGCGCAGAAACAAGTGGTCGTATAGGTACCGAAGCTACGGGCATGGCCTTCCCGTTCATCAAAAAAACGGTGTCCCAGACCGAGGCCACGGTAAGCTTTCAGCAGAATACTCTCACCAAAATAAAAAATCGTGTTCAGGTCCATGCCTGCCGTTTCGAACGGCTGCCGGACCTCCGCCGTCTCGTCGGCCAGCGGAATGCAGGTGGTAGCCCCGACCATCACCGGCCCGTCATAGACTGCAAACAAAAATGCCTTATCAGCCCTGGCATATGTCTGCAGATAGCTTTTTTCGTACGTTACCGAGCCTTCGTAGAGATATGGAAAATCGCGGAAAACAGTGATCCGCAGCGAGGCAAGGTCATCAAATACCTCCCCGATGCCCGCTCCCTGCTTCCGGATGAACGACAAAGTCTCCATAGTCTGCCCTATTCAGATACCAGCTTAATCCAGAGCGGCAGGTTGTAATAGGTCGTTACGCGTGAAATCTTTCCATCAGTAACGGCAACGAAGGCCGCAGCCGGCAACACATACGTCTGACCATGCGCGGGCGGCAAACCCTCTTCTCCCTGTTTGTAAATACCGTTTACAACAAACTCAACCGCGATCCGCGAGTCTGAAGATTCGGTGAAGAATACCATATCGGTCAGCGTTTCATCGTAGGCAGTATCCATCAGTTTCAGAAACTCCGTAAACTTTTCGATGCCGATACGAACATCTCCCTGATTGGCCTCATGCCTGATTTCCGGATGCAGCAAGGCCAGCATGCCTTGCCAGTCTTTCTGATTGAAACACGCGTAATACTGCTGTACGATCTCTAAAGTGGTCATGTAATTGTATAGGTTAACACTGTTGCCAGCGCCGGACGAATAATAAGGCATCTGAAGATCCCCGTCCAGTACAACTTTACAAAAAAGCGTATTGGTTCCCCGGGGTAATAATTCCTCCTGTAAAGTTTTACGCATGGCTGCTATTCGTTCAGGGGCAACTGCAAATAATAATATTTCGCTGCCTTTTTTTATGTCCCGATGACACTTACAAGCAATTAATAAACAAGAAAAATCCGTGTGTTTACTTAAAAATAAAAGAATTATATATTGTCATTTACTACAAACATAAAACATTATTCCGTCATTATTTTTTAGCGCAAAATACTTTATGTTTAGCCCGTTAACCACCTATCATCTGTATTATGTTAAAAAATGTATTCACCTTATTAACCGTATTCTTTACGGCACTTTCACTTGCATTCGCACAAACCCGTCCGGTTTCCGGAACGGTAAAAGATGAAAAATCGACCCCGCTGGCCGGTGTCAGCGTACAGGTAAAAGGCACAAACCGCGGCGCAGTTACCGACAATGAAGGCAGGTATAAAATCGAGATATCCGACAATGCTACGCTGGTCTTTAGTTTTATCGGCTTCAAACCACAGGACGTTGCGGTCAAGGCCGGCCAATCGGTTGTTGATGTTACACTGGCCGAAAATGCCGAACTATTAAGCGAAGTGGTCATCGCCGTTGGTAGCCGGAACTCGAAGCGCACCATTACCGACTCTCCGATTCCGGTCGATATTCTGTCGGCTACAGACCTGCGCAGCACCGGCCAGCCAACCTTCGACAAGGCATTGCAGTACCGTGTGCCTTCGTTTAATACCGTAAACACGCCCGTTAACGATGCGACGTCGCTGCTCGACCCGTACGAAATCCGGAACATGGGCCCGAGCCGCACGCTGATCCTGATCAACGGGAAACGGAAAAATACCAGCGCGCTGATGTACATCCAGACCTCGCCGGGCCGCGGCGAAAGCGGCGCCGACATTTCGGCCATTCCGCAGCAGGCCATTAAACGGGTCGAAATCCTGCGCGACGGAGCATCAGCTCAATACGGCTCTGACGCCATCGCCGGGGTTATGAACATTATCCTGAAAGACAAATACGAATACGGCTCGGCTACCCTTTCGGCCGGTATCACCGCCAAAGGAGACGGACAGCTGTTCGGGATTGCCGTCAACAACGGGGCCAATTTCGGTAAAGGCTACCTGAACTATACCATCGATTTCAGCCGCTCGGCCCTCGCCAACCGCCCCGGCAAGGTCAGTGCCGAAGCCGAAGCCGACCCTGATCTGGGATTCGGTGCCCCGCTGGCGCAGGTTAAGGCGTTCCTGGCTCAGAAACCGGATGCCGGAAACATTAACGGGCAGCCGGAAACGACGTCGGCTAAGTTCCTGATTAATGGCGGCAATTCACTGAGCGACAACACAGAGTTCTACTACACAGCGGCTTACGTCTACAAAAAAGTAAACAGCTTTGCCAACTACCGGACGCCTTACTGGCGCACAACCGACGACGGGCTGCTGACACCCGCCGGTCAACCGTATATGGGCTATGTACCGACTTTCCAGGGCGACCTTAACGATTATCACGCCACCGTCGGCCTGCGCAGCGAAACCAACGGCTGGAAAACGGACCTCAGCTTTACAACCGGCGGCAACAAGCAGTTATACACCGTATCGAACTCCCGCAACCGCAGTCTGGGTAAGAACTCACCGATCTACTTTAAACCAGGCGGCTACTCATTCTCGCACAACGTCGGCAATATTGACATTTCAAAAGCGGTTTCCGATAAGCTGAATGTGGCGTTCGGCAGCGAGTTCCGGGCGGAGACCTTTACCGTATTTGTGGGTGATACAGCATCGTATGTCGGCTCAGGGGCAGACTCTTTTCCGGGCATTACGCCGAACAACGCCGGTTCCAACACCCGGTTTAACTTCGGGGGCTATGTCGATCTGGGCTACGATATTACCAAAGATTTCCTGATCAACGGAACGTTCCGGGCCGAGCGTTACAGTGATTTCGGGAACGCTACGGTCTTTAAAATCAGCTCGCGCTACAAGCTTCTTGACGATAAACTCACCCTGCGTGCCTCGTATTCAACCGGTTTCCGCGCACCACTGCTGCACCAGATTTATCAGCAGCTGGCCCAGGCAAGCTTTGTACCGGGCAAGGGTATTCAGACAAAGGGGATTGTTAACAACGTAAGCCCGCAGGCGTTTGCGCTGGGTGTACCGAAGCTGACACCGGAAAAATCGACCAACTTTACATTTGGTCTGGGTCTGAATCCAACCCGTAACCTGAGCATCACGCTTGATTACTACAACATTAAGGTAAAAGACCGGATTGTGCTCGGCTCAGAAATTGCCGGTACTGCCGCCGGTAATACGGCACTGGATAAAATCCTGACATCCAACGGCATTGTTGCCGTGAGTTTCTTCTCAAATGCGCTGAACACGACCACCTCCGGTCTGGATTTTGTGATTTCGCAGCGGAACCTGCTGCTGGGCGGTAATAAACTCGGAATCAACCTCGCAGGGAACTATACGTTCGAGAATAAATATACGTCAGTCAAAAATACGAAACTAATTGCCGACGCCGGTAAGTCGGTATTCGACCGCACGCAGGACGCCCTGCTGTTTACCTCGCGGCCAAAATACAAGATGATCCTTGGCTTTGATTATCAGATCAAAAAGATCATTTTTAACCTGAACAATACGCTGTTTGGCCCGACCCGTTTCCACCAGAATGGTCTGGACGACAATACCGATACGGAGTTTGTGCCCCGCGTCGTTACCGACCTGAGCGTTTCAATTCCGTTCTCGCCGAAAGCGACCCTGACCCTGAACGCGTCAAACCTGTTCAATGTGATGCCGAAGTGGAATTTCATCGACCTGAAAACCGGCGTGAAAACGCACTACAACGCAGACGACAACATACCGAGCCAGAAATACTTCAGCCAGTATAACCTGATTACGTTCAACGGCCGGTATTCAAACGTAACGTATGACGGGTCTCATTTCAGTCAGCTGGGCACTATTTTCAATGCGCAGTTTAACCTGAAATTTTAGTCAAAAACGTAGAGCCGCAAGATGTTGCGGCTCTACATTTTTGCGACAATAACATGCGTGTCAAAGGCATACGACGCCTTAACAATCGTCTCCTCAATCGTAAAGCCTGCTTCGTTTAACAGCAACTGCATTTCAAAAGGCAGAAATGCCCGCAGCGTCGCCAGATCACGGCCGATTTCCGCATAAGCCTCCTCCCCGTTTTGCCGGGCAACGCTTTGCTGCGCAACGCCTTGTGGGGAAACGCCTTGCCGGGCAACGCCTTGCCGGGCAAAATAAACCGAAGCCCAGTCCCAGGTCAGGCCCGTTGCCAGATTAGGGGTATACCGGCTCTCGCGCCGGTAATCAATTCCTCCGAAAGACGCGTTATGCACCAGTAGCTGATCCGGCTGCAACCGGTCAAAAAAGGACGCAGCCTCAATAAAATCAAAGACCAGCAACCCGTCCGGTTTCAGTGCTCCGGCAATATGCCGGAAGGCCGACAATAACTGCGGGTTGGTCAGCAGGTACGAAATGCTGCGGGCCGTAATCAACACGGCATCAACTGGTTCCGGAATAGTAAACGCCGTCATGTCGGCTTCAATAAACAACACACCGGGAGCATGCTGCCGGGCGAGCGCCAGCATATCCGCACTTATGTCCATGCCCGTGTAGGCCACATGCGGGCTCAGCCGGCTGGCCAGATGACCGCTGCCGCACCCGATTTCGAGCACTGTCCGGCAATTGTGTTGCCGGAGCAGGCCGTGGTAAAACGTAAACTCCTCATCATAATCAATGAAGGTACGGTACATGGCATCGTAAACGGCTGCCAGCGTTGTATAGAGCGTTGTCCGGTGGTTTTCCATAGCACCGGCAAATTACACATTTACCAGGGCATCCGCCTGTTATCCTGCCAGAATCCGCCCGTTTCAGACAGCGGAACATCGGTAGCCATCCAGACAATGGCCTCCGCTCCTTTTTCGACCGTACGCGGGGCCGATGTGCCACCCATGTCGGTGCGCGTCCAGCCCGGACTGACCGAATTGACGGCGATATTATGTTCCTTCAGCGATGATGCCAGCTGACGGGTCACGGCATTCAGCGCAGCCTTTGAAATACTGTAGGCCGGTGCATAGGTTTCCATATTCTCCAGCGACGCCACCCCGCTCGACACGTTAATGATCCGGCCGCCACCGGGACTTTTCTGCAAAAAGGGCAGGAAGTCCTGTGTCACCAGAATCGGGCCGATGGTGTTTGTTTTCAGCGTCCGTTCCAGCATTTCGGCGTTCAGACAAAGAATATCTTCACCGTGATCTTCCAGAATACCGGCATTATTGATCAGCACATCGAGGTGATCGGCCTTCTGCGAAAACGTCCCGACCGCCTGCCGGATACTGACCGGATCCGTTACGTCGAGCGGCAGACAGATGGCCTCGTAGCCTTCCGAACATAGCTCTTCGCAGGCCGAACGCCCTTTCACAAAATCACGCGAACCAATAAAAACGGCAAATCCGCGTTTACAGAGTTGTCGGGCTACCTCATGACCGATGCCACGGTTGGCCCCCGTTACCAATGCTATTTTCGAGTGTTGGGTTTTCATGACGCTTTTCGTTAATATGCTCCTGCCCTGACGGGTCAGGGTTCATTATCATAAATCCGTTTTCGTAACCAGATGTTTGTAACTCCCTACCGAATACTCAAAAGCGGTCACCTTTCACTCGGTCATCCGTTCACCTTACTCCAATATCTTGTAACATTGTTACCATTCAACTCCCGTTCTATCTAGTATGAAAAAGATTTGTCTTTCAGCAGTTATGATATGTTTGTGCGGCTCACTTGTGTTTGCACAGACGACACCGGCCAAAAAAACAACAACAACGACGACAAAACCAACATCAGCAACCGGTACCAAACCGGCAGGCAGCGTCACCAAACCGGCCTCTACGGCGCCGGCGGCCACACCGGCGGCCACCACAACGTCCGGCGAAGGCTCTGAAAACCGCCTGCAGAAAATGTATGATGAATACCACGGCGTTAACCAGTCGAAACCGGCCGCAACCACACCGGCCAAACCAGGCACGACCGGCAAACCGGCACCAGCCAGCCGGCCAGCGACAACAACACCGGCTCCGGCACCTTCTGCCGTGGCCATGTCCGACGATGAAGCCGGTTTTCACGTTGGTTTCCGGGCAGGGGCATCCTACCTGCTTCCGCTCGAAACAGTTACAGGCGCTAAGCTCGGCAGCGAAGTGGGTTATGTCGGGGGGCTGGTCCTGAATTTCGGTCGCGGCCTTTTCTCGTTCCAGCCCGAAATCAACTATAGCCAGCAGAAAATCAAGGCAACCGCTACCGGTACAAACCTGGATTTAACAATTACCGGTATTGAAAACCGGATCGAAGTTCCGCTGCTGCTTAAGTTTTCGTTTGGTGAGCCGGCAGCCACCCGCTTTTTCGTGAATGTCGGCCCTTATGGAGCCTACACGCTGAGCGGCCGCACAAAAGGGACGCTGTTTGGTGTCCCATATAATGAAAAAGTAACGTTTAATGGCTCTGAAGGACGGATTTCCTACGGAGCAGCCGGTGGTCTGGGCGTGGCACTGCCGCTGGGTCCGGGCCATCTGACGGTAGAAGCCCGTGCGCTGTACCACATTGGCGATAACAGCCCGAAAGCGACAACACCAACCTCGCCTACCGAAGATCCGTCAACCATTAAACGGGCACTATTACAGGGAACCATCGGCTACCTGATTCCGATCGGCGGGCGATAATTAACGATATGTAGAGACGCAAGATGTTGCGTCTCTTTTTTTATACCCCAATCAAACCTGAATACCAAACACGACAGTGATTTGAGACGCAAGATATTGCGTCTCCTTTTTCATACCCCAATCAAACCTGAATACCAAACACGACAGTGATTTGAGACGCAAGATATTGCGTCTCTACACGAAGGGTAATGAATTGTTCCACAACCAGTCAACGTTCTGTGACGTAATGTCGGGGTTGCGGGTTGTTTTTGGTTTACAATCCTGAAAATAACCACCGTTGTTTGCCTCGCCGATGGTTTTCAGCGGGGCAGCAGCCAGCCAGATGGACGTCTCAGCGCCCTTTTCCGGTGTCCGCATAAACGGCTGGGCGAGTGCCAGCGCTACTTTAAACAGACCGGTTGAGGTATTGGCAAAGTTCGTTTTCACCACGCCCGGGTGTACCGAATAAGCAGTGATACCGGTGCCGGCAACGTCTTTTGCCAGTCCTTTTGCAAACAACAGGTTTGCCAGCTTACCGTCGCAATACGCCTGCAGGGTGGAAATTCCTTCAATCCGGCGGAACAGCCGTGCTTTACGCCCCATCTGATAGGCCGCCGACGACAGGCTGATTACCCGCACATCCTTTGTTTCGGTTGCCGTCCGTTTCAGGAGCGGCATCAGGTGGTGCGTCAGTACAAAATGCCCGATATGATTGGCAAAAAACGACTTTTCGATCCCCTGACCGGCTTTGCCACCGGTTACAAACTCAATTTTATCAGGCGTATAGCCGGCGTTGTTGATCAGAACATCCAGCCGGTCATAATGATCAATAACATAGCCCGCCGCCTTCCGGACCGAATCCAGATCCGATAAATCTGCCTGTAGCAGTTCAGCGTTGATCTTCGGATTTGCTTTTTTGATGTCGTCCAGTGCTTTTGCTCCTTTTTGTGCATTGCGGCAAACGAGGATCAGATTAAAACCCCGTTGCGCCAGTGCTTTGGCCGTTGCCAGTCCGATACCAACATTAGCGCCTGTAATCAGTGCAGTTTTCATAATGAATTCGCAGCTATTATAAACCAACAGAGACGCATTGAATTGCGTCTCTGTTGGTTTATAACCCGAAAGGTTAGTAGGTTGTTATGAGTAAATAGCTTTGTTACATGCTAAAACAGTAATTTCCACCCGTTAAAAAATAAGTCCTTACCCGGTTCGCCGCGCAGCTGACGCAGCATGTCGTTCACGTCAGACACCGGCTCATCAACAACCGGCTTTTTCTCCCGCACAATGGCCGTAATTCCCTCCTCTGCCAACTGCTGGCAAACTTCTTTTGTCATGGCACTTCCTTTTCCGGCCAGCAAGCCTATACATGGTTTGTTGTTTTTCATACCTTAAATTTGTTTGCACATACAACAATATTTTCAAAAAATTTTATTCGCCTTCCAGCGCACGAACGGCACGGAACACCTGCTTAGCGAGGGCATGGGCCTGCTCTTCACCGATTGCCGTCATATATCGTTCGCCGGTGCGATCCCAGGCCGCACGGATGTCGTCTGTCATGGCAATTCCCTGTTCGGTCGGGTAGACAAATGTATTTTTGCCTTCCGCCTCCCGTTTTACCAGGCGTTTCTGTTCCAGCTTTTCAATCAGCCGCGTAATGGTTGATGGTGTCAGATACAGCGAGTTACTCAACTGCGAAGGGGTAATACCCGGGCTGTCGATCACCTCCATCAGCAAATACGCGTGTGAGTACGACAAGCCAAACCGCCCGAACTCCTCTTCCCCGATAGCCGTAATGGCGCGTGCCAATGCATTGGCCGAAAACATCAGGCATGCACTGAAACGGGTCACTGGCTTTTCAACGTCGGTCTTCATGGCTATATATTTCTGTTGATACAAAAGTAGTCTCTTTATTTGTATGTACAAGCATGTGTCTAAAAAATTTTGATACAGGTGGAAAATATGGAGGGCTAAAAAAAAGGGCACGGCTAAAAAAAGGGCCATCGGCTTAAAAAAAGGGACCACGGCTAAAAAAAGGGACCACGGCTAAAAAAAGGGACCACGGCTAAAAAAAGGGACCACG
>NZ_CAMFHL010000086.1 GCF_945952095.1 uncultured Arsenicibacter sp. | reverse complement strand
TCTGAAAATCGCCTGTCTGCTGGTTTTTGTCAGTATTTCGCTGATCTATTTTCTGGCCCTGCATTTGCTGACCAGTCTGTTTATCCGTTTCAATAACGATCTGCGGCAGGGATGGCTGGCCTTTCTGGTCGGAACAGTGCTGTCGGCGGTATTGTATTATGCTGTCGGCGTCATTGCGGAGCTGGTTTGGGTCCTGAACGGCGTTTATTTCATTTTCCTTTATCTGACACGGTTTCCGAGAATCTTATACACGTTCCGCTACCAAACCTCGATTTATTTGTTTTTTGCCGCCTTTATCTGCGCGCTGACAACGGCTTATGTTGTTTACCGGCAGGAAATAAAGAAAGATGTAGCGCAGAAAAAGGATTTCGGGGCGCGGCTGCTGGCCGAAAACGACGTACTGGGCGAATTCCTGCTCGATAAGGCGCGTGGGGCAATTGCCGGTGATAACAAAATCCGGAAAGCATTCCGGCGGGATTCGATTCTTGGCAGTGCCCGGATTCAGCATCGCGTGAAAAGCACCTATCTGGAGAAGTATTTTGAGAAGTACGATGTCGAGGTACTGTCGTTTGACGCCGATGGCAATCCGCTGGAACACCGGCCCAATGCGGTAGACTATAAAGAGTATGATGCCCGCTACCGGACAGATCGTTACAAAACGCAGTACAACGGCTTGTACTTTGTCAACGAAGTCGGGAACAACATTATCAAGCAATACATCGGGTTTATTGATATTTACGGGCAGGATCCTGACAGCACGCTGATCGGCCGGCTGGTGCTTGATCTGAAACTGCGGAATGAGACGCCTAAAAACGTTTATCTTGAATTACTGGTAGACAAGAAACTCATTCAGTCGCCCGAGAGCCAGGATTACAGCTATGTCATTTACGGTGGGTCGCCCAAGTCCATTATGTACAGTACGGGCAGCTATAACTATGACCGGAAAATGCCGCAATGGATGCTCGAACGGCCTGAACTCTACGATGAGGGCATGACGCTGAACGGCTATAAACACGTTGGTTTACAGGGGAAAAACGGGCGTACGATTGTTACGTCGTCGCTGGAGTTTCCGGTCAGCAGTATTCTCTCTAATTTCTCCTTTCTGTTCCTGATTCTGGTCCTGACCGTTATTGTGGCGATCATGACCTATGCCATCCGGTACCAGATATCGCATTTCAGTGTGAACTATTCAACGCGGATTCAGATCCTGTTGAACATTGCCTTTTTCCTGCCGCTGTTGCTGGTCATGGTGATTATTCTGGGGGTAATTACCTCAAATTATGTTTCGAATCAGGAGACGGCGTTCATTAGCAATACACGCAACATTGCGTCTAACTTCCTGTCGTATCTCGATGAATACCAGCAAGGGAAACGCAGTCTCGAGTCGGCGCAGGAAGAACTGAAAAAGATTGCCCGTGACGTGGATACGGACATCAATGTGTTCGACACGACGGGCGTTTTGTTTACATCGACCCGTCCGCTGATGTATGAGAGCGGCCATTTGTCGAAACGCATTAATCCGCTTGCCTACATTCACCTCATTGAGAACAAGGAAAAACAGGTGCTGCTGAGCGAATCGCTGGGCAGCAAGGATTACCGCACGGCGTATGCCGGTATCAAATCGTATAATGGCCGTTTGCTGGGTGTGCTGAGTGTGCCTTATTTCTACGCACAACCGGAACTTGATGAACAGGTGAGTGAGGTAGTGGCCTCCACGCTGAACGTGTTTATGATTCTGTTTATCGTTTTCCTGATTTTATCCTATGTTGCTTCGAACTCGCTGACAGGTCCGTTACGGCTGATTACCCAGAAAATCCGGCGGACAAACCTTGACAAGCTCAACGAGCCGCTTGACTGGAAGTCTGACGACGAAATCGGGCTGCTGGTGGGCGAATATAACCGGATGCTGGTGAAGCTGGAAGAAAGCAAGCAAGCCCTTTCGGTCAGCGAAAAGCAGTCGGCCTGGCGTGAAATGGCCAAGCAGATCGCCCATGAGATTAAAAACCCGCTGACCCCCATGAAACTGACGCTGCAGCATTTGCAGCGGACAATGCCGGTCGGTGAAGAAGATAGCCGGGCGCGGCGGATCATTAAGAATGCTTTTGAATCCTTACTGGAGCAGATCGACAACATCAGCGAAGTCGCTGCTTCCTTTTCGGAACTGGCCAAGATGCCGCTCCCGAAAAACGAAATGTTTGAGATTACGTCTGTACTGAACAAAGCTGCTGATCTGTATGCCGACGACGAGCGGAACAACATCTACAAGGATATTATGCAGGGGCCGATCATGGTTATCGGGGACCGGCAGATGACCGGCCGCATTATCACGAACCTGATCATCAACGGTATTCAGTCGGTACCGCAAGGGCGTAAGCCGAGTATTGACCTAAAGCTGTTTACTACGGAAGAAGAAGTCCAGATTGAGATTCACGATAACGGAACAGGTATTCCGGAGTCGATCCGGGCAAAGGTATTTCTGCCTAACTTCAGTACCAAGAAAGACGGTTCGGGGCTGGGCCTTGCCATTGCAAAACGCGGGATAGAACACGTCGGCGGGAGCATCTGGTTTGAAACTACTGAGGATGTAGGTACCTCGTTTTTTGTGACGCTGCCACTGGCTCAGCGGGCTAACGGTACAAGCGGGAGTCTCTCAAAACATCCGGAAGGTGTGATCCGGCGGTAAGATATCTGTAAAACATACCGGCAGTATACAAGAAAGGGGGTATCAGCTGATACTCCCTTTCTTGTGTGCTAATCATCAATCGTGACGTGTTTCCAGTTCTCGCCCGAGCGGATGCGGTTGAGCTGGGTATGCGTAATGCCAAACTGCTTAGCAATCATTTTAAGCCGGTTTTTGTCATTCCGCAGCAGCTTTTTAATGATTTTTACCTTTGTCTCCGTCAGCTTGTAATTACTGGTCTGACGGGGCTGGGGACGGTTCTTGAGATTTGGATTGTTCCGGTTGTGCTCAATCATTTCTTCTTTTGACACCCACTTCAGGTTAAGATGGTAATTATTCATCTTATCATGGTCGAGGTGGATGACAAAAGTGTGTTCTGGTTGCAGGCGTTTTACAAAAAACTCGGCGACCAGCTTGTGTACATAACGGTTGAGCGTTTTTCCTTGTGAACGAATGTTTAAGGAACGATACCCCTGGATAACCGACCCTTTAATAATAGTTCCCTGTGCGGCACCGGACTGAAAACTCCGGATCCGGCCGTAGTTGGAAACCTCGTAATGAGGAGGGTTTTCAACGGTATCAAACGGAATGGTTACCCATTTCTCATTCCAGTAACTTTGATTCTTTTTGTCATTCATTTTTCACAAAAAAGTAGAAGTAAAATAGATTGAGTAGGATACCTGTTTGTTTATATAAACTTAAACAAAATACTGAGGAAAAAGTTAAGACTGGCTGCTAATTTAATAGATGAATCGTTTTATGTCGCTCATACTGGCCAAAAAGTTCATTTAGATGGACATAGTTGGTTATTGAACTAATTTGAAGAAAAGATAAACAAAAGGTGCCGCATAAGAAAGTAAAAATCAAAAAAAGAATTAATGTGTTTCAATTAGAAGACGCTATTGTTTCGTGAAGGTAACACAGTAATTGTAAATAAATCGGATAAGAACAACTATGATAACAGATAAAAAGACGTTGATTCTGGGTGCTTCGGAGAATCCGGACCGCTATGCGAACCGGGCGGCACTCAGCCTGTTGAACTACGGGCATGCCATCGAACTGGTGGGCTTACGGCAGGGGCATATACGCGGAAATGCAATTCAGACCGGACAGCCGGAACTGACCGGGATTGATACGGTGACCATGTACGTCGGGCCCCGTAACCAGCCGCAGTATTATGACTACATCAAAGCGTTAAAACCACGACGGGTTATTTTTAACCCCGGCGCAGAAAATCCTGAATTTGAGCGTATACTACAGCAGGAGGGTATCGAACCGGTTGAGGCCTGTACACTGGTTATGCTCTCGATCGGTAATTATTGAATTAAAGAGTGAGAGAGCGAATGAGTGAAAGAGTGGTACCATAAAATGAATCAATCACTCTTTCACTTAATGCATTAAGTCTCCTTTGGCATTCAATCACTTAATCATTCAATCATAGTCACCATTTAATAAGTGCGGAGGCCCAGGTAAAGCCGCTGCCGAAAGCGGCAAGGCAAACAAGGTCACCTGGTTTCACACGGCCTTGTTCCCAGGCTTCTGTCAGTGCAATCGGAATGGAAGCGGCCGTTGTGTTGCCATACAGGTGTATGTTACTCATTACCTTTTCTTCAGGCAGGTTCATCTGCTGACGGACATAGTCCGAAATCCGGATGTTGGCTTGGTGCGGCACCAGCAGCGATATATCACTTGGCGAGTATCCGTTGGCTTTCAGGCTTTCATTGATTACCTCCGAAAAGCGGACAACAGCATGTTTGAACACTGCATTGCCGTTCATAATCACATCAATACCCCCTTCATCGAGCATGTCTTTGGTAACCGCCCGGCCCGGACGGCTGCTGCCCGGATCTTTGACAAACAGCTCCTCGGCATAACGGCCGTCGGCGTGCAGGTGCGTTGACAGCACACGGTGTTCCGGATCTGTGGTAGCCTGTACTACGGCAGCACCGGCACCGTCGCCGAAAATGACGGCAACATTACGGCCCTCGGTACTTTTGTTGATCCACGAAGACTGAATCTCGGAACCAACAATCAGGACGTTTTTATACATGCCGGTCCGGATGAACTGGTCGGCAATGGAAAGGGCATACACAAAGCCGGAACACTGGTTGCGGATGTCAATCACGCCGATACCGTCCAGGCCTAGTTCGCGCTGCATGAGGAAAGCTGAGCCCGGAAAAAAGTAATCCGGTGTAATGGTCGCATAGACGATCAGATCAATGGCGGATGTCTCAATGCCGGCCCGTTCAATGGCCATGCGGGAGGCCGCCGTGGCCATACTGGCATTCGTATCTTTTCCGTAGGTGAAATAACGCCTTTGCTGAATACCGGTACGCTCGCGGATCCAGGCATCCGAAGTTTCCATGTATTGCGTCAGGTCGTCGTTGGTTACAATATTGTCGGGGACATAAAAGCCGAGTCCCGTTATGGTCGAGTACGTCATAGTATTGCAATAAAGCAAAAAAAGCCCGGCTAAAATAGCACTTTATTCGGGGAGGATTGTGGTATCCATGAATAAAGTCCTGACTTTGCCGGGATAATGCAAAAAAAGTATGCGGTTTTTACTGCTGCTTACGCTGTATGTAACGTAAAGCTATATTCTTCCATAATCAGGTTTGCCAACAG
This sequence comes from uncultured Arsenicibacter sp., assembly GCF_945952095.1. GTDB lineage: Bacteria > Bacteroidota > Bacteroidia > Cytophagales > Spirosomataceae > Arsenicibacter. The sequence continues at coordinate 19,352 of NZ_CAMFHL010000086.1, read as the reverse complement.
CTGCCGGCACGCTTCGTCGACAGTTGATGTTGCGGCTTCTTCGCTCTCTGCGTCAACTTCTAACCGGATGTGTTTCCCGATACGAACGTCACCGACATTATCGATGTGCAGGTTGTGGAGGCCAAGCCGAACCGCTTTTCCTTGAGGATCCAGAATTTCTTTCCGGGGCATTACGTCGATTTCTGCGAAAAATTTCATGAATGATAAAGAGTGAAAGAGTGAGAGAGCGAAAGCGTGAACGCATTGTACAGATTACCCGGACAAGCATGACGGGAATACCGCTTTTTCAGTTTTTCGTTCTGGCGCCCATTGACAATACCACATACAACCCGATAATCAGAGGCAGGGCTGCGAACCGCAAAATTAACAGAAGTAGGGCGGAAAGAATCAGAAAAACGTATTTTATTTTATTCGCCTGCCAGCTGAAGGTTTTAAATTTAAACGCCAGCAGCGGCAATTCTGCTACCAGCATAAACGCAAAAAGCGTGATGGCCGCCAGTACATAGGGGTTGTACCAATAGGTGGTCAGTTCGGGCTGGTAATGGCTCATAAACGGAAATGAGGCGATCATCAGGCTGTTGGCCGGGGTCGGTACGCCGATAAATCCATCGGCCTGGCGGGTATCAATATTGAAATTAGCCAGCCGGATTGCTGACAATACCGTGATCAGGAATGCACCATAGGAAAGCATGCCCATGTCCAGCCCCTGTGCCAGTTTAAAGACAAGAACGCCGGGTAACAGGCCGAATGTAACCATGTCGGCCAGCGAATCCAGTTCCTTGCCGAACGGACCGGAAGCATGCACCAGCCGGGCCACAAACCCATCCCCGAAGTCAAGCACGGCGGCGATGACCATCAGCCAGGCAGCCGTTACCAGATCACCGTTCAGCGCCATGACGATGGCTATGCTCCCGCAAAGCAGGTTGCCGCACGTCATGGTATTGGGGAGCTGTTTAATTAATTTGGATAGCATATATATAGGTATCAACAGCGCCTCCGGCGATTAGTCCATCCGGATAAACGGATTTGATTTTTTCTCCCGGCCAATGGTGGTCGGGTCCATATGACCGGCGTAAACCGTATAGTCGTCCGGAAGGGTATAGAGCTTCGTCCGGATGCTGTTCAGCAAGGCCTGATGGTCGCAGTACGTAAAATCGGTCCGGCCGATGCTTCCTTTGAACAACACATCACCGCCAATGACATACCGGTCTTTATGGTTCACGAATACCACATGCCCCGGTGCGTGTCCCGGCGTATGGAGTACATCCAGTGTTGTGTTGCCGACCGCAATTTTATCCCCTTCGCGGAGGTAAACGTCTACTTCCGTCGGATCGTAGCCCCGCAGGCCGTACATCTCCATTCGCTTCGGCACATCGTTAAAAATAACCATGTCAAGTTCATGCAGGTACATCTTAACGCCGTATTTACGCTTGACATAGGCACTGCCGAAAACGTGGTCCAGATGGGAATGGGTCTGGAGCAGGTGAGTAACCGTCAACTGCCGGCTGTCAATGAAGGCCGACAGGGTCTCTTTCTCAGCCTGATCATAACAACCCGGATCGATGACGGCGGCCTTTTGGGTTTCGTCATCAATAACGATATAGGTATTTTCCTGAAACGGGGAAAATGTGAATGCCTTAACCATGTCAGAAAAGGAGAAAAACAGTTGGTTTTTTATGCAGGTCGGGAAGTTGTCCTTTCCAGTCTTTGATGGTTTTTGTTTTGATAAACGCATCCGGCGCCGTTACGTTGCAGGCAACACACAGGCGGCTGTCACCGGCGCAGGCTGACAGTACATCGCCCATCATCTGATTGTTCCGGTAAGGCGTTTCCATGAAAATCTGGGTCTGCATCTTCTGGCGGGCATCTTTTTCCAGCTGTTTCAGGGCCTTGCTGCGTTCGCCCCGATCGATCGGGAGGTAGCCGTGAAACACAAACGACTGCCCGCTCATGCCCGAGCCCATCAGCGCCATCAGGATTGACGAGGGGCCGACGAGCGGAACAACCGTCCAGCCCAGCTGATGTGCTACCCGCACGGCAGCGGCGCCCGGATCGGCGACACCGGGGCATCCGGCTTCCGACAGCACACCGGCATCCTGTTTCCGGTCGGTCAGCACCTGCATGTTGCGGCGTACTTCAGTATCGGTCGTGTCTTTGTGTAAGTCGAAAAACGATAGTTCATCGATGACCTTACCGGTCTTGAGGCTGCTGATAAAGCGGCGGGCTGTCCGGACGTTTTCGACAAAGTAAGCATCAAGCTTACCCATCACCTCCCGGATTTGGGGAGACAATACCTGGTCAGCAGTGTTGTCGGCCAGAACTGTAGGGATTAAATATAAAGTAGGCATCAGGCGATAAAGGCTAAAACGGCTTCAACAAATTCTGCCGGCTTTTCAGCCTGCACCCAGTGACCGGCACCGGCAATGGTCTGAACAACGGCATTCGGGAAAATACGTTTAATCGTTTGTTCGTCTTCCTCCGTAATATAGGGTGATTCGCTGCCCCGCATAAACAGGGTTGGTTCCGTAACCTGCCGGACGGCTTTCAGTTCTTCTCCAACACCGTGGATTTCCCGTTCAAGAACCGGCAGGTTGATGCGCCAGTCAAATTTTCCTTCTGACGTCCGGTACAGGTTCTTCAGCAGAAACTGCCGTACGGCCGGCGAGCGTTCATACTCACTGAAGATCGTGTCGGCCTCGTTGCGGTTACTTAACGTTTGCAGCGGAACGGCGTTGAAGCCGCGCAGGATTTCGCCGTGATGCACGGGATAGAAACGGGGAGCAATATCGACCACAATCAGTTTGCTGTACGTATCCGGGTACGACATAGCGTACTGCATGACCGTTTTACCACCCATCGAGTGTCCGATCAGTACCGGCTTATCCAGCTGATGATCCTGAATAAATTCATGCAGATCGGCCGCCATCAGATCGTAGTCAAATTCATCACTACGGGGCGACTGACCATGATTCCGCTGATCAACCGAAAAAACGCGGAAGCCCTGAGCGGCAATTGCCTTGCTGATGGTAACGTAATTATCAGACGATCCGAAAATGCCATGCAGAAAAATGACGGCTGGTCCGGTATCGCCCGACTGACGAAAGAATAATTTCATATTGTCTGATTAGCCACTAAGCCACGAAGTACCAAAGGGGCACAAAGAAAACTTCGTGCTGCTTTATGTCTTCCCGCCTTAGTGGTTTATAAAAATTCCTGCCACTAAGTCATGACGTACCAAAGGGGCACAAAGAAAAACTTCGTGCTGCTTTATGTCTTCCCGCCTTTGTGGTTTAAACAACCTTAAAAAACGTAAACAGATTTCTCCTGACGAGGGATAAACTCGCCGAATGACTGCAAAGTAAACCCATTTTGAGCAGCAACTTGTTCAAATATGGCACAAGAATCCGGCTCCACGGCAATTAACAGGCCGCCGGATGTCTGCGGATCGGCCAGAACAACGCGTTGCTGATCGGTTAGGCCGGCAATTTTATGGCCGTAGCTGTCCCAGTTGCGGTGCGTTCCGCCGGGAATACTGTTCTGCGCCAGGTATGCATCAAGGACCGGCAGTTTAGGAACGGTATCAAACGTTATGTTCGCACTCAGACCGCTGCCGTCGGCCATTTCTACCAGGTGACCGAGCAGTCCGAAGCCGGTCACGTCGGTAAGCGCTTTCACATACGGTAGTTTCCCCAGCACTACCCCGAATTTGTTCAGTTGTGCCATTTGTGCAGGTGCGAGCTGCGCGTGTTCCGGTGCCAGAATCCCTTTTTTCTGCGCCGTTGTCAGAATACCGACGCCGAGCGGTTTGGTCAGGTAAAGCCAGCAGCCGGCAGTGGCCGTGTTGTTTTGCTTCAGGTGCTCGGTCCGTACCTTGCCCGTCACGGCTAACCCGAAGATCGGTTCGGGCGAGTCGATGCTGTGGCCGCCCGCCAGCGGAATACCCGCTTCGGCACAGATCGCCCGGCTACCGGCCAGCACCTCACCCGCAACTTCCGGCGGTAGCTTGTCCAGCGGCCAGCCCAGAATCGCAATCGCCATCAGCGGTTCACCGCCCATAGCATACACATCGCTGATGGCGTTGGCAGAGGCAATCCGGCCGAAATCAAAGGCGTCATCCACGATGGGCATAAAAAAGTCGGTGGTGCTGATAATGGCTTCTCCGTTGCCCAGGTCCATCACTGCGGCATCGTCGCGGGAATCATTGCCGACCAGTAGCCGGTGGGCGAGGGGAGAGTCAGCCGGCGGGCTGATGGTCGTCTGGTTATGGTGCAGAATCCGGTCCAGAATTTTCGGCGCGATTTTGCATCCGCAGCCGGCCCCATGGCTGTATTGTGTTAGTTTTATAGTGTCAACTGGCGTCATTTCTCAACTATTTATCGGTGAAGAAACACCGGAACGATACATTTTGATAGTAAAACAATAAAAAACAGGGCAAATTACACAACCCTGCCAAAAGGCTTATTTTGTATAATTTTAAGTTTACCGGATTTCCGGCACTGTTTCCGGAGAAAAATCAGGCAACTATTCACTCTGAAAACAGCAAAATGAGTATCAGATCAGGCAAAGGAAAAAATGAAGGGCCTTTCCTTCATAATTATTTAACCGGCAAAGCTTGAACAATGTGAATATAAAAGTATACTTTTTCTACAAAAGCTCATTTACAGCTCACTTAAACTGGATTTCTCGAAGAAGGACGTTGCTCATTAGTATATTTTATTGTTTTTTTGAGGAAGTTTTCGGGCAACCCATTGTTGTCTGATGTCTTTCATCATCTTAATCAAACAACCCAAGTTTATGCATTTTAAACTTGTACAAAAAACAAGGACGGCTTTTAAACTTTTCGGAGTTTTGGCCGTATTTTTTTTGGGGCTAATCAATGCACAGGCCCAGGTTACTACCTCTCAGATCAACGGTGCCGTTGTTGACGACAAAGGAGAATCCCTGCCAGGTGCCACAGTATTAGCCATTCACTTGCCATCGGGTAGCCGCTATGGTACAACTACAAATGCTGCCGGCCGGTATACCATTCCGGGTGTACGTATCGGTGGTCCTTACAAAGTATCAGTAACCTTCGTTGGTTATCAGGAACAGACACGGGACGGCATCACAGCCAACCTTGGTTCTGCGGCTAACGTAGATTTCAAACTGGCAAACGCCAGCACACAGCTGTCAGAAGTAACGGTTTCGGGCACGCGCAGTGATGTGTTCAGCTCTGACCGTACGGGTGCTGCGGCAACGTTCGGTCGTGAAACGATCAACACTCTGCCGACAATCGGCCGTACAATCAACGACATTACGAAGTACAATGCTTACGGTAACGGCCGCTCATTTGCGGGTCAGGACAGCCGTTTCAACAACTTCACCATTGATGGTTCGGTATTTAACAACGGTTTCGGTCTGGGTTCTTCGGCTCAGGCAGGTGGCCGTACAGGTACTACTGCCGTTTCGCTTGACGCGATTGACGAAGTTCAGCTGAACGTAGCGCCTTACGACGTTCGTCAGTCAGGTTTCGCCGGTGCCGGTATCAACGCCGTAACCCGTTCAGGAACAAACGAATTCTCGGGTTCAGCATACCACCTGTTCCGTACGAGCAAAGACTCGTTCCGGATGGTGGGTAAAAAAGCTGATGGCCGCGATATCCCGGCGGTTAACATCAACGAGAAAACAACCGGTTTCCGCGTAGGTGGTCCGCTGATCAAAAACAAACTGTTCTTCTTCGTGAACTATGAGCAGTTTACCAGCAGCACGCCTGCTCTTGACTGGCAGGTTAACCGTGGTCAGACATCAGGTAACATCTCACGGGTAACGCAGGCGGATGTGGATGACATCACGAGCTTCATGCGTACGAACTTTGGTCGTGAACTGGGTCCGTTCGACAACTTCAACAACGAAGTAACCAGCAAGAAAGGTCTTGTTCGTTTTGATTATAACATCAACGACAACCACAAGCTGACCGTACGGTACTCGCACCACAACTCGCAGTCAGGTGTTCCGATCAGCAACAGTAACAGTAGTAACACAGCGGGTAACGGTAACCGTACCAACTCATCACTGGCCCTGTCGCCGCAAAGCACAGGCTACCTGATTGCTGACAATACACGGTCAATCGCTGCCGAATTAAACTCGAACTTCAAGGGTAAATGGGCGAACCAGTTAGTCGCTACCTATAACAAGCAGATCGAAGATCGTCAGTACCTGACGGATATGTTCCCGTCGATTGACATCCTGCAAGGTGGTACTACCTATATGTCACTTGGTTTCGATCCGTTCACGCCTAGCAACAAGCTGAACTACTCGACGCTGAACCTGACAAACAACCTGAGCTATTTTGCCGGTAAGCACACGCTGACCCTGGGCCTGGGCTACGAAAACTTCGTATCAAACAACCTGTTCTTCCCTGCATCAAACGGTGTGTATGTGTATAACTCACTGGCTGATTTCAAAACAGCAGCGTTAGCGTACAAAAACAACCCGACCGCTACTACGTCGCCGGTAACGGTTAACCGGTACAACCTGCGTTACTCATTGTTACCAGGTGGTGCAGAGCCATGGCAGAAGCTGGAATCAAATACATACAGTGCCTACATTCAGGACGAATACCAGGCTACGCCTAACCTGAAACTGACACTGGGTCTGCGTGGCGATATCTTTGCTTACGATCAGTCACTGGCAACTGCGTTTAACAACCCTGTTGTTGCAGCAACAACCGTATTCAAAGACGAAAACAAGCAGAACTACAGTGTAAACACAGGTGCGTTCCCTAAGAACCGTCTGTTGCTGTCACCTCGTCTGGGCTTTAACTGGGATGTAACCGGTGATAAGAAAACACAGGTTCGTGGTGGTACCGGTATCTTCGTATCCCGTGTTCCGCAGGTATTGGTGTCGAACCAGCTGGGTAACAACGGTGTAAACACAGCCGTTATCAACCTGACAGGTACAAACACCGTTCCGTTTGTATTGAACCCAAGCGAATTGCCTGCTGCATTGCGTCCGGATCCAACGAAAGTTGACATTACGAAACTGGCACCATATGCTGTAAACGCAACTGATCAGGATCTGAAATACCCGTCGATGTGGAAAACAAACATCGCGATTGATCAGAAATTGCCGTTTGGCCTGATTGGTACCGTAGAATTTATCTATAACAAAACCATCAACGGTCTGCGTTATATCGACGCCAACCTGAAAGCCGCAGATCGTACGTTCAGCGGTACAGATACCCGTGATCGTTTCCCTGCTTCAGGTGTTGCAAGCACAGGTTCAGGTGCAGCAAACACGGTAGCTGTAGCCCGTTTCTACAATCCTGCGGTTTCAAACGTATTCGTGCTGAAAAACACAAACGTAGGGTATGCCTACACAGCCACGTTTAAACTGGAAAAACCAGCTACAAACGGTTTCGGCGGTATGTTAGCCTATACATATGGTTACGCACGTGATATGCAGTCAGTAGGTAGCACCGTACAGGCGAACATGCCGACAGTTTATGGTCAGAACTACCTGACAGAATCATTCAGCGATAACGATCTGCGCAACCGGATCATCGGTTACCTGAACTACCGTCTGAACTACGGTGGCAAATTCGGTGGTTCAACGATGTTCACACTGGGTCTGACTTCACAGAGTGGTGGTAAAGTATCGTATACATATGGTAATGACCTGAACGGCGACGGTCAGATCAACGACCTGATCTTCGTGCCGGCTAAAGCGTCTGACCTGTCATTTGCATCGCTGACAGTAGGTTCAGGTGCTACGGCGGTTGTTTATACGCCGGAGCAGCAGCAGGCCGCTTTCGATCAGTACATCGACAACAACGATTACCTGAAAACACGTCGCGGCAAATATGCTGAGCGTAACGGTGGTTACTTCCCTTGGCTGACTCGTGTTGACCTGACAATCACACAAGAATTCTACATCCGTGTTGGCAAAGAGGGCAAGAAAAATACAATCCAGCTGCGTGCTGACGTCCTGAACTTCGGCAACTTGTTAAATAACAAGTGGGGTGTAGGTTACCTGACAACGACAGCTACGCCGTTGACGAACTCAAGCATCAGCGCTGCCGGTGTTCCGACATACCGCCTGAACACACAGGTTATCACAGAAGGAACAACGAACAAAACAATCCTGTTGCGTGACTCATTTGTGAAGAACGTGTCAATCGACAACGTATGGCAAGCACAGATCGGTCTGCGTTATATCTTTAACTAAGCCGGTTTTACTCCATAACAGAGCCCCCGCCCCAAAGCGGGGGCTTTTGTTTTTAACAGAATCAACCCTATGAAAAAACTCATCATCACCTTAATGGGCTGCTGGCTGGCCGGGAGTGTATCGGGACAGAAAAACCGCTTTCAAACCAATACTGCCATCAGTACCTTTCTGATGCCTGAGCGGCGAACAAAACCGTTGATACTGGCCCACCGTGGCGGACCGGATGCAGGAGATACGGAGAACAGTCTGAAAACCTTCAGCAAGGCGATAAACGATGTGCCGGATGCTATTCTTGAAATGGATGTGCGGATGACGAAGGACAGCGTGCTGACCTTGTTACATGACGATGAACTGGAACGTACCACAACCGGCACCGGCTCCCTGAAAGCACAGACATGGCAGGCTTTGTCGCGGCTGCAATTACGTGATCTGACCGGCAAACCAACGGCTCAGAAAATGCCGTTATTCGAAGATGTGCTCAGGTGGAACAGGAACCGTGCAGTGCTGGCACTGGATATCAAACCCGGCGTTGACCTCCGGAAAGCCATGGCGATGGTGGAAAAACACAAGGCCCTGAACAGCGTGTTTATAATCTGCTATACCGTAGAAAGTGCCGTTGCATTGCGGCAGGCGTATCCGGACCTCTGGCTGGCGCTGGGGGTTACAATGGCCGAAGATCTGGACAGGTTTAAAAAAGCAGGACTACCGCTGCATCATCTGGTTGCGCTGACACCCCGTCAGGTGCCACCGAAAGCGTTTTATGACGCCATGCATGCGGCAGGAATACCCTGCTCAACAGGTACGTACGGGAAAGATAATACGGACGAGCTGCCTATGGAAAAAGCTGCGGGTGACTACCGGAGAATCGTTGAACAAGGCGGCGATATTCTGACAACCGACCGCCCTGCTGCCGTTAACCGGTTATTTCGGTAGGTTCGTTTCCTTGCTTTCAGCAGCCTGGTTCAGCCGTAACTGTTTAAAGGTTTCGGTAGCCGTCTGATAGCCGAGGACCATCAACCGGCCGATGTCCTCTGAATCGAAACGCTGGAGGTCGAGGTGGAGCGGCTCATGAGGGCGGATAATCGTCAGACGAAAATCCTGTTGCCGCAGTTTCTCGCGCTCGGCAAACCGCTCGGCCCAAGCAATGTCGTTGTTGACCAGCTGATTAACGGTAATGTCCTTAACGCGGTCAATCAGGTTCAGCAGGTTGCGGTAATTGAACTTTTCGGTAAAGATTTTCTTCGCATGACAGGCCACGCACATGATGTCGGTAAGGCCGTCTTCAATGGCTACCCGCAAGGGGGCTACTTCGCGCAGACCGCCGTCGAGGAACGCTTTGCGGTGGTCGCCGCCGATCTGGGTGGCCGGCATTATAAACGGCAGCGAGCTGCTGGCGACCACATAGTCCAGAAAATGATCATCCTGCGGACTGGCATACACCATATCGCCTTCAATGATATCAACCGCCCCGACTTTCAGCTTAACCGGTGACCGTTTCAGCCGCTCTGCATCGAGATGGGAGGTAACCAGCTGCCGGAGCGGGTTGTTGTCCAGCAGCCCGTCAAACCGGCTGAAAAGCGTATTATACCCCATCATAAATTTTGATCGCTCCTCCGCAATAGCATAGGGACCGGTGATGTTCCGGATCCAGAATTCCAGCAGGGCCCTTCCGGCTTTAGGCCAGTCGATGGCACCGTTTTCCTCGAACTGACGGGTTGCTTCGTGGGTCAGGAAAGTGGCGTTAAGACTGCCAACTGAAATGCCGTAAATGGCATCCGGTTCAAAACCTGATTCCAGAATAGCCATGACAGCGCCGGTCTGGAAAGCACCTTTCAGCGAACCGCCACCCAGTACCAAGGCTCTGTTTTCGGGGGAGTTATGCTGAATATGTGACCGGTGGGGTACCGGCGGGTTGGGATTATCGATCATAGGGTTGCGAAAGTCAGTCCGGTAATTTGCCGGATTTTGGGCAATAATCAAATTTTTGGTGGTATACTTGCCGGAAAATTACCGGAAATGCCACTATCTGTTGCCGACATACAAGCCCCGATCGAACACGAGATGCGCGAGTTTGAGCGCAAATTCAGGGACTTGATGAAAAGCGAGGTAATGCTGCTTGATCAGATCATGAATTACATCGTCAAGCGCAAAGGGAAGCAGCTACGCCCCATGTTCGTATTTCTGACGGCGGGCGTCTGCGGCCAGATTACCGAATCGACGTATCGGGGGGCAGCCCTGATCGAACTCCTGCATACGGCTTCGCTGGTTCACGATGATGTGGTTGATGACTCCAACTACCGCCGTGGCTTCTTCTCCATCAATGCCCTCTGGAAAAATAAAATTGCGGTGCTTGTCGGCGATTATCTGCTGTCGCGGGGGTTGCTGCTGTCGGTGGATAATAATGAATACGACCTGTTGCAGATCGGCTCACGGGCTGTCCGTGAACTGAGTGAGGGCGAATTGCTCCAGATTGAAAAAGCCCGCCGTCTCGACATCACCGAAGATGTGTATTATGAGATTATCCGGCAAAAAACAGCTTCGCTGATTTCGGCATGCTGCGCCATGGGGGCGCGGTCGGCCAACGCGGCGGCTGAACAAATTGAGCAGGCCCGGCTATTCGGGGAGAAAGTGGGTATTGCCTTTCAGATCAAAGACGACCTGTTTGACTACGGAACGGCCGAAGTCGGCAAACCGCTGGGCATCGATATCAAAGAGAAAAAAATGACGCTTCCGCTGATCTATGCCCTCAACAGGGCCAGTTCAGGCGATAAGCGCCGGGTGATTAATATTGTAAAAAATAAGAGCGACGATCCTAAAAAGGTGAACGAGGTGATCGCTTTTGTGAAAGGGTCCGGCGGTATTGAATACGCAACGGCCGCCATGCAGCGGTTTGTTGAAGAGGCCAAAGCGCTCCTGCACGCTTTTCCGGCATCGGCCTACCGGACTTCGCTGGAACAGCTGGTTCAATATACTATTGAGCGGAGTAAGTAAAAGGATACTTTTGAGTGTAACTCCCCGAGGGTTTAAAACCCTCGGGGAGTTTTTTTATACGATTAACGGCTCAATCCATCGCGCCGCGCCCGGTCACGGACCCGCTGCGCCCGTGCCTTACTGTCGGGGTGGGTTGACAGAAACGTTGGTACGCCCGCGCCACCGCTTTGTTTTGCCAGCTTTTCAAACGACGTGGCCAGCGCCATGACACTGTAGCCGTTCTTTTTCATAAACTGATAGCTATAGTCGTCGGCCTCGGTTTCCTGTTTCCGGCTGAACGAAGAACCGATGATGTAATCAGCCACACCACCCAACTCTGAGCGGGACAGCCGGCCGATTGCCCCCGACTGGGAGGCCAGCACATTCCGGACAGCCGACCGTTGCAGGGCTTTTTTCATCCCATCGCGGGTGTCATGGTTAATAACGTGGCCGATTTCGTGGCCCATAATTGCCAGCAGCTCATTGTCGTTCATGACATCCATTAAGCCTTTAAAGACCCGGACACTGCCGTCGGCGGTGGCAAACGCGTTTATGTCTTTCACCATATACACTTTGTAATTGATCGGAATGCCGCTTACTGTTTTATGCCGGCGCACAATCCGGTTCAGGCGTTGTGTATACGGATCGTTCGGACCGGCAACAGGATTCTGGGCATCCATTTGCTGTACGGCCTGACGGGAGAGCTGGACTACCTGCGCATCTGACAACAGGCCCGAATTCAGGGCATCGACACCCGCCTGCATGAGGCCTAGCTGCTGGGCCTGTGCGGAAAGTGCCAACCGGGTTACCAGTATAAAAAACATCTTTATCGTTTTCATAGATTTTTCAGAATTAATGAGCAGGCGCGCCAAAACGACCGGTAAAAGCGGCTTTTGCGGCCTGTTTATGTATGGACTCTTTAACTGAGGAAAAGGTTTAATGCATGAGGGAATGGATTGGTTTGGTTACCTTTGCCGGAAACGTCAATAAACCTGCGGTATGTTTTCCGTAAAAAAGCTACTTTTCTTCGCATGTCTTTCGACCGCTGCGATTGCTCAACCTGTTAAAAGAGGCGCAGTTCCTGAAGCTCCCGTTTTCCCGAAACGACCTAAACTTGTGGTTGGCATTGTTGTCGACCAGATGCGGTATGATTACCTCTACCGGTATTACGACCGGTTTTCTAAGGGTGGATTCCGTCGCATGATGGATCAGGGGTTTAACTGCCGCAATAACCATTATCATTACGCGGCCACGTATACAGGTCCCGGCCATACGCATATTTACACCGGCTCTGCTCCGGCGCTGAGTGGTATTGTCGGAAATGATTTTTATGACCGGACGGCTGGCCGGATTATGTACTGTGCTGAAGATACGGCGGTACAGACGGTTGGTAATACAGGGTCGGCGGGCAAAATGTCGCCCAAAAACCTGCTGGTAACCACTATTTGTGATCAGCTGAAGCTGGCAACCGATGGCCGGGCGAAGGTTTTCGGGGTGGCGCTGAAAGATCGTGGCGCTATTCTGCCGGCCGGTCATGCGGCGAACGGCGCTTTCTGGTTCGATTCGAAAGACGGGAACTGGATCAGCAGTACGTATTACATGAAAGAACTGCCGAAATGGGTGCAGGAGCATAATGGTAAACGCTTGCCGGATCAGTACCTGAGCAAGAAATGGGAACCGCTTTTGCCTCTGAACCAGTATCTGGAAAGTGCAGAAGATGATCAGCCGTATGAAGCCCTGATGCCGGGCGAACAGAAGTCGGTATTCCCGCATGAGTTCGTTACGATGTCCGGCGGCAGTAAGTATGAAGGTTTACGGACGAGTCCGTATGGCGATGCCCTGACGAAAGAATTTGCGCTGGCGGCCATTAAAGGCGAAGAACTGGGTAAGGATGCCATTACCGATTTCCTGTGCGTGAGCTTCTCGTCTCCGGATTATATCGGGCACGCGTTCGGAACACACGCGGTTGAAACCGAAGATAACTACATCCGGCTCGACAGCCAGCTGGCCGACCTGTTCAATCAGCTGGATGCCAGCGTTGGCAAGGGCGAATGGGTGGCGTTTCTGTCGGCCGATCACGGAGTAGCGGATGTCCCGGGCTTCCTGAAAACATACCATATTCCGGCTGATGTGAAATCGGGTGGAGAAGTAAGTGATGCGGCAAAGGCAGCGTTGCAGGAAGCCTATGGACCGGGGCAGTGGGTACTGTCCTACATAAACCAGCAGGTTTACCTGAATCATGCTTTGCTGCAGGAAAAGAAAATTGCGGTAAACGATGCCTGTGATGTCATTAAGCGGGCTTTGCTGAAACAGCGCGGTGTGCTGAACGTTGTTAACCTGAACAATCCGGGAGGGCAGCTGATGCCGTCGATCCAGATGGAAATGATCCGGAACGTTTACCAGCCTAACCGCAGCGGGGATGTTTATATCGTATTCAATGCCGGCTGGTTTGAAGGCCGTACGCGTGGTACAACACACGGTACAATGTATGCCTATGACACGCATGTGCCGCTGTTGTTCTACGGGTGGGGTATTAAACCGGGCCAGACGGTTCGCCGTACGGCCATTGCCGATATTGCCCCAACGGTTGCCGCCCTGCTGGGTATCCTTGAACCAAGCGGTACGATTGGAGCGCCGATCGAGGAAGTGCTGAAATAGCGGGACAGATATCAGGAGCCGGTCATTGGTCAGAAAATACGCTGATCAATGACCGGTTTCGTTTTTGTGAAAACAGAAACAGGGGGATAAACGGTTAAACAGATAATCACCAACTCAATTTACCATGATCGATTTAAATCAGGCGCTTCGCCTTGTTTATCTGAGATTACAGAACTGGACAAAGCTCGGTATATCACATTTGCCGGATCTGTTCGTGGCAATAGTCGTTATTTTTCTAGCCTACACCATTGCGGGCTATGTCCGTCAGATTCTTTCGAAAAGCTTAACCCGTGTCAGTCATAATCCGGCGCTGGTAGATCTGACGTCCCTGGTTGCCAGTACGGCCATTAAAGCATTAGGTTTTTTTGTTGCACTCGGGACGCTGGGTCTCGATAAAACCGTGACTTCCTTACTGGCCGGTGCAGGGGTTGTGGCGCTGGCAATCGGTTTTGCCTTTCAGGACCTGACCGCCAACTTTATTTCCGGTACCATGATTGCTATTCAGCGACCAATTCAGGTAGGGGATATGGTGGAAACCAACGGCTTTCAGGGCCGGGTTGTGGCCGTGAAGCTCCGCTCGGTCGTACTCGACAATTTTGCCGGACAGAAAATAGAAATCCCCAGCAAAGATGTTTTTCAGAAGCCGATTGTGAATTATACCCGGACAGGGCAGCGGCGGCTGGAGCTGTCGGCGGGTATTTCGTACCTCGATGATCTCGATAAAGCCCAGCAGGTGGCGAAGGAGGCTATCAGTGCGCTGCCTTTTGTGCTGAAGGATAAGCCCGTTGATTTGTTTTACAAAGCGTTTGCCGGCGACTCGATTCAGTTTAAGCTGCTTTTCTGGCTGGACCATACAGATACCAATACCACATTTGCCATGAGTGAAGTCATTAAAACCCTGAAACGGGCTTTTGATGAAGAAGGCATACTCCTGATGTTTCCCATCGGAACGTATGACCTGAAAAAAAGAATCGCCGATGACCGCAACCCGCCGGCGCAGGACGGGCAGGTGTAGAGAGTAAAAGAGCGAAAGAGCGAAAGAGATTAAGAGTGTTCTGTCCGCTCTTTATCTCTTTCGCTCTTTCACTCTTTAAACTTTAAATTAGATATTTACTGACACTGACCGTTGCACGGCAACGTTTGTTGTTTTCAGGGTAATGCTTTTGGAGGTTACCTCATTATCACCGGCGATCTCAACGTTGTAGGTGCCGTCTTCCAGTTCGCTCAGGTCAAATTTTGCCGAGAACGTTCCGGATTTTTTAGTCAGGTACTGCGTTGCCAGGATATTATTTTTTTCGTCTTTAATGTTAATCACCAGCGCTTTACCGGCCTGTTTTTCTACGTTGACCCGCAGGGTAGACGGCGTGTTGACTGATGTGTAAATGGCTGTACGATAGTTGCCTGCAGTTGTTGTGTTAGCTGTTGAGCGGTTATCGTCAGCAGAGGCGAATGTTACAAAGCCCAGACTCAGGGCAATCATCAGGGAAGTGGCAAATGTTTTCATGACTGTTCGTATTTGTTGTTGTTCTTTGTTGTTATTGTCGTTCGACATGACAAAGGTGCACAGCGGATACGAAACATGAATCATCATTCTACACAAGCGGTCAGGAACGCCGGATGAAGCGCTTAAAACGGGCGGTGAGCTGAAATAAAGAGTGAAAGAGCCAATGAGTGAAAGGGCGAAAGATGAATCGCATCCGGTATTCTGGATGTCAACTAATCTATCATGCGAGGTGCTTCGACTGGGTGGTTATCGCTCTTTCACTCTTTCGCCGCTACGGCGGGCCGCTCTTTAAATAACGAAGCTCACTTCTTTGAAGCCGAAATACTGAATCCGGTTGCCGGTGGCGATGGCGAGGCGGCCGGCTTCGTCGATACCAACGATGTAGCCCTCAAAACGCTGCCAATGCCCTTGTGCATCTTCCCGTTCAAACCAATGAGCTTCCTGGTAACGGAACAAACGCTGCAGATATGCCGTTTTAAGGTCAGAGCGTTTACCGGCCCGAAGCTGCAGGTACCGTTGTTCGATCCGTTCGGCAATGGTCGTCAGCAGGGAAGGCAGCGAATAGCCGTCGGCCAGCGGGAACCGTTTTTGCAGCGAGGTGGCAGTCTGGTAACTAAACTGCGCCTGATTTACGTTAAGTCCGATACCGGTCACTGACCAGGCAATAGCCGTGCCATGCAGGGTATTTTCGATCAGGATGCCACCCATTTTGGTATTCTCAACGTAGATGTCATTCGGCCATTTAATACGCAGCAGCCCTTCGGTAAGCGGATCGAGTGCATCAGAGATACCGAGTGAAACGGCAATATTCAGCCAGAACTGTTCGGTGGCAGTCAGAAAGGATGGTCTCAGAACAAGCGACATTGTCAGGTTCTGACCGCTTTCGGCCTGCCAGACATTGCCACGCTGCCCCCGACCGGCCAATTGTGCGTCCGTAATGACAATCAGTCCTTCGGCCGGTTCCTCAGCAGCGATGATTTGGGCGGCCTCATCGTTCGTAGACTGACAGCTTGGCAGGTAATGAATTTTTTGGCCGACAAATAGCGTTTTGGGATGGATTTTGTACAAAAGTTTGTTTAGTTTAGTAAAGGTTATGATATTAGAGTGAATCATAGACGTTAGTTCGTACCCTGATCTCACCATCCGATATGGGCGCGGCCACACCTGACTAGACCTGATTATCGGATTCATTGCAATTTTAAACGGATTACATGAGAATTAATAAAATCATTAGAACAACGGAAGAACAACAAGTAAGTTCAGAGACTCTTCGGGATTTAGTCGTGAAGGGTATGCAGGAGAAAAAAGCTATGGATATCGTAGTAATGGACCTGCGTCAGGTAAAAAATGCCATATGCGACTACTTCGTAATCTGCTCGGGTAACTCAGATACCCAGATTGATGCGATCGCCTCGTCAGTCGACGAAGAGGTGCATAAAAACACAGGCCAGAATCCGTGGCATCAGGAAGGCCGCACAAACCGTGAGTGGATCCTGATCGATTATGTGGATGTAATCGCACACGTTTTCCGGAAAGACCGCCGGACGTTCTATGATCTGGAACAGTTGTGGGGTGATGCCGAAATCCACCATATTGAAGAACCGCTGACATTACCGTCAATGGCCTGATCCCAACCGTTTATCAGGACGGGTTTCCACTAGTCAATTGGTAAAAGTAGCGGAAACATTAGCCTGACAATCGGTGTTACCAAGTCAAACCTCTTTGTACAACCTGTCGAAATGCCAGAAAATAACAATAGAAACCCGTTATCACCTCGGGGGCCTCGCCGGCCGAATATTCAGGGATGGATTGTCGCGTTTTTGATTGCCGCTATCCTCGGTATTACATTCATGAGCCGTTCCGGTTCAGTCCGCGAAACAACGTTTAAGCGGTTTGAACGCATGGTTAAGGAACATGAAGTAGCCGAAGTCGTGCTGGTCAATGACAAGATAGCCGAAGTAACGCTCACCGACCAGGCTCTACAAAGTCCTAAGTACAAAAATCTGTCTTCTGATAAGCCGTACTTCGGAACCGGTTCTGGTCCTCACTACGTATTTCAGGTTGCTTCTGCGGAGTCGTTCAAACAAGATCTTGACCGTGTTCAGCAGGGAATGCCTGACAATGAAAAAGTTGAACTGAAATTTGAAACCCGCAGCGACTGGAGTGCTTTCTTCGGCTCGTGGGGTATCCTGATCGTCATGATTCTGGCCATGTATTTTCTGCTGGGCCGGATGTCCGGTGCAGGTGGCCCGGGCGGTCAGATTTTCAATATTGGTAAGTCTAAAGCAGCTCTCTTTGATGCCGAAAACCGGGTTAAGATCACTTTTAACGATGTGGCTGGTCTGGATGAAGCGAAAGAAGAGATTAAGGAAATTGTTGATTACCTGAAAAATCCGTCGAAGTTTACCAAACTGGGTGCCAAGATTCCGAAAGGCGCTTTACTGGTAGGCCCTCCGGGTACAGGTAAGACGTTATTGGCCAAAGCCGTTGCCGGTGAAGCCGGTGTGCCTTTCTTCTCCCTGTCAGGTTCTGACTTCGTGGAAATGTTTGTCGGTGTGGGTGCTGCACGGGTGCGTGACCTGTTCAAACAAGCAAAGGAAAAAGCGCCTTGTATTATTTTCATTGATGAGATTGATGCCGTAGGGCGTTCACGGGGCCGTGGTTCAATGCCGGGCGCCAACGACGAACGCGAAAATACGCTGAACTCACTCCTCGTGGAAATGGATGGTTTCGCAACGGATTCAGGCATCATTATCCTGGCCGCCACCAACCGTCCGGATGTATTGGATTCTGCCTTGCTGCGTCCCGGCCGTTTCGACCGTCAGGTGAGCATTGATAAACCGGATATCGTTGGCCGTGAAGCCATTTTTAAAGTCCACCTGAAGCCGCTGAAATTATCAGCAGATGTGGACCCGAAAGAACTGGCTGCACAGACGCCTGGCTTTGCCGGTGCCGAAATCGCCAACGTGTGTAACGAAGCGGCCCTGATTGCGGCCCGTCGTGACCGTGAGTCAATCGGTATGCAGGACTTTCAGGATGCAATGGACCGGGTAATCGGTGGTCTTGAGAAAAAGAACAAGATTATCTCTCCGGAAGAAAAGGAGATCGTTGCTTATCACGAAGCAGGTCACGCGGTGGCCGGCTGGTATCTGGAGCACGCTGATCCCCTCGTTAAGGTAACCATCGTACCGCGCGGTGTCGCTGCTTTGGGTTACGCCCAGTACCTGCCACGGGAACAGTATCTGTACCGTACAGAGCAGCTGATGGACGAAATGTGTATGGCCCTTGGCGGTCGTGCGGCTGAAGATATCGTATTTGGCAAAGTCTCAACGGGTGCCCTGAGCGATCTGGAACGCATCACGAAACTTGCCTACAGTATGGTAACCATGTATGGTATGAACGATAAGATTGGCAACGTGTCTTTCTATGATTCGAAGCAATCGGATTACTCATTCAACAAGCCATACTCGGAAGAAACAGCGAAGCATATCGACGAAGAGGTGCGTAAGATCGTAGACGAAGCCTATCAGCGTACGATCAGGCTGTTGTCGGATAAGCGTGAGGCACTGGAAACAATCGCTCAGAAGCTGCTCGAAAAAGAAATTCTTTATCAAAGCGATCTGGAGCGTTTGATTGGACGCCGTCCGTTTGAGCGCGACACCGCTTATCAGGCGTACAAAAAACGCGGGGAAGAAGTGGCTGGCTCAGAAACATCGCCGTCGCCGACCGAACCGGAAACACTGCCACAGGTTTAATCCTGATAAAATCTAAAACGAAAAAGGCTTTGGACAACCGTCTAAAGCCTTTTTTATTCTGTTTAACCTAGGGTGAACTGTTAGTTTCCTAAACTTTAGCCTGGGTAGTACCTCCTTTGGTCATGGAGATATCAACCGGCTTATTCTGCTGCCAGGCGCCACCGGTAAAGTCCGGCACATCGATGGAATTGGATTTATGACCGATTGACCACGCGCTCAGCGGACCGACCGAACTCCAGAGTGCTGCATCATACACATCC
>NZ_CAMFHL010000085.1 GCF_945952095.1 uncultured Arsenicibacter sp. | reverse complement strand
GCAGGCAGGCAGCAGGGGTAGTGAATGAACCCGTCGCCGAACAACTGGTTTGATTCGAGAAACGTGCCGTTACCGTTCCGGAACCTCCGTTGGCATCTACCTCAAAGGCCACAACCTGGGGTGATACAATCGTTTGAGTACCCGTCACCGTGTTCGTATAGCCGGGGGGCTGGGCGTAGGTAACGGTGATGGTACCGGGTAGAATTGTCTGGCTCTGGGTGCCGCTTGTGACAACAATATAACCGCCTGCCGGTGCATTGGTCCAGGCAACCTCAACGCTGACGGTGGCCTTGCTGGTACCACTTACAGAATAACAGCCGGAGGGTGTTGCTTTATTAATTGTCAGGGTACACTGGCCATAAGCCGTCAGAGTGCCCAGCATAAAGAAGATGGCAGCCACCCACCGAAAACGGGCAGCCGCTTTCCGGATAGCATAATTTACTATAGACAAGGTGTGGGTTTGTCGGTTTTGGATAGGGGTTTCCGGCTGGAGATACCAGTAAAGTTTCGTCATAACCTTCAGAGCGGCTCGTGCAGTGAGAATAAGCAATGCTCTGCTGATCACAAAAAATACGCCAGTGCACGCTGTTTACCGGAAATTGATCCGAAAAAGCAGTTACATTGAATTTTGCGGGTTTAAAGCGGTATTATAGCATGAAAATGCATGAAGAAGAGTGTATGCATTACTGGCTTTAACGAAAAATCACACCATCCAAGCAATAGTTATGCCATATTGGATTTGTTACTCTGGTGGCGATCGAAAATACTTAAATGAGTGGCATGTGACTTTGCCGGCACTGCCGGTACTTAATCCCATCACGACTATACAATCGTCTTTTACTACGAAGATCCAGCCTGGTTGGCGCGATTGCTCCTGAAATCCCTGCTGCCATGAACGGTAGTTGCACCGTGATTCTGCGGAATAGATGCCATAGAACGATCATTCAGGAACTATAAATTCCGGAGGTAAAACAACAGCCATAGCAAAGGATCGCTTAAATAGTACCGGAATGACCGGCTCCCGGAATGCGGTACGACTTTAGAAATGCCTTCATTTGTGCGGGATTCTTCAGCGCGTTCAGATCGCTTTTGAGGGTTTTTGTCAGATTTTTGAGGGCCTTGAGGTCGGTGTTAAACCGGAATTCCAGCCCGATTGCCTGACCTGCGGGTCTGTCAGCCTGGCCCGAAATAGCTGCCAGATACTGGTGGAGCCCTGACAGTTCCTGCCGGAGTTCATCAACCTGTTGCCGCAGAATGGTGTTGTAATAGGTCAGGGGTTCGTCGGCAAGGTTTTTCAGGTCGGCCTGGCCGATACGTTCAAACTCCAGCTGGAGCCGGAGCAGGGCCAGGAGATCGCTTTTTTCGTAGGCTTCGGTAACACGCTGCATGATGCCGGTTTTACGGACTTTCTCCGCCTCGTCGGGTTCGCGGTCGGGATGAAACGCTTTAACGAGATCCATGTACAGTGTCCGGACCGCCTTTGTGATGTTTCGGGCGGTCAGCTCCTTTCGGGCATCACGCGCCTGTTGCCTGGCCGTTTTGGGTTTTGCCTGCCGTTTCCCGGCAGTGCTTTTATCAACGGAACGTTCCTGCGTTGCCGGCATCAGCTCACCGGGCGCCGGTATGGGGTCGGTTGTGGCCGCTTCCGGTAACCGCTCCGGATCGGCTGCCGTATCAGACTGCTCCGGTTGATGCTGTTCTGTCAGAGCGTCAAATCCGTCGCTGTCGTATTTGTCATAAATGGCCTTTAATTCATCGAGGCCGTGCTGGTCGATAAGGTCAAAGGCGATCGACAGAATCAGGTCCGCCAGTTTTTTGCGCTCGGCGGTAGTCGTATCCGGCCGGTCATATGCCCGGTCAAATGTCCTGACCAGCTCCGCCCTGGCCTGATTATATTTCTGTAAGAGGGGGAGGTAGTCAGCGACGATACGCTGCCGGATCCGGGCGGTTGCCGCGCGGAAAGCCATTATCTCCGCCTCCAGTTCCGCGATTGTTTCCGTAAGGCGGTTAAACTCCTTCTGAGGCTTTGACAATGGCCGGCCAGTGGTTTCGGCAATGCTGATCCGGACAAGTTGTTGTGTCGACATGCTTTGTTACGTCTTGGAAGCGACAAAGATAACAACCTTCCGGACAGCCACCGGACAAACAGGCGTGGGGTGCTGTCCGTCCGGTGGTGTTCGCACCAGAGGTTGCTGCCGCTACTTAAACAGCGGTGCATGAATCTCCTTCAGGGTTTCGACCGGAATTTTAATAACCTCGCGGTCGTAGGTCAGCAGTCCGTTCACTTCGCCTTCGACATCGGTCGTCTGCGTATAGACCGCCGCCGACAAGCCCAGCTTTTTGTACATCTCTGCAATCTTCGCGTATTTGGTGCGGTAGGCTTTGATGACCGTTTCCTGATCCTGATAGGTCTGGTAGCCCCAGTTGCGTTTGTTGACATCCCACAGGTGGTCTTTCACCGGCCAGCCGATACCGCCGAATTCGCCGACCACAATGACGTGGTTTTTCTTCGCCGCCGGTTCGCGGGGAACTTCTTCGTAGGTGTGAATGTCAAAGAAATCGCCGCCGCCGAGATCGGTCCAGCCGCTGACCGCATTCACCAGCCGGCTCGGGTCAAGGGCCTTCACCCAGTTGCCCATCCGCACGTTGTCGTACTGGCCCCATCCTTCGTTATGAACTACCCACGTTACAATGCTCGGGTGGTTATGCAGGCGGTTCATCATCCGGCGCAGTTCCAGTTCAAACTGTTCCTTGGCCTGTGATCGGCGCGGAGGCTCAATGTACTCGCTCGGCGACAGGTTCTGGCCGTTGAGGAAGCCCGACGGCATATCCTGCCAGACCAGCATGCCCATGCGATCGCAGAGGTAGTAGTAGCGGTCCGGCTCCACCTTGATGTGTTTCCGCAGCATATTGAAGCCTGATTTTTTCAGGAAATCAATCTCAAACGCCATGCCTTCGTCCGACGGCGGGGTCAGCAAACCGCCCGGCCACCAGCCCTGATCAAGCGGGCCGTTCTGAAACACCGGCTTGTTGTTGAGCAGCATGACCGGCTGGCCCGCTACCGGCCCCGGACCCATCGAAATTTTCCGCATGGCGAAGTAGCTCGTTACCTGATCAATCGGTGTACCCGTAACTTCGGCTTTGGCATAGGCAGCCTGTTCGGTGGCATTGTTGCGCGGCCGGTTCCGGTTTTCTACGTTCGGGAACGGATCGGCTACCGTGACGAGTTCAACCTTGAGATTATACAGGAACGGGCTGTCGGGCGTCCAGAGTTTTGGGTTATTCACCGGTAGCGAGGCATGACGACCGGCTTTTACGAGTGTGCTGGCAATGACATTGGTGCCGTCCAGGGCGGTAATCCGGATGCCGGTAGTATTGTTTGTCACCGGTTTGTTCAGCAGCACATCGACGTATAGGCGGCTGGAATCAAGATTGGGGGTCAGCTTTACTTCATCGATATAGGCGGGGTTCGCGACCGGCTCCAGCCAGACCGTTTGCCAGATGCCCGATACCGGCGTATACCAGATACCGTTCGGATTCAGAAGCTGCTTGCCGCGCGGCTGTTCGCCTTCTGAGGTAGGGTCGGTAACGCCCAGCACAATTTCGTTCTGACCCGGTTTCAGGTAGTCGGTCAGGTCGAAGCTGAACGGATCGTTGCCGCCGGTATGTGAGCCAACCAGGCCACCGTTGACCCAGAGGTTCGATTCAAAATCGACGGCCCCGAAGTGAATCAGTACCCGCTGGCCCTGCCACTGCTGTGGGACGGATACCGTCCGGTGGTACCATAACCGTTCCGAAGGCTTCAGGCCCTTGTTGACCTGCGACAGGGTAGATTCGACGCAGAACGGCACCAGAATTTTGCCGTCATAGCTGGCGGGTGCTCCTTCCGTTTTCGGGCGGATGGCGTAGTCCCAGAGGCCGTTGAGGTTTTGCCAGCTGGTCCGGACCAGTTGCGGGCGCGGGTAGTTTTGCCAGGCATTTTCGGGGGTTACGGCTTTTTCCCACTTGCTGAGGATCGTTGCCTTCAGCGGGGTCTGGGCATTGCCCATGGTCAGGCTCAGTACGGCGAAGCTGCCGCTAAGCCAGGAAAAGAGTTGTTTTTTCATAGGGAACAGGAATAAATGAAAACCACATAAACCGGCAGCTTACACAGTCTGGCTATGTATACCCGCGGCTTATGTGGTCAGAAAGACTTATTTTTTCAGTTTCTGCTCAAGCACTTTAATGAAATAACCGCCGACAACGCTGCGGGCCTGGAAACCGACCATGCGTCCGTTGGTGGTTTCGTGCCAGTCGTTGAGCGGAACCCGCGACGGGGTTTCGGTAGCGAACTTGTAGATCGGGTTCACCAGCGCATCAAAATCGTTCCGGTTGTCGGCCAGGGTAGCGGTCCACATAATCCAGTCGGATTTAGTGTACGTTTTCCGGCTGTCGAGCGGCAGACCGTACGGTTGCTGTTTGGTCAGGTAGTACTTGATTTCCTTGTCGTAAACAGCTTTCGGGAACAGGTTCAGACCCAGCAGTTTGTCCCACACAAGGTTGTATTTCTGGCTCCAGGTGCCTTTTTTGTCGAACGTCAGGGCATAGTGATCGCCGTCCTGAGCCATCTCCATCCAGCGTTTGGCCATATCGGCAGCCATCGCGCGGTACTTTTGGGCGGTAGCTTTTTCGCCGAGCTGATCGGCCAGCATCGCGTAACAGCCGAGGCCGACAATTGCCTTCACCGACAGGTTTGCGTTCCGGGCAAGGTGACCGGCAAAGTCATCCGTGCAGAGCTGGTTGGCCGGATCAAAACCATCCTTGCTCAGGTATTCGGCCCAGGTTGTCAGCGTCTGCCAGTGTTTTTTAGCATAGCCGGCATTGCCTTCCGCTTTGGCAATGGCCCCGGTCAGAATCAGCATGTTGCCCGATTCTTCTACCGGCATATCTTCGCCGTAGGTCTGGCCGTTGGCCAGCGGATACGTACCTAAATCATGGGCCGCAAACGGTTTTTTCCACTTGCCGCTTTCGCTGTAGTAGAAAATGCCGTTCAGCATGCCTTTCAGCAGCTCAGGATTGTAGGCGAGGTATAGCGGCGCCGACGGATAGGTTACGTCGACGGTGTTGATCGACCCGTTGCTGTAATTTTCTTTCGACAGATACAGCAAATCACCTTGCGGGCTTTTCACCAGTTTGTGGGCGGCATTGGCCTGGCGGTAGGCCAGTACACACAGATCCGCGTAGTTTTTGCCACCGGCCTTGAGGGCGTCGTTGTAAAGCTTCTGGTTAAACGCAGCACATTGGGCCAGAACCGATTTATACTCAGTAGCGGCCTGAGCCAGTTGTTTCTCAATGGTTTGTGCCGCATCCAGCCGCCACCACGGTTTCAGGTTGTCGCCGAAATACTGGACCGAATACTGATCGTCGTAACCCAGCATAAACACCTGCTCTTTCGGGGTGCTGCTGACCTTACCCAGCGAAACGGACGTGTTCAGCACCAGGTGCTTGCCGGTTGTCGTTGCTGCCGGTTTTACATCGGCCGAGAATGATGACAGGGCCTGGTCGTCGCTTGTGGTATATTGCTGAACACCGGCCTGTTTCGGAACGGCTACATACATATACCCCCAGTCGATACGCAGGTCATCACCTTTTTTCCGGAGTACAGGCTGGGCCTCCGAACCGGCTTTCAGAATCGACAGCTGGCCGTTGGTGTATTGCTCGGTTTTCACCGGCTGAACGGCGGTGTTTACTGACAGGTCGGTTGAGGCGCCGAGATAGACCGATACGTCGTGGGCTGCACCGTCGGCAGACGTTACTTTATAGGAAACATACGATACCGGCCGTGCGTAGAGGGCAAGGTTCTGAATCAGCAGCGGTGAGGTAAAGGTCACGGCCAGGTTTATCTTCCCGGCGGCAAACTGATACGTCGTCTGGGTGGCGTTCAGGTCAACGCTTTTCTGAGTAGCCGACCGGATGCTGGTCACCTCTCCGGCGACCTTTTCAATGGCAAGGCCCGCATCAAGCCAGGCACCGCCGGCGGTGTTGGCGCAGTGAATGGCCAGTACGTTTTCCCCCTTTTTCAGCTTTGCCTTTGCCGCTGCCGGAATGGTGTGGTACCGGAACTTGTTCGTCCAGCCAACGTGGCTGTAGACTTTTTCCCCGTTTAGATAGACCTCCACATTATCGTCGTGGTGCAGTTTCAGCAGCAGGTTATCAAGGTTGGTATCAGAGAGGGTAAAGGTCCGGCGTACCCAGAGGTTTTTGCTATTCCACTGCGTTTTTGCGCCACTGTTATCGCCGAAGGGCGCTGTGGTGGTTTTCCACTGGCTGTCGTTAAAACCCGGATTTTCCCAGCCGGCGGCCGGTTCCGACTCGGTAAATTTACATTGGTAGTTTTCTTCATCACCGGCGGCCAGAATGCTCCGGAAACTTTTGCCGGGCTGGCCCAGAAACCGGTATGTGGTGCCATCGACCTTGATCAGACCAATCAGGGAGTTGTCGGTGCCGGTCCAGTGTTTAGTGGGCGAGCTGTTCAGTGAATCAGAAAATGACCAGACACTGAAATAGGGGTCATGGGTTACGAGCGGGTAAGCCGGGGCTATCCTGCCCGGGACATTCTGGGCAACAGAATCGATGGCCGGTGTCAGTAAGGATAAACCAGGCAGTAAAGCAGCGAACAGTCGTTTGCGCAGCATAGATGTTGAAAAACAGGTTAGAAAAAGGGGGTGTAAACGTGAATAAAAAAGGTTAGCCGTCGAAACGCTCCGGCTTCGGTAACAGTTTCCAGAGCTGATGATCTGAGTTGGTCCATTTACTGAGCACTACCTTTGCGTTGGTCTGATCGCCGGAGACGGTCAGCACCAGATCGGTACCCGTTGGCTGAATACGGTAATACCCGCCGGAAACCTTAACGAATTTCCAGGTCTGGGCGCTCAGGCTTTGCTGAATGGTCTGCTGCGAGATAGCATCCCCGTCTTTGGGTTCGGCCGGGGCCTGAATGGTTTTGTTGGAAAAGTAATTCCGGAGCTGAAATTCATCGGCGGCTGTGGCCGGCATCAAATCCCAGGTCAGGCATTTCCAGCGGTACTGATCGTAGACCACAACCGGAGCATTATCCTGCCGGCTGGCGTTGTAGGGACGTAACAGTAAACCGGTTGCTTTATTCTGAATCTGGTGCGCTTCGGTTGGCTTCGGGTCAGTAAAGCCGGCAAACAACAACGACACACTACACCAGAGGAGAGAAATGAACAGAGTTCTCATGACTGTAAGGGTTAGTTTAAAACGCGTTATTACCAAGAGAAATTTAAGGAGGCAAACAACTCATTCGTAGTAAAAAAAGTCACTGCCAGTTAAAACTAAATGGCGGGTGACTGACTTTCTACTCCATTATCATTCCGGGAAAAGCAGTACCGGTCATGCATCTGAAAGCCGGTTTGATACAGTAGCTGACAAACCATGCAGAGGTGACTAATCCCTTTACTTTGATAGACGAAAAAAAACGATAATACCCTGAGTCCGTTTTTACGCTCAGCGCTTTTTTAAGCAGACTATTCAGGAGTTTCAACAACCGGTTCAGCGGAAACCATCAGTGTCTGGATATATGGTCGGGCTGATATAGCGGTATCATGCAGCGCAAAAATGCCTGCGGCGATATCCTCACTGATACACCCGTACATATCGTGACGGGTATAGTTTGTCAGTAACTATATATTTGTCGCTGGCGGTATAAGTAACTAAAACGTAACTATTTGTTTGTTATAGTTGCTTTAAGGTGATTATGACCCCTGAAATGAGCCTGTTTTTTTTATTGACGGGCTATTTTGGCAGGATTGGGGTATCGATTGGCAGGATTGGGTCAATCAAATGTATGTTCTTTGGCAATTAATTAAACAAATGCCTTTCGGCTCGCCGGAGGTATAATGCATCTAAAGCCCCCAAAAAACATGTACGCTACACTGACTGATGAATTATTGATCCAATCATTTTTAGAAACACGGAAACATCATTTTTTTGATGAATTGTACCGGCGTTACTTTGCCCGGGTTATGCGCATGTGCCAGCCTATTGCGGCCACAACCTTTGAGGCAGAAGATATGGCCCAGGAGGTTTTTCTGAAAGTACTGGCCCGGCTGGATACCTTTGGCGGGCGGGCACAGTTTTCGACCTGGCTACGGGTAATCACCCGCAATTACTGCAGTGATCAGTTGCGGAACGCTTGCAAGGAAGAACGGCGCTTTAATGAGTATGCCAGCTTTTTGCTGAAAGAGGAAGGTGTGTCGGGATACGACGACTATACGCAGCAGGAGGAACAGGTTAAATACCTTGACCGGGCACTGGTGTATCTGACACCGCAGGAGCAGAAGCTGCTTCATGCCCGTTACCAGCTCCAGTTACCTGTTGAGCAGATTGCATTGCAGGAAAAATGTAAGCTCAGTACGATAAAAATGCGGTTGTCCCGGGCAAGAGTACGGCTGCGGAACGCTTATATGCAGGCCGCTCACCGCGACCTTGTCTCAGACAGCCGGTCGCGGAAACGCTATGTACTCATCGACTATAAACAGCTGAACAACCGGTCTGCCTTCATGGTAAACTGACAAACAAATAACCCCGCCGGGAGACCTGGCGGGGTTTATCAGCTATTTACCACTGATTGCCTTCGTAGACCGTTCATCGTCTACTTGTTTAAGCAATTCCTTTACCGCTACATCGAGCTGTTTGATCTGCGTTGTGTAGCTTTCCCCGATCGGCCGTTTGACGGGAATGTCGACGGGCCGCGGGGCTAATTCCATATTTTTGCCGCTGTTATCGGTAATTTTCGAGAACGGTAACCGGATACTCGATCCGTCAATCAGCTGGGCTGCCGAGGTAAAGATAATCCAGCCTGCCGTTGGCTCGCCTACCACTTTACCCAGTTTCAGCGACCGGTAGCCTTCCGTAAAATCTTCGGCATCCGACAGTGAGTGCTGGTTTGTCAGCAGAATGGTCGGCCGCTCCAGTGCGCGCTGACCAAGCTGCGTACGGGCCGGTGCGGGCGGCAGTCCGCGTGAGGTCATGGTCATGTAGCCTTTCCGCGCAAATACGTCGATGGCGTAGGCATTCACAAACCCTCCGTTATTGTTCCGGACATCGACAATGACCCCGTCGCGGGCGTGATTATCGGCATCCAGATCGATATACAGCTGGTTCAGCGATTCGGCCGACATGTCGGGCATATGCACGTAGCCCAGCCGGCCGTTACTGGCTTTGTCGACGTAATCGCGTTGTTGCTGTACCCATTGTTTATACAACAATCCTTTTTCGGTGGCCAGATTAACCGGCAGGATGTTGATTTCCCGTGAGCCGGTGCCTTCAGCCGTAGCGGCAACCATCAGCGTAACCCGCCGGTTGATTTTATTACTCAGCAACTGATCAATGTTGGTTTGTCCGTTGATGGTTTTTCCGTCAATGGCCAGCACGTAATCACCGGTTTTCAGGCCGTTGGCGAGTGCCGCAGGGCTGAGGGCAATGATTTCGGTGATCCGGAGTTTACCGGTATTTTCGTACGTAACCCGGTCAAAGCGCAGGCCCGTACGGCCGATGGTTGGTTCTGCTGCTCCCTGCGGATTGGATACGCCCGAGTGGGAGGCATTCAGCTCACCAACCATCAGATTCAGCAGCCGGCGGAGTTCATCGGGTGTGCGGGTACCGGCCACAAACGGCTCATACTCCGATTTAACCGACTGCCAGTTGGTGCCGTGGAAGTTTGCGTCATAAAATCCTTTGTTCTGCACGTCCCAGGCTTGCTGGAACACCTGCATTTTTTCGCTTGCAAAATCAACGTCAAGTTCGGCCGTTGCAGCAATGGCTCTGGGTTCCCGGCGATCCAGCGATACGGACTGGATCCGGCCCTGCTCCAGATAATAGACCTCTTTACCGTCGCTGCTGAACTGTGCACTGCTCTTGAAGCCGGGCGTAGATGTCAGCTGACGGGCTACCGGCCGTTCGCCGGTTGATTCGTCCAGCGAATACGTATACAGGTTCTGACGACCACCGACCGTGGCGACCAGCAGAAGGGTTTTGCCGTCTTTGCTGATGCTCTGTGCATCCACATCGACGCCGACCGGTAAAAGGCTCAGGCGCTGGCGGATGTCCTCAAATACAATCGTTGTGCTGCTGCTGCCCGACGCTTTAGCGGTGGCTGTGGCCGAAGCCAGTACGCTGTCGGCCCTGGCCGGCTTATCGGCCGGTGCCGGTGCGGTTGGCGCCGGTGTTGCCGGACGAAGGGTTTTCGGTAGTTCTTCGTTGAACAGGTCGCGGAACTGATCTTCGCGGAATTTAGGAGTTCGCGGCACCAGATCAATTCGGGCCAGCTGGGCGGTTTCGGTCCGCTGGGTGGTGCCGAAGAGAATGTATTTGCCGTCCGGGCTCCAGCTCAGGTTGCCGCCGAAGGTATTGGCAATGAAACTGACAGCCTTGCTTTCACCACCGGCTGCCGGTACTACCCATACGTTACGGAAGGTTTTTGCCCCGTAGACTGCGAAAGCGACCCACTTGCCGTCGGGCGACCACACGACAGAACCCGAACTGCTGAACGGAGCACGGCCCAGATAACCTTTATACAGTACGCGGTCTTTCTGTGTGGCCAGATCAAGTACCCGCAGTTCCTGCCCGTTGCGGACAAAGGCCATGGATTTGCCGTCTGGTGAGAGCACCGGACCGCTGTCGTCCTGATCACTGCTGGTCAGGCGGGTTTCTTTCCGCGTCGCAAAGTCATACTGGTACAGGTTGCCCGCGCCCGACCGCGTACTGACGTAGATCAGCGCCCGGCTATTGGGTGTCCAGACCAGCTGTGATTCAACGGAGGGCGTATTGCTGACCTGAACGGCGTCGCCGCCGTCTTTGGCAGAAGCGGCAAATACCTCGCCATGAGCCGTAAAGGCTACTTTTTTGCCATCCGGCGATACCGCCAGATCACGGAACTGTCCGGTCAGTTTCAGGTGATCGACCGATGAGCCGGCCGCCGCACCGCGCAGTCTGATGCTGACAGGCGTGGTCTGTTTGGTGGCTGTATTGTATGACCAGATCCCGAAATCCCGTTCAAAAACAATGGTTTTGCCGTTCTGGCTGATCGACGGCCACAAGACACGTCCTTCCTTAAAAGCCGTAAGCTGAGCGGGTTTGCCACTGAGTGACTTTGCCCAGATATTTTGCTGACCGCTACGGTCTGAAATGTAGTATATCGTCTGCCCGTCCTGACTCCAGAGCGGCCAGAGTTCTTTGGCGCCGCCTTCGGTAAGTTGTTCATAAACAGGCTTACTGTCTTTATTACTGATCTGGCAGGTCCAGATTTCAGTCTGATCAATATGGCTGTTGCCTTTACGCCACCACTGAGCGGCCGAGATGCCGCGTGCGGAAAATGCCAGCAGGCGGCCATCCGGTGAGGGCATACCGAAAAACTCACTGGCATAGCGGTCGGCAGTGACAGGCATGGGCGTTCCTCCCTGGATATTAACCCGGAACAGGTCGTTCATCCCCGCGATGTCTTTTGTGGTCGACTGAAAATAGACCATGCGGCTGTCGTGACTCCAGGCAGTCGGCGACTCGGCACCGTCATCGTACGTCAGGCGGCGGAGTTCACCGGAGTCAAGCGTGAGCAGGTAAACATCGCCGTTTCCGGTGCGGGTTGAGCTGAACGCAAGGTATTTCCCGTCGGGCGAGTACAGCGGACGGGATTCATAATCGGCATGCGCCACCAGCAGACGGGCATCGCCGCCCGATGCCGGAACGGTCCAGATATCTCCTCCGGAAATAAACGCGATTTCGGTGCCGTCGGGCGAAATACCGGGTTCGGCAAAGGCAAATTTCGGAGCCGTCTGCCCGTTGGCAACATACCCGGTTGTGGTAGTAAAGGCCAATGCTAACGCCAGCAGCCGGGATCGGTTTAAGGTAAACATGAGCGATACGTATTGATTAGTGAAGCGAAAGACGATCTGAAGCGAGTCGCAGGCTAGTGTACTACATAGCCGGTCAATTTACCGTGTCCACACACGTTGTTGCATAGGAGAAGAAATAAGTCTGTTGATGAAGTATAATTCGCACACTAAGTTACGTACGATTTTGCAGAAAAAAGAATACTATTCTGTAAAATTTGCTGAAACAGACGCAATATTATAAGAAATCTTAAAAACAAGGTATAAAATGGTGGCTATCGGGGCGCCACCATACAATCAGAAGAGCAGATTCAGATCCGGCTGTGCATATTTCAGGATCTTCAGATACATGTCGGTTTTGGTTTGGTGGACGCCCTCAATCCGCAGAATCCGGTCGTTGATAATTTCGAGCAGGTGGTTGTTATCACGGCACATGACATCAACCTGCAGGTCAAAGTCGCCGGAAGTCAGGGCCAGAAAGCTTACTTCGCGGTATTCCTGAAGCTGAGCCGCTACAGATTCAATCAGCTTGGCGGGCCGGATCGAAATTTTAATGTGTGCATAGGCGTGAAAGCCAACACGTTCGGTGTTTACGCGGCCGACAACCTGAATGGTTTTGTCGTCGATCAGTTTACTGGCCCGCGTGCGGATGGTACTTACCGATACACCCAGATGTTCGGCCATGTCGGTAAATGACCGGCGGCCGTCCTGTTGTAACTGTTCAAGGATCGCGTAGTCAAGTTCGTCGAGTGTTAAGTGGTTGGTCGGGACTTTTTGAGATACTTGCATGTATGTCAGTGCTTTATCCGGGAGAAGGAAAAAAGAAAGGCTTTTCAGATGAGATGCCTGGTTAAATATGCAGCATTTTCCGGAGAGAACAAAAGGGGGCTGGTTATAAATAGGTTGGGGATCAGAGGGGATTACGGTCTGCCGGAATACGCCCTTCGATCCGGAAAATGGTGAGCAGACATACCGCTGTAACGATACCAGCTCTGCATTGCAGTGATCCTGTCAAAACGGGCTGCTTGGCAGGATTCGGGTATCAATTGGCAGGATCCTGGTATCGCAGGCAGGATACGGGTACTGATTGGCAGGATTCAAACTACCGTGCAGGCGTACTTTGTGCGGTTAGTAAACTTGTAATTACCCAATCACTACACGATCCATTTATGGACTTATCCGTTTTACTCAGCAACTGCCGGGAGTTTATTCCGGCAAGATGGAGGCGTACTTTTTTTCTCAGGTACTTGACTTGTCCGGGAGTCCCGGGCCGGCAACGTTCATGGGTATCCGTCATCGTTCCGGCACTGATCGGTTTTCTTTTTTCCGGTGCCATAGCCTATGCGCAGACCCCCTGTACATTGCCGGATGCGGTCATCACCAATACCGGTGCGGCCAATTGCGTAGGGGCCGCCAGTTTGTCGGCCAGCAGTAGTCAGAGCATGGCCCGTATCGACTGGTTCCGGTCCGGGACCGTGGTGGCCAGTGCCAATGCACAGTCGGCAGTTACAGGCAGCACTGTTGCCGGGGGTAACGGGCAGGGCAGCGGACTTGATCAGCTGAACCTTCCGCAAGGCGTTTTTGTCGATGGCACTGGTACGGTATATGTCGCTGATTACGGTAATCACCGCGTACAGAAATGGCTGCCCGGCTCAACCAGCGGCATCACGGTGGCTGGTGGCAACGGGCAGGGGACGGCCAATAATCAGCTGTCTAACCCGACTGGTATTTTTGTGGATGCGGCCGGTGCTGTATATGTTTCCTCCAATGCGAGTGCACGGGTCATGAAATGGGCGGCGGGGGCGACCAGCGGTACCATCGTAGCCGGTACCGGTTTTTCCGGATCGGCAGCTAACCTGCTGAACTCCCCCGGTGCGCTCTATGTGGATGCATCTGGTGCAGTGTACGTCGCTGATGCCAATAACTTCCGTGTGCAGAAATGGGCGGCCGGTGCCACGAGTGGCACCACCGTAGCCGGTGGCAACGGACAGGGCAGTAATCCAAACCAGTTTTCGTTTGTATCGGGTATGGCTGTAGATGCAGCCGGTGCGGTGTACGTGGCTGATGGCGGCATGAGCCGCGTGATGAAGTGGGCAAAAGGGTCTACCAGCGGTACCCTCGTCGCCGGTGGCAACGGACAGGGAAACGCGGCCAATCAGTTGAACAATCCGCGGGGGATGTTTATCAACAGCAGCGGCGATCTGTACATCGCCGATATGACCAATCAGCGGGTGCAAAAATGGGCTTCCGGCGCTGTCAGCGGGACCACCGTAGCCGGTGGCAATGGTTTCAATATAGAGGGAGGGGCTTATTTCAACTCACCGATTGCGGTGCATGTCGACGGGGCCGGGTCGGTGTACGTAGCCGACGTTGGCAATAACCGGATTCAGAAATGGCTCTCAACCAATGTTTTGTATGTCCCACCGGTGCCGGGGGTATATTCGGCGCTGATTACCGGTACCAACGGTTGTACGGCACTGAGTAACAGCATTACCATAACCTCATCATTTGCCCTGACCATCTCCGCCAGCCCGTCTCTGACCGTAAGTCCTGATCAGCGGGCAACCCTGACGGCCACCGGGGCCGATAGTTATACATGGAGTACGGGTGCCAGGACCGCATCCGTTTCTGTTAATACGCCGAATGTGTATTCGGTGACGGGACTCTCCGGCGGTTGTCTGGCGGTGAGCAGCATTACGGTGGTGGCGCCCGCTTGTGTGGCTCCGTCGGTAAGCCTTACCAACACAGGGATTGCGAACTGCATTGGTGTGGCGAGTCTGACGGTACTCAGTGATCAGGTACCCTTACGGGTTAGCTGGTATAACGGCACCACACTGGTGAGCTCGGCCTATGCCTTCACGGCGACGACGGCCGCGGCGGGCAACGGACAGGGTGCCGGCTTGAATCAGCTGGATTTGCCGGGGGGCATTTATGTGGATGCCGCCGGAGCCGTGTATGTGGCTGACTTCAACAACCATCGGGTGGTGAAATGGACGGCGGGTGCGACGACCGGCGTTACCGTCGCCGGTGGCAACGGATCTGGCAGCGGGGCTAATCAGCTCAATAAACCGAACCTGGTCTTTGTGGATGCTGCCGGTGCCGTGTATGTCGGCGACCGGGATAACAACCGGATTATGAAATGGGCAGCGGGAGCGACCAGTGGTACCGTCGTTGCCGGCGGGAACAGCTCCGGAAGTGCAGCGAATCAGTTAAATGGTCCGGAAGGCTTATATGTGGATGGAGCCGGTAATGTGTACATCACCGACTTTAATAACTACCGGGTCATGAAATGGGCACCCGGCGCTACGAGCGGTACAGTCGTTGCAGGCGGGAATGGCAAAGGCAATGCCCTCAACCAGCTCAACAACCCGATTGGCTTATACCTTAATGCCGCCGGTGCTGTTTTTGTCAGTGATGCAGCCAATGAACGAGTGGTCAAATGGGCGCCCGTTGCCACCAGCGGAACGGTCGTAGCCGGTGGCAACGGGGGAGGTTCGTACGCCACACAGTTATATAGCCCGCGCGGTATTTTTGTCGATGCCAGTGATGCCGTTTATGTGGCAGACATGACCAACCAGCGGGTGCAGAAATGGGCGGCCGGTGCCACCAGCGGAACGACTGTGGCCGGTGGGAATAGCTATGGCACCGATGCGTATGGCTTTAATTCACCGGTAAATGTCTTTGTCGATGCTGCCGGATCGGTCTATGTCACTGACATTGGAAACAACCGGATTCAGAAATGGCGTTCTATACCAATTAATGCCGGGTTTACGCCGCAGACAAGTGGCAACTACACCGCCCGCGTCACCAGTACGGCCGGATGTACTGCGGTTACGTCTTCACTGACCATCGGAGCAACACCGAATGTTACAGTCGTGCCGGCCTCGAAAACCATTACTGAAGGGCAGAGCGTTACGCTTACGGCTTATAATGGTCTGGCATACCGGTGGCCGGATAATTCGACCAGTGCCACGCTGGTCGTTTCACCGGCTGTCGGGACGGCCATCTACACAGTCACTGGGACAACAGGCGCGTGCTCAGGGACAGCCACAGCTACGATCAGTGTGACATCGTGCAATACACCGGTTCTCAGCCTGACCAATACCGGGGCCGCCAGTTGCGTGGGGGTAACTAGCCTTACCTTGTCGAGCAGTCAGCTCATTAGTCAGGCGGATTGGTACAAAGGGACAACACTCGTACATACCACCAAAGCCGAAGCGGTAACGGCAGGTGTGACGGTTGCCGGAGATCCGGCCGGTAATCAGGGTGATGATACCGAACACCTGAGCTTTCCGGCAGGGGTTTGTCTGGATGCGGCCGGTAATATCTACGCCGCCGATTACACGAATAACCGGGTGGTTAAATGGGCGCCCGGCGCCACCAGCGGTACCGTTGTGGCCGGGAATGGGGTAGCTGGTAGTGACGATAAGTCTCTGGATGGCGTAGCGGGTGTGTTTGTTGATGCCAGCGGGGCTGTTTATGTGGTCGATCAGAATAATATCCGTATCCAGAAATGGTTGCCTGGTGCAACCAGCGGCATTACAGTAGCTGGTGGAAACGGAGACTTAATTTTCCCGTCGGCTGTATTTGTTGATGCCAGCGGGGCAATGTATGTCGTTGATCAAGGTACAGGTTTAGTAGAGAAATGGGCAGCCGGTGCAACCAGTAGTACCACTGTCGCAGGGGCAAACGGAGAGTTAAGCTCCCCGGCCGGGATTTTTGTCGATGCCGCCGGTACGATGTATATCGCCGATGCGGGCAATAACCGCGTGGTCAAATGGGCAGCCGGAGCAACCAGTGGTACTGTAGTAGCCGGTCAAGGTGGTAATTCAGGGACGTCGGCATGGCAACTCGATTATCCTTCAGGTGTGTATGTGAATGCGGCCGGTGCGGTTTATGTTGCCGACCAGAATAATAACCGGATTCAGAAATGGCTGCCGGGCGCAACTGCCGGTGTAACCGTTGCCGGTGGCGTTGGCGGGGCGGATGCCAGTCAGTTACTGTACCCAATCGGTCTTGTTTTTGATGCGGCCGGTGCCATGTATATCGCCGACGGAGGAAATAACCGCATCCAGAAATGGGAGTCCGGCGAGGCAAAACTGACCTACACACCGGCCGAAACCGGTACGTATAAGGTTATGGTGACAATGCCGAACGGTTGTACGGCCCAAACCAACAATGTACTGATCAGCGGTCCGCCGTCACTGACCATCGTACCGGCCTCGCAGACAATTTCAGTTGGGATGAGTACGACCCTGACCGTTTCGGGCGGTACGGCCTTTACCTGGAGTTCGGGACAAAGCACATCGGCCATTACCGTGAACCCGGTCAGTACGACGGCGTACTCCGTTACGGTGGCCAATGCGTCGGGATGCGTCTCTGAAACCAGCGCAACGGTTACGGTTGTACCGGCCGTTACGGCGCAGATTGGCGGCAACCTGTCGGTGTGTGCCGGTAGTAGTACCACACTGACCGCCAGGGATCTGGCTAACAGGCCGAATGTGACCTATCACTGGTCAACGGGCGAAAGCACAACCGCTGTCGTGGTCTCGCCCGTTAGTACAACCGCGTATTCGGTGACGATTACCGATGCATTCGGCGGCTATTCATCAACCAGCGTAACCGTTTCATTGAATCCGGCGGTGACGGTCAGTGTGGCCGGTAACCTGTCGGTGTGTCCGGGATTCAGCACAACCCTAAGCGCAACTGACCTGACGGGCGGACAAAGTCTGACCTACCGCTGGTCGGACGGGACAAGTCTGTCGGCGATTGTGGTCTCTCCGGCCAGTACAACCGCGTATTCGGTGACCCTGACCAATGCCTCGGGCTGTGCCTCCGCAACGATGGTGACCGTTACGGTCAATCCGGCAGCAACAGCGGTCATCGGCGGTAGCCTGACGATTTGCCCGGGCCAGTCAACCACACTCACCGCTCAGGGCGGCACCAGCTACACGTGGTCAACAGGATCAAGCCTGTCGGCGGTGGTGGTTTCGCCGGCCAGCACCACCGCTTACTCGCTGACGGTCGTTACGGCTTCCGGCTGTGTGGCATCGACCTCGGTAACGGTGAGCGTCAACGCTTCGGTGGCGGCAGGTATCAGCGGTAACCTGACGATTTGCCAGGGGCAGTCCACGACGCTGACAGCCTCAGGTGCCCCGACGGTGTTATGGTCAACAGGTGCCGTGTCGGCCGATCTGGTGGTTGCACCGGTGAGTACAACGGCATATTCCGTTACCGTCAGCAGCGGGGCGGGGTGCCAGTCAACCACGAGTGTGACGGTGACGGTCAATCCGGCGGCAACGGCTACT
The DNA here is from genome assembly GCF_945952095.1 of uncultured Arsenicibacter sp. GTDB lineage: Bacteria > Bacteroidota > Bacteroidia > Cytophagales > Spirosomataceae > Arsenicibacter. The sequence goes on along the minus strand of NZ_CAMFHL010000085.1, from coordinate 6,536 downwards.
ATCGGCGGAACGCTGACCATTTGTCCGGGCCTGAGTACGACGCTGACCGCTACGGGCGGGGAGAGCTATCTGTGGTCGACGGGAGCAAGTTTGTCTGCCATTGTGGTAAGTCCTGCCAGTACCACGGCGTATTCGGTGACGGTAACCAACGCCTCGGGCTGCGCTTCGATGACAGGCGTGACGGTGTTGGTGAATCCGGCGGCGGTGGCCGCCATCAGCGGCGGTTTGGCCATCTGTACGGCAGGCAGCACGACGCTGACGGCTTCGGACATGGGCGGTGATCAGGGAACGAACTATCTGTGGTCGACGGGCAGTACGAGTGCCTCATTGGTGGCAGCACCTGTGAGCACCACGGCGTATTCAGTGACCGTAACCAACGCAACGGGTTGCCGGTCGGTGACCAGTGTAACGGTGTCGGTGAATCCGGCGGTGACGGCCACGGTAAGTGGTAACCTGACGATTTGCGCAGGAACCGGTACCCAACTGACGGCCTCGGGTGGTAGCACGTATCTGTGGTCGACGGGCGAAAACACGGCATCGGTGACGGTTTCTCCGGTGAGCACGACGGCCTATTCCGTGACGGTGAGCAACGGATCAGGCTGCTGGTCGGTTACAGGTGTGACGGTATCGGTGAATCCGGCCGTGACGGCAGCCATCAGCGGTAACCTGACGCTGTGTGCCGGCCAGTCAACGACACTGACCGCGGCGGGCGGCAGCAGTTACCGTTGGTCGACGGGAGCAACGGGTCCGGTGCTGTCGCTGACGCCAGTGATGACGGACGTGTACCGGGTGACGGTAACCAACGGGTCGGGCTGTACGGCGGTAGCCAGTGCTACCGTGATCGTCAACAGCGTGCTGACAGCACAGGCCACACAGGCGGTGGTGTCGGGCGTGCTGGGCGCTGGTTCGTGCTCGGTCAGGATCACGGGTACGGGCATCGGTGACCGGTTTGAAATTACGGGACTGGGCGGGTATGTGTTCAGCACGGTGTACAGGAATGGCGGTACCCATCCGTTTGCGACCACGGCGACAATCACGAAACCTGGTACGTATACCTACACGGCGTATTACATCAATCCGTGCGGCGGGCTAAGTCAGGACCAGCGTACAGTAATTGTGACGGGTACGGCCTGTCCGTAAATGCCTGTCAGCAGGCAGGCTCAACAAAATAATCAGTAGGTTCTAACGGGGAAAGCCCGGGCAAATTGTCCGGGCTTTCCCCGTTATTGTACGCTATTAACCAGCTTGGTAGAAAATAAGTATAAACTAAGGATAAATTTGTTAATTACAGGGATTTGCCAAATCATCATTGGTATAACAACAATCATTTGGAATCCCTTTTGTATTTTTACCGGAGTACCTATTCATCAAAACTGTTTCTATGAAAAAAGTAGTACTTACGTTGCTGCTTGCTGCTGGTCTGTCGGCTCCCGGATGGGCGCAGACTACGTTCCCTAACAACGGCGTAGCCGACGAGCGGCCTAACCTCTATGCATTCACGAATGCAACCATCGTGGTAGACCCACAAACAACCCTGACCAATGCAACATTACTAATCCGGCAAGGCGTCATTGAAGCCGTAGGCACCAACGTGACTATCCCTGCCGGTACGGTTGTGAAAGACCTGAAAGGCAAACGGATCTATCCGGCCCTGATCGATCTGGATTCTGATTACGGTATGCCGGAGCCGCCGCAGGGCGCTGCCGGTGGCCGTGGCCGTGGTATGGGCGGACCGCCTCAGTATGAATCTAATAAAAAAGGCCCTTACTACTGGAACCAGGCGGTTCAGCCGGAAGTAAGTGCCAGTCTGCTGTTTAAAGCCAACAGCACGAAAGCCGATGAACTCCGGAAACTGGGTTTCGGTACGGTACTGGCCCATCCGCACGATGGCATCGCCCGGGGTAGCGGGGTGCTGGTGACGCTGGCCGATGAGCGGGAAAATTCAATCGTCCTGCGCGAGACCGTTTCATCGCACTATTCATTCAGCAAAGGCACCTCGACACAGGCCTATCCGAACTCGCCGATGGGGTCGGTTGCCTTGCTACGTCAGGCGTTCTACGATGCTGACTGGTATAAAAAAGGCGGCAATAAAGAGCAGATGAACCTGTCGCTCGAAGCCCTGAATAAGCTGAACGGCCTGCCTGCGTTCTTCGAAGCGCCTGACCGGCTGGGTATTCTGCGCGCCGACAAAATCGGTGACGAATTTGGTGTGCAGTTTATCATCAAGGGCGGCGGCGACGAATACCAGCGGATCGACGAGGTAAAAGGTACCAACGCGTCACTGCTGATTCCGGTGAGCTTCCCGCAGGCATTCGATGTAGAAGACGCCTGGGATGCCGACAACGTGTCGCTGGCCGAAATGAAGCACTGGGAAATGGCACCGGCAAACGCGGGTGTGGTGGCTGGTGCAGGTATCAATTTCGCCCTGACAACCGCCGGACTGCGTAACAAAACCGAGTTCTGGGCCAATCTTCGCAAAGCCATCGAATATGGTCTGTCGGAGCAGAAGGCGCTGGAAGCCCTGACTACGGCTCCGGCAAAGCTGATCAAGGCCGACGGACAGATCGGTACGCTGCAAAAAGGCAAGGTGGCTAACTTCATCATTACTTCCGACAACCTGTTCAGCGCAACCAATGCGATTCTGGAAAACTGGATTCAGGGCAAGCAGTACATCGTAACGTCGCAGCCGACGGCCGACCTGCGGGGTACGTATAACCTGACGATCGGTAACCGCTCAAACCTGAAACTGAACATTACCGGTAAATCAGCTGATAAGCTGGAGTATCAGGTAGTGGCCAGCGATACCATTAAAATTACGCCGAAAGTGTCGGTAGCCAATGACCTGATTTCGATGCAGGTACAGCTTGACCGCCGTAATCCGGGCACAACCCGCCTGACCGGCTACCGCGACGGCTCGACTCTGAAAGGTGACGGCGATCTGCCAAACGGTCAGCGCATTAACTGGACGGCGGTTCGTGCCGGCGAAAATGTAGCGAAAGCTGACTCGGCCCGTCCGGCCCGTAAACCGGAACTCGGCAAGGTAATCTATCCGTTCATTGGCTTCGGTAATCCGGAAAAACCAAAGGCGGAGGTGATGCTGATCAAAAACGCGACGGTATGGACCAACGAAACAGACGGTATCATGCAGAATGCCGACGTACTGGTACAGAACGGCAAAATTGCGCAGGTTGGTAAAAACCTGACGGCTCCGGCCGGTGCTAAGGTAATCGACGGTACAGGCAAACACCTGACATCGGGTATTATTGACGAACACTCGCACATTGCCCTGTACTCGATCAACGAAGGCGGTCAGACGTCATCGGCGGAGGTACGGATGAGCGATGTTGTGAACTCAGAAGATGCCAACATCTACCGGCAGCTGGCGGGTGGTGTCACGGCGTCGCAGCTGCTGCACGGCTCGGCCAACTCAATCGGTGGTCAGTCGGCGCTGGTAAAACTGAAGTGGGGTGCGTCGCCGGAAGAAATGCTGATCAAAGGCGCCGATGGCTTCATCAAGTTTGCCCTGGGTGAAAACGTAAAACAGGCGAACTACCCGAACCCGAACCAGCTGACCCGTTTCCCGCAGACGCGGATGGGGGTTGAGCAGGTGTACTTCGATCATTTCTACCGTGCCCGCGAATACGATAACGCCTGGAAGAAATACAACAGCCTGCCGGCGAAGGAAAAAGCGGCTGCCGTGCCGCCACGCCGCGACATCGAGCTGGATGCCCTTGCCGAAATCCTGAACAAAAAGCGGTTTATCACCTGCCACAGCTACGTACAGTCAGAAATCAACATGCTTTTGAAAGTAGCTGACTCGCTGGGCTTCCGTGTAAACACGTTTACTCACATTCTGGAAGGTTATAAAGTAGCCGACAAAATGGCGAAACACGGTGTCGGCGGTTCATCGTTTGCCGACTGGTGGGCGTATAAAATGGAGGTAAAAGACGCGATTCCGTACAACGCGGCGCTGATGCACCGTCAGGGTATCGTGGTATCGATCAACTCAGATGATGCCGAAATGGCCCGCCGCCTGAATCAGGAAGCGGCTAAAACGGTTGAGTACGGTGCCCTGAGCGAAGAAGAAGCCTGGAAAATGGTGACCCTGAACCCTGCCAAACTGCTGCACCTCGACAGCCGCATGGGTAGTATCAAGAGCGGCAAAGACGCTGACTTAGTGTTGTGGAACAACAACCCGCTGTCGATCTATGCCCGTCCGGAAAAAACAATCATCGAAGGTACGGTTTACTTTGACTTACAGGACGAAGACCGCAAGCGCGAAGACCTGTCGAAAGAGCGTGCCCGGCTGATCCAGAAAATGCTGACGGCTAAAGCCGGTGGTACACAGACGCAGCGGCCGACATTCCGTCGCCAGCGGATGTTCCATTGCGAAGACATCGAAGGCGTAATGGCCGAAGGGGAAGAACATCAGGAAGCGGAGCAGAAGTAATCGCTGCGCGCAGTTTATCACGCTTTCGCACTTTAATCACAGATGAAAAAGATAGTTTTAACCATATTAACCGTTGCTGCGCTTGGTCGGGCGTATGCACAGAATCCGCCGGCGGCCAAACCGCAGGCAGGGGCGATTGCCCTGACAGGGGCGACCATTCACGTCGGTACCGGTCAGGTCATCAACAACGGCGTCATTGTGTTCGACAAGGGCATCATCACCGCCATCGGCGATGCCAACACGCCGACGACCGGAGCGTCGGTCATCAACGTTTCGGGCAAACACGTGTATCCGGGGCTGATTTCACCGGCCGCAACGGTTGGTTTGCAGGAATACGCATCAGTTCGGGCCACGCTCGACTTCAACGAGGTCGGCGTAATTAACCCGAACATCCGCGCCCTGATTGCCTACAACACCGATTCGGAAGTCATCCCGACAATCCGGAATAATGGTGTTCTGCTGACGCAGGCCATGCCGCTGGGTGGTACGATTTCCGGTAGTTCGTCAATCATGCAGACCGATGGCTGGAACTGGGAAGATGCCGTGCTGAAGAAAGACGACGGTATCTGGCTCAACTGGCCGGGCTACTACAGCCGCGAGTTCAACTTCGAAGATTTCTCGGTAGGCCTGCGGAAAAACAGCCGCCGCGAAGCCGCGATCAACAGCCTGCTGGCGACATTCTCGGAGGCCAAAGCCTATGCGGCCCAGAAAACGGTAACGCCGATCAACCTCAAGTTTGAGGCCATGCGCGGTCTGTTTTCGGGAGCCAGCAACCTGTACATCCGCGCCGATTACGCAAAGGACATCATCGAAGCGGTGAAGTTTGCGAAGGAAGCCGGTGTGCAGAAAATCGTGATGGTCGGTGCCGACGAAGCTCACCGCGTGGCGTCATTTCTGAAAGACAACAGCATCCCGGTCATTCTGAGCCCGCTGCACCGTTTGCCGAACCGGCAGGACGAAGACGTGGATCTGCCCTACAAAATGCCGGGTATCCTCCAGAAAGCTGGTGTAACGGTAGCGCTGAGCTACAACGAAGAGTGGTGGCGGACGCGTAACCTGCCGTTCCTGGCGGGTACGGCAGCCGGCTTCGGCGTAACCGACCGTGAAGAGGCCCTGAAAATGATTACGGCCAACGCGGCGAAGATCATGGGTGTCGACAACGTGGTAGGAACGCTGGAAAAAGGCAAACACGCGACCCTGTTTGTGTCAAAAGGCGATGCGCTCGACATGCGTACCAACGTGGTGGAGCAGGTGTATATCCAGGGCCGCACCGTCGACCTTGACGACAAGCACAAGCGCCTGTACAAAATCTACAAAGACAAGTACGAAGGCCAGAAACCACTGGCTGAGAAAAAATAAGGCATCGGCCTGATTTGGCCTGGTATACCTCCCCGAGGGTTCAAAACCCTCGGGGAGTTTTTGTTAGCGCTTACCTGGTTTACGTTTACCTTCCGGGAAGTTTAAAACTTCCCGGAAGGTATTTATTCAAGCAAAAAACAGTAAAAATGGGATTGGTACGTACATCGGTATATTTTGATGATGGTCTCCCGCCAATGGCTGCCATTGCTGAATCGTATAAAAAAATAACCGGATATCCACTGGGTATAGTTGCTCGTCTACACTTACTTTATCCGGCGAGCCTGACTGATATAACCAATATATTGTGTGAGGATCATAAGCCTGTGAGGCAGATTCAGGATAATAAAGTTGCTCTCTTTCAGGATGCCCGATATACAGAATCAGCCGTTGAACGCGATAAATTAAAGGCTTATAATCACATTCAGTCACTAAGTTTTGATTGTTGGTTTTATGTGATTGATTTCACCGTAACGAGGCATCAGATGGAAATCCGGCAGGAAAGTAATCAGTTTTATGCAGTTGAGTCATTAATCCGGGCCTTAATCAATGCAGGTGGTTCCTTCAAGGATGATGACATATTGAAGAAGAAGCAAAAGATATGGCTTTGTTTGAAGCCCTGGAATGAATATAAATGGTATAATCGTCCGGTAGTCTGACGGCCGCCAGACGATTCATGAGTCATCCCGAATTTTGATTCCATAAGTGAGTGAAAGCAATTCGGATTCGA
>NZ_CAMFHL010000084.1 GCF_945952095.1 uncultured Arsenicibacter sp. | reverse complement strand
CGTTCAGGTTAATCGTCGCATTCTTAACACTATCGTTTGAGTTGAAGTACGACTGAACCTGGAAGTTATCGTAATCTTTTTTGTCGTTGTAGGCCAATACATACAATATGCCTTTGCGGCTCAGGTGCATCATTCCGTTGGCTTCCCGGTCGATATACCCCTCCTGCACCATTCGGTCCAGCGTACCGGCCATTGTGCCCGGGTTCACTTTGGCAAACTGTGCAATATCCTCAGGGAAGAAGCTCTGCGTTTTCTTAACGGTAATGTAGTTACCGATCAGCTGCAGCGGGTGGTAGCCGTAATCTACCGACAGGTCGGAATAGCGCTGCGGATGGAAGTAATCATAGGATTCGAAGCGCACCGGCACCTCACGTTTGGCCCCAACCTGGTAAAAGTCAACCTTCTGGCGACCAAGATCCCAGCGTACTACCTCCGGCTGAATGTAGAATTTATGGTATGAATCGGCAAACGGAACCTGCCCGTAACCTGTCCGGTCAACGCGGTTCAGCCACGCAATTTTCTGCGGTTTCGAATACTTAAACTGCACGGCCGGGTGCGTAACCGAATCGGCCGGCTGAATGTAGCCGACAAACTGTACGGCATTCCCTGTAATGAGCGAGTCGCTGAATTCGAACCGGCGGCTGCTCGCTTTAAAAGCAGGTTTACCGGCATGTTTTACCAGCAGTACCGCCGGCTGCCCGCTGGCCGACGCCCCGACCACCTGTACACCGATCAAGGCAAGCCCCCCCCGGTACTCAATATCAGGACCAAGGTCGGGAATGGTTACGTTGTTCTGCCACGACACAAACCGCGGATACTGGGCGGCCTGACCGGCAACCCGTTTTTTACTCACGTATTCCAGTACACCTTTGATGGGTTTTGCCTTGTCAAAATTCAGCGTCACATCGTCGGCTGACAAGCGCGGGTTCATGGTTACCATTGCATAGTCGGCCAGGGTCACCGAAATATCCGAACGACCGGCAATGTCCCATGTCAGCTTACCGTCTTTTCCGACAAATACCCCGTCTTTCAGCAGCAGATCACCGCCGGTATTCGACACAATAACCGAATCGCCGTTGGCAACAATGGCCAGAAAGACCTCCTTCACCGTCAGCACCGGACCTGTTACGGCCGGAAGCGCCCGTTTTTGCGGAATAAACACATTGCCGTACTGTTTAGGCTGGGTCGTATCTCGCTGACTGGGCGGGGTACCCCAACCGTCATCGTCCAGCACGCGCGTAGCGGCCGAACCGGTATTGGTCAGCGGGTCGGTAACGGTACCATTGGCCGGTGCCGTGGCGTTCGCCTCAATGTACCGGAAGCTGAACGTACCACCCTCTGCATAGAGCTTGTTGTAGTTGCTGCTGTAGAATAACCGCCGTTCCAGAAACAGCCGCGCCGTTTCCATTACCCGCGTAAAAGCCTTAGGATCGTTGGCGTCGAACTGCTTTTCGGCCACCAGAATCAGGTTATCAATATCGGGCGGCGAGACGTTTTTCTGGGTATACAACGCATGATAAAGCGCCTGAAAAAACGGGGCGAAATGGGTCGCCGGCTGGTAGCGCTTTGTGTTCATTTTCCGGCTTAACGCGATAATCCGCTCTTTTTGCGGCTGACTTAACCGGTTGTCGGCCCAAAGCGACTCCAGATCCTTCTGGGCCTTTGCGGCCACAGGCCCGCCGGTGGCCATCAGTTTCTGGAGATCAGTCAGGAACTGGTCGGGATTTTCGGAAAGTTTAATGGCTTGTGCGAAGGCCATTGAGCCAGCCAGCCAGCTTGCGAGCAAAAGCAGGTAAACACGTTTCATAAACCGCATCTGTTGTATTCAACTACGCGGGCCGACCCGCAGGCCAGCCCGTTTGTGATCGATCAATTAAGGTTGCCCAACGGGCTTTTGTTATGCTTTCCGGAAGACGAGCGACGACCATTGGTTTTTCGTCAGTGAGCGGACCAGTTCCATACCCGATTCAGTAGCCTTGGCCTGAATATCGGCCGCATCGTACTCATAAAACCCGCTGACAAACAGGTAGCCGCCGTCAGTAAGTAACCCCACATACGCCGGAATTTCGACCAGCAGCACGTTGCGGTTGATATTGGCCAGCACAATGTCATAGCGGTCGGCCGGATCAACATCGGCGATGGTTCCCTGAAAGACCCGGATTTCCGGATGGTCGTTCAGCGCTGCATTTTCGACGGCGTTTTCCACGGCCCATTCTTCAATGTCGAACGCAACTACCGGCGAGGCCCCCATTTTAGCGGCCAGAATCGCCAGGATACCGGTCCCCGAACCCACATCCAGCACGGCTTTACCGGCGTGCTCAATGCTCATCTGGTGTTCCAGCATCATGGAAGTTGTTTCGTGGTGGCCGGTGCCAAACGACATTTTCGGGTTAATCACGAGTTCATGCTGAAACGCAGCATCCGGCTCATGAAACGACGCCCGCACTCTGACCAGATTTTCGCCCACCGTAATGGGTTCGTAATTCTGTTCCCACTCGGCATTCCAGTTCTTTTTCTCTAACGAACTGGCTTGATAGGCTATTGCAGTCAGCTCCGCGTATTTCGCGATAACTTCCTGAATAGCTGCCTCGTCGAACAGGTCTTCGGTAACATATGCCAACAGCCCTTCGTCGGTCTCAACAAATGATTCAAAACCAAGCTCTCCCAACTCTGCCATCAGGATATCGGTATAATCGGGCGAGAGTGTCAGCGACAATTCAATATAATTCATGTGTTTTGTTTTCCTGCTTTTTCAAATCCTAACGTAAAATAAGCAACATTACTAAGATTCTTCGCCCCTGTATGCAAAACCGGCGTTTCCTTATGAATGATTCCATAGGGAAACGCCGGCTCGTATGGGCTGCATCCACGGTTATTTCCCTGTGGTCAGTTCCAGAATCAGGCGGTCGGCCTTGTAGATGTAGCGCATGGCGGCCACCATCCCGCCGGCATGCACCGAAATACTTCTGTTTTTATCAGGCACAAAAATGAAACTGCCTGGCAGGCTCTCCATATTGCCGTCGAAAACCAGCCCGACGGCTTCCCGGTTTTTGTTGATCATCGGGCTGCCGGAGTTGCCGCCGATAATATCGTTGGTCGTAATAAAGCACATCGGTTGCTTCAGCAGCTCGGCCGGCGGATTTTTCCAGCGGGCAGGCAGGCTCCACGGGTACTTATCGCCAAACGAATAATTACGGTCATACAGCCCCGCAAAGGTAGTGATGACCGGCGCGACCGTTCCATTGTACGGATAGCCCTTCACAATGCCGTCGTTGATCCGCAGCGAGAAGGTAGCGTCCGGCGGTACGTTGTTACCATACACATCATACACATACCGCCCCAGCTGACTGCTCAGCACTTCCTGACGGGCATTGACCTGCTGCATTTTCTGGCTGGCGGCATCATACCGTTTCTGTCCCGCCCGCGCCAGCACCAGCATCGGATCGGTCGACGAGGTGATGGCCCCGCCCCGTGTAATGAGGTCTTCGACAAACGCTTTGTCAAACAGCTTTGTCGAGCGGAGCAGGTATGCCGCTGCTTCTTTCGGCGTCCGCAGTTGCCCGTTTTCACCCGTCAGCGCTGCTTTTACATACGGATCGTCGTTCCCAAGCGCGGCCTGCGCTTCGGCTAAATGGGCTGCCAGGTAACTTTCTTCCAGAGACCGGCTGGCGACCTCCGGCATTTCCAGCATGGTCCGCATGCGTTCCGCCTGCCGCGGCTGGGCCAGAAAAAACTCTCCGTACTGTGCCAGTAAATGCGCAAACGTCAGCAATTCACCCCGCGCCAGCGGGTTGGGCGAGAGATAGGTATTATCGTTGAACACCTGCCGCATAGCCGCTACGTTTTCTGCCATATCAGCCCAGACATCGGCCCGGCCGGTAGCTGTGCCACCCGTTGCTGTACTGCCCGCAGCCGGTACACCGCTTGCCGCTGAACTTCCGCCGACCTGCGCCTCCCGCTTTGCCGACTGCCCCAGCAGGGCATCGGCCTTAAACTGTCGTTCAAAAGCGGCTTTACGGGCCAGCAAATACGGATCGCGCAACCCATCGAGCTGACCGCTGTAGGCTTTGTAGCTGTTTTCAAAGCTGAAAATCTCGTTCAGGATGCTGTCACTTTTAGCGGTTGCGTTATACGCCTGAAGCGCCGCCGACCGGTTCCGGATCAGGGTCAGGATGTACGGAATTTTCAGATCACGGTCGAATTCTAGTTCGGCAACCGTTTTCAGCCGCTCGGTGCTGCCGGGATTACCGATCACAAAAATCGGCTCGTTCTCACGGACACCGTTGGTATTAAACTTAAAGAAATGTTTGGTCTGCAACGGTTTACCATTGTCGTATACCCGGAAAAACGAGCAGTCGAAGGCATAGCGTGGATAGGTAAAGTTGTCGGGGTCACCGCCGAAAAAGCCCAGCTGCAACTCGGGCATAAACACCAGCCGTACGTCGGTATACCGCTTGAATCCATACAATGCATAGCGCCCACCGTTGTAAAATGTAACGGTTTGCAGCTCCAGCCCCTTCCAGTCGGCGCGGGCGGTGTATTCCTGTTTGATGGCGGCAAATGCCTGCTCGCGGCCACGCAGCTGCTCCCGCTCTGAGCCGGTTCCCATCGCATCCTGCACCCGTTTGGTAATATCTTCGATCTTCACCAGCTGATCGACAAACAGGCCGGGCACCTTGCGCTCCTCAGCCAGTGTTTTGGCATAAAAACCGGTGTTGTTCAGGTCTTCCCCTTTGCGGGCTACTCCCGTGCCGGATTCACGGGCGCAGTGGTGGTTGGTCATGACCAGCCCGCTCGCCGACACAAACGACGCGGAGCAGTAGTCGGCAAACCGAAGCGAGGCCAGCCGTGTCTCCTCAAACCATTTGTCATCCGGTTTGAAACCGTACGTTTTGGCAAAGTAATCTTTCGGCGGACTGTCGAACGTCCACATTTTGCCCATATCGTACGGACCGGCCTTAACCGTATCCGTCCGGACAGCCGCGGCTCCCTGTCCTTTTGCAGGCAGCAGGCCGCTGCCCAGTATCGTTGCGGCAGTCAGAAGCACAGCGGCTTCCCGTTTCCATCTATGTTGTACTTGCATAGGTTTTATTGTTCACGATGGTCTGTAACATTCCCGGGGTAAAGTAAGACTAAAAACGGGGAAACCGGTAATTTGTTGAGTGAGAGTCCTTAAATAACCGGCTTACCAGGTATTCAGTCCCTTTCGATATGGTTTTCAGCCCTGATGCTGCATTACCGGTTTTGTTACTGAAACAAGCCGGCACTGCCGCCATCCATGTCTGTTCATCAGCGTTATCTTATCATCTGCCTGTTCTGGCCCTTTCTCCCATGCTGTGTATCAGCCCAGAACCGGATACACGACCCCAATTTCATTGGCTGGTACGCCTACTTCGGTGACCACAAGCTGTCGGATAAATGGGCTGTCCATACCGAATACCAGTGGCGGCGGATTGACCTCATCCGGAGCTGGCAACAATCCCTGGCCCGGGTTGGACTTCAGTATAGCCTGACCGACCGCATCAAAGCATCGGCCGGTTATACCCTGCTGCTGGGATTTCCATACGGACGCTTCCCGGAATCCGAAGCGGGCGTGCCCAATCCGGAGCACCGGATTTATCAGGATCTTGAGCTGGAACAAACGGCCGGTCGCCTGCAACTCACGCATCGTTTCCGGCTCGAACAACGCTGGATGAGCAACTGGTCGGATGAAGGCGGACGCAGATCCCTGGGCTGGCAGTACCAGAACCGCGCCCGGTACCGTATCCGCGGCGCCTTGCCGCTTGGTGCACCCACCATGGAAACAGCAACGTGGTACGCAACGGCTTACGATGAGCTGTTCATTGGTTTCGGGCCGAATGTTCAGCTGGATGTGTTTGACCAAAACCGGATTTTTCTGGGTCTTGGCTATCAGTTTTCACCATCCCTGAAGCTCGAGGGCGGTTTTCTGAATCAGCTTGTTCAGCATGCCGAACCCGATCCGGCAACCGGCCTGCCTGTTCTGGAACGGAATAACGGCGTTACACTGAGTGTGTATTGGGATCTCGACTTCCGCCGTTGATCAGCTGTGCAGCAGTGCCATGTACACGCCGTTGGTCCAGCCGAAGCCATCCTGATTCGGGTATTTACCACCACCGGCTACCAGTACATCGTCTACGACATTGTATTTTTCCATCATTTTGCCGGTTACCTGAAATACCTTATCGTTCAGCATCAGCCAGCGGTCGCGGGCTTTCCGGGCGGTTGTTGTAAATCCGTAATTCAGTAATCCCTGATAGACAATCCATTGCAGGGGAGCCCAGCCGTTTGGCCAGTCCCATTGCTGACCCGACTGTTTGAGGGTAGTGACCCAGCCACCCGCCTGCAGGAACTCCTGTTCCAGCAGGTCATGCACCCGTTGCGCCTGTTCAAACGTAGCTATCTGAAAAAACAAAGGGAACACCCCGGCCAGCGTCAGCGCGGGTGTGGGCTGCAACGTTCCGATCCGGACGTCTTTGTAAAAACCGGCCTGCTCATCCCAGAACAACTGCTGAATCAGTTGCTTCCGGTCGTCGGCTTTCCGGTTAAAAACCGTTGCCTGTGCTTCCTGCCCGCACTGCGTAAACGCCCTGGCCAGTGTACGTTCATAGGAATACAACAGGCAGTTCAGATCAACCGGCAAAATATCAACCGTCTCCGTGTAGGGAATACTCTGTTCATCGCTTATCCAGCGGCTGCTGAAATCCCATCCCGATTCGCACGCTGCCCGCAGATTACGGTACATGTCATCAGGATTAACCTCCAGAAAATTAGCCTCCTGCTTTAATTCGGTCTCAACCCGGAATGCTTCCGGCCTGGGTGTAGGCGTCGGATCCCAGTAACGGTTCAGGACACGGCCGGTCAGGACACCGCCGGTTACCGGCTTTACCACATGGTCAGCTACCGCTGCTTCGCTCTGTTCACCTGCCATCCAGTAGGCATATTCTTTTTCGAGCTGCGGCAGGTATTCGCAGAACACATCCGGACCATCGATCTCAGCCAGCAATTCGACCATTAATCCGAAAAAAGGAGGTTGCGAGCGGGTCAGGAAATAGGTACGGTTTCCGTTCGGGATAAAACCATAGGTATCAATCAGATAAGCAAAGTTATCGACCATTCCCCGTACCAGTCCGTTGCGGCCGGAACGCTGAAGCCCCAGCATGGTAAAGTAACTGTCCCAGTAGAAAATCTCGCGGAACCGGCCGCCCGGCACCACATACGGATGAGGCAGCGGCAACCGGGAACTGCCTTCAACCAGCTGGTCAGCCGGTCGGGTCAGCACATCCCAGAGCCGTTCGATGTGCGCTTTTGTCGTCATCGACGTATCACTCACAAAATGGCTGGTGGCTGATTCAGGAATCAGGAAATACTGCCGTACAAACTGCTCCAGATTAAAATCCGGCTTTTCTTTTTCGGCGCGGTACAGCATCAGAATAGTATCAGGCGACAACATAGGAACGGCGTCCACAAATGTCTTGGTATCCGTAAAAATGCGGCTCAACTGCACATCCCTGAACAGTTCGCCAAAAAGAATATCCGGTGAGGCCAGGTTCTTTGTCAAAGCAAAAAGGGGTTTACACTAACACATGCTAGCATAAACCCCCATTCGCAGTCTTTGGCTTACTTTTTTACCTTTTTTTTATTGATTATCCGCTCAACGGCCGGCTTTCAGCAGCTTGATGGTCCGTCGCCCGCCGGCTGTGTACTGAATGTCCAGAAGATAATGCCCGGCATTCAGATTGTCGCCGAACAGTACTTTTTCGCCTTTCTGTGCACTTCCCAGCACACTTCGTTCTACACCGAGCATATCCAGCACACGCAGCGCATAAATGTCGCCATCAGCCACGAACGTAAACCGGTCTGTGGTCGGGTTCGGATAAGCAACGTTCAGAACTTCTTCCACGATGGCCTCCCGCGCGCCTGCTGAACATTTGTTTACCCGCTTACAGAACTGCCGGTACCAGGGCGAAGCAGAATAGTTGACTCCCACACATACGTCGCCACCCGTAAACCACGGCCCGAAATTGATACTTACCTTACCCGGCTGGATCGGCGTTACACTGCTGGTTGAACCGGTGCTCCACCACGAAAAGTTAGTTGCATTGGCCAGATATGTGCTGTTTAACTCAAACGTTGTTACGGCATTGACCGGCACACAATCCGGCCCCACAATATCGGCTGTGGCCGGCGTCGGCGGGGTTACCGTAACGGTCAGCACATTGATGGTGACAGCACCCGATGTGGTCATGGCGCCGGCATTGTCGGTTGCCTTTGCCGACAGCGTGTAACTACCCGCCGCCACGTTACTCCACACAAACCGGTATGGCGCTGTAGTAGTCTCACCCAGCTTAGTGGTGCCATTGTAGAATTCAACTTTCGCGACAATGCCGTCACTGTCAGCAGCATTGGCTGAAATCGTTACCGAAGCCGGTGCGGCAAAGGTCGTACTGGCCGCGGGACCGGTCAGCGTTATGGTCGGAGCCTGATTGGGTGGTGCCGGCGCTACAACGGTGATTGTACGGGTAGCCGACGTGGTGGCGGCGCCGGCATTATCCGTTGCCTTTGCCGACAGCGTATAGGTTCCGGCAGCCACACTACCCCAGCTGAATTGATATGGTGCGCTTGTGCTCTCGCCGAGTTTCGTGCTGCCGTTATAGAACTCTACTTTGGCGACGGTACCGTCTGTATCCGCCGCATTAGCCGAGATCGTCACTGAGGCCGGTGCGGTAAACGTAGCATTGGCGGCCGGACTCAGCAGTGTCACCGTCGGCGGCTGGTTGGCAGGCGGTGTCACGGTTGTTGAGCACACCGCTACGGTTTTACAGAATTGCTGATACCACGGCGCAGCCGAATAATTTACACCGACACATACCTGTCCACCGGAAAAATAAGGCCCGAAATTAAACATTGCCTTGCCGGGCTGCGTCGGGGTGATGCTGCTGGTCGACCCTGTACTCCACCATGAGAAATTGGTCGCGTTCACCAACAGGTTTGGATTCAGTTCATAGACCTTACTATCGTTCAGACTGACACAGTCCGGCCCGATCAGATCGGCGCCCGAACTACCCGGATTGGTGACGATAATATTAACCGTCGCCGATGAACCGACAGCTCCCTGATTGTCCGTTGCTTTTGCGGATACGGTATAGTAACCGGCGGCTACATTCGTCCAGGCATACGTGTACGGTGCGCTTGTGCTCTCGCCGAGTTTCGTACTGCCGTTGTAGAATTCCACTTTAACCACACTGCCGTCGGTATCGGCTGCCGCTGCCGACAGGTTAATGAGGGCGGGCGCCGTAAAGCTGGCATTTGCAGACGGAGCGGTCAGGGAGACGGTCGGGATCTGGTTCGGGGCAGGCACGGCGGTTAGCTGTACGGCCGTTGATGTAAGCGTCTGTCCGTTTGGCAGGGTAGCCTGCGCGGTCAATGTATACAAACCCGCCGCGATACCGGTAATGGTCCAGGCATAAGGTGCGGTCGTATCCTCGCCGAGTTTCGTGCTGCCGCTGTAGAACGCGACCGACGTGGCCGTGGTATTGCTGACCGTGGCCGAAATCACCACATTGGAGCCAATAACAGCGGTGGCATTGTTTGCCGGGCTGGTGATGGCAACCGTTGGTGTGGCCGGTCCGAAATCATCTGCCGGACTCAGTATCCAGTTTTTTACATACGTTCCGGACTGGCTTGTGTTGTTCCAGCCATTGTTGCCGCATGCGCCCGGCGCCAGCGCAGCCGACGACTCATCTTTATCGCAGAAACTCCAGTTACACCAGCTTACTTTGATTCCCGAGGAATTCTGCCCCGCCATCAGGTTGATCCAGTTTTGTCCGTTTACGTAGTCATTGCCGCCGTTGCCGGAATAGTTACTGGTTCCCCACTCCGAAACAAACAGCGGAACACTTTTCAGCACATCGTCGATGTAGTTCTGCGAGTAGTGCGAACCGGCGTAGAAGTGAAAGGTATACATAACATTGTAGGCATTGGCTCCTGTCAGCGGGTTGCTGATGACATCGCCCGGTGTACCGCTCCAATTCGGCGTACCGACCAGAATGATAGCCTCACTATCGTATTGCCGGATGATTGGAATCACCTGCTCGGCATAGCTTTTCACCGAACTCCAGCTCACCCCGTTCGGTTCGTTACAGATTTCGTAGATCACATGCTTTTTACCGGCATGCTTCTGCGCCATGATCTGAAAAAACTGCTTCGCTTCATTCAGATGAATGTTCGGGTCGCCGGGATTAAGGATATGCCAGTCAATAACGCAGTAAATGCCGTTCTGCTCCGTCCAGTCCACAATGTTGTCGACGGTTGCCCGCAAACCGGCCGGATTGCTGGTATACCCGCCCTCATCTACATACATGGCTGCCCGGAATACGTCGGCACCCCATTGGGTGGCCAGTGTCTGCACCGCACCGGCCGTGTAACACTGTCCGAACCACTGCAAGCCGTGGGAGCTCATTCCCCGCAGCTGAATGGCCTTCCCTGATTCATTCGATAACTGGCGGCCCACCAGTTTCAGGCGGCCGTTGGCGGCAACCGGCGTTGGTGACTGCGCGTGCGCAACGGTACTCATCATCAACCAAAGGCTCATAATGCCCGTCAGAAAGGAGGAGATGTGTTTCATCTGAAATGTAACCGGTTTAAGGTTAGCTATAAAACAAAGGCGTTTTTTGGTTAATATCGCTCATTTGCTAAAAGTCTTGCCATTGCGTCATTTTTATATAAATTTTTGAGGAAATGGGGCTTAACTTCCGGCCTTCAAACAAAAAACTGCTGATCAGAGGCCGTTTCTGTCAACGGAAATCCCCCAATCAGCAGTTAGTATACCAGAGAAATGAATATATCCTCAGATAAAATCAGAATTGTACTGACACTTATTTTTGCCGGAAGCCTGCTGGCTGTACATCAGCTCATGTACCCGCATGCCTCCCGTTTTGCAACCGATATGGCCTCCGAAACAGCTTCAGTATCAACGCTTTTATCAAGAACAACCTACTTCTTTCTTTTCCTCGCAGCCGGCAGTCTTGCGTTTCTCCTGTTTGGTAAGCAAACCCGTCCTTAACGGTAGGCCTGCACCTGCGGGTTAAACTCTGTCCAGCCGGTTGTCCAGTCAGTTGTGGCGCCAAAGGCCCCGATATAGGCCGCTGTCGTCAGGAAGGCATTTGTCGGCAACGTGGCCGAACCGCTCAACAATGTTCCGGCTGACGCTACCGTCAACAAGGGCCGGCCGGTAACAATGCTGGCCGGTGTTACGCCTGTAGTAAGGTTGTCTGCCAGTATCTTGTTGCCTGTCTGCGCCAGAAACCACTGCGTCGGCGTCTGGAGGCCGATGTTGTACGGCGTTTCGGTGGCCGACAGGGTTACATTCCGGACCGGATAACCTCTCGGTGATGTTGCAGCGCCCAATCCGAAGCCGTTTGAACCCCAGTTCTGAATCCCGGCCAGCACCACGCCGTTCAGCAGTACAGTGCCGTTCAGCGCATTGGTCAGCGTACTGCCGCCATCGGCCGGATCTACATACAAGCCGTTCGGATAACCTGTAACAAAGGTGTTATACACTTTCAGCCGCGTATTACGGCGCAGGTGAATGCCATTGTTAAACTGCACATTGATTGCCGTGTTGGCATCCGCTTTCGGACCAATCAGACTGTAATTGGCAAACACCCCGGCGGTTACCGGCAATGCACTGCTTCCGGCAGCGTTGTTATCCGACTCAAATCCGTTCGAGCCAGACCCGTCGGCCAGCATGCTGCCGCGAATCCCGAGGCCAAACTGACTGTAGCCGGTATACCCGTTATCGGTATCAAAATCATCGTCAATTGACCGGTAAGCCACCAGGTACTTGCTGTTTACGGTACCGCCAAACCACTCAAAGGCATCATCACCTGAATATGATACCTGTACATATTCGAGCGTCGTACCGCTACCGACCGCTCCGAGTGTCAGGCCATTAATTTCGGCATTCGGCGAAATGGTGTAGCCGGCGTATTCAATCCGCACATAGCGCAGCGTCCCCGAATTATCGGCCAGTACCGGCGACGGCCCGCCGCCCGCAAAGGCGCCGTAATTACCTTCCAGTTCACCCCAGCCGTCCTGATTAAACGTTGACCGGCCACACAGGACCACACCGCCCCAGTCGCCCGGCTCGCGCAGGCCCGGCTCGCGTTCCGACGTAAAAATAATCGGTGCGTCGGCAGTTCCTTCCGCCATCAGCCGGCTCCCCCGCTGTACTACCAACGTACCGTGTGTTGACCGCTCCCCGAGAATAATCGTCCCCGGCTGAATCGTCAGCACAGCCGTTGCCGACGGGCTGCCGGTGATGGTCTGATCGGCACCGACCCGGACAAAGCCTGAAAGCTTATAAATTTTGTCGTTGGTCCAGGTCGTATTGGTCGTGATAGAACCCGTAACGGTGATGACCGGTTTCGGCGTAATGGTCACGACCAGCGTACTGGTTTGCGAAAGCCGGCTCATATTATCCTGCGCTACAATGGTAAATACCAGTTGTGAGCCTAATGGCTGTGTTTTGGGTACTGTATAACTGGCGCTGTAGGCCGCCGTGGTTTCGGTGGTGTAGGTTTTGCTGTCAAAAGCGGCACCGTTCCGTGTCACGGTTACTGTTTTCAGGCCGGCGGGCGCACTGACAGATGCACCGATCGTAATCAACTGCCCGGCAGCTGCCTCCATGGTTGTCTGGGTCCAGGCAACGGTCGGTGCAGGCTGCACATCCTCCTCTTTCTTACATCCGTATAAAAACAGTACAGCCATTACGATGGCTGCCAGCGCATTAACAAAAGAAGACATTCGTCTCCGTACTGATAAATTCTGATAGCAGTTTACTGATTCCGGGTATTGGCTTTGCATCAGGTCGGATAATTTGGTTTTTGATCAGCTAAATTCGGAAAACCCCGGCGTAACAGCTAACACTTTTACCACCGTTTGATAAGTTGCTTTTTTTGTGCAGTTATATAATTGATTATGAATAGTATAAAAAAAACCGGGGGCAAGGCTCCCGGCTTTTCTGCGACACCAATATGAATTAAAAAAAGAGTTTATTTATCGTAATCAGTATTCTGTGGATTCCAGTTGGTCCAGCCGGTTGTCCAGTTGGTTGTACCAAACGCGCCACGGAATGTTTCTTTCGTGAAGAATGAATCGGCACCTTTGCCTTCCCATACGGCACCGGTCAGCAATGGTGAACCGGTTTGCGGCAGGAAGTTAGGCGCTGTCAGGTTAAACGAGGCTGCGTTCAGCAACAGGGTAGCAATATCAGCAGAAGCAACCAGTTGGTTCTTACGGGCAGCAGCGTTAAAGTAATCCTGTGCCTGCTGGTTAGTGATCGCACTTGCACCGCGTACGGCCGTTGTTGATGCGGTACCGACATTAGCCAGTACAATACCTTTCAGGTCAAGTGCACCACTGTTTATGTTAGCCAGTGTACCGGTTGCTGTACCGTCCAGACGAAGCCCTTCCGGGTAACCTACGAACAGTGAGTTATAGATACTGATCGACGTATTACGACGCAGGTGCATCGCTGACTGATAGCCACCGCTACCTTTAACCGTTGCTGTCGACGGCGTACCGCTGAATACGAAGTTGCTTACGTTAGCAAAAACGGCAGCTGTCAATGGCAGACCTGCGTTAGGGCCTGTTGCCGGTTCACCCGTACCGGTAAAGTTATCTGACTCAAATCCGTTTGACGCCGACTGGTCAGCTACTTCAGGATCACGCAGTGAAACGGCGTACTGAACTTTACCGGAGAAGCCCCAGTCAGTATCCCAGTCATCATCCCAGCCACGGAAAGCAACCAGGTATTTCGCGTTTACTGTGCCACCAAACCACTCGTATGAGTCGTCACCGCTGTATGAAACCTGAATGTGGTCAATTGTTGTCGCTGAGCCTACACCGTACAGTGTCAGACCATTGATTTCGCTGTTTGATGCGTTAGTCAGCGCGATACCACCGAATTCAATCCGCACATACTGCAACGTACCTGAGTTGTCTGTTGGTTCGTTATACGTACCGGTTGTTCCTTCGATACCGCCTTCGAATGTGGTTGCACCCGGCTGGTTAATCGGAGCCTTACCGATCAGAACGATACCGCCCCAGTCACCGTAGTTCCGCTGACCGATAGCCTTGCTTGATGTAAATACGATTGGCTGATCAGCCGTACCGATAGCGGTCAGTTTGCCACCCGGCTGCACGATCAGTGTACCACCTTTACCGGATGCGGCCGGATCTTCTTCCTTCGGAGCACCTTTGATGATAGTACCTTTTTCGATGGTCAGTGTTACGCCGTTACGGACATAGACAAAACCCAGAATCTTATAGACGTTCTTAGCCGACCAGGTTGTGTTGGCCGTGATGGCACCCTGTACAGTAATTACCGGGCGGTTGCTCAGTGAGAATGCCTGTGTGCTGCTCACGGTTACACCATTTACGGTTACCGTGATCGGGCCATTCTGCGCACCGGCAGGCACCAGTACAACCAGCTGTGTGTTGGTAGCCGAAACTACAGTTGCCTGTGTGGTGCCAAACTTTACTATATTATTCGCCGGCGTCGGATCAAATTTTGTCCCTGTAATGGTCAGGGTAGTTCCTACAGGCGCTGATGTATTCGAGATTGCGTCAATGTTCAATACAGGCTCAGGCGTGCTGTCATTCTTACAGGCCGAGACGGCTATGAATAAGCCCGTGACAACGAGTAAACAATACGACCAGTTTTTGAGGAATTGCATAAATAAACGGATTTGGTTGTTTTAGACTGTTCTGCCCGACCTGCAATACGTTTTACAGACGGAGCGGTTTATGGGATAATGGTTCGACGGCCGAACGTGTACACCGCAGACAAAGTGAAGTAGCTTCCCCGCTTGAACTTCCGGACATCCTGATCAGCGTTAGCTGTTTTTGATGTCACATCGCTGTCGATTTTACCGTTGCGGTTGAAATCCTGGCTAAACCGTACATACTGGTTCAGGATGTCCTGGATACCCAGACGGATTTCCAGTTGCTTTTTGAATTGCTTGCTGATGTTCAGGTCAACAACGTTACGCGGCATTTCGTAAACGGTCGGGCTGTTCACGTTACCCACCGCAAAAATCCGCTGACCAAATACGTTGTAAAGCAGGTTTGCATTCCAGTTCGACTTAGGATCGCTGTAGTACAGACCCATGTTCAGCAGGTACGGCGACTGACCGGCCAGTGCGCGCTCTTTGTCGGCAACACCTGTCAGATCGTAGTTCTGAGTAGCACCGCTCAGGTCAGGAGCCGTTACAAACTGACCCAGATTTACGCGGCTCTTGATGAATGATGCGTTACCGACAAACGTCAGGTTTTGCAGGAACACACTGGATGCGTTCGGGAAGCCTTTCCGGATCTCCAGTTCAACCCCGTAGTTCTGCGCCGACTTTGCGTTTGTAAAAGTGTAAGCTAAGCCATTGCCGGTTGGCAGCAGGAACGTTTCGATCGGGTTTGTAAAGTGCTTATAGAAAGCAGTAATCGAAATCAATTCATTCTGCGTCGGGTACAGTTCCCATTTGGCATCTACGTTCTGGATGTTAGCCGTTTTCAGGGCAGTGTTACCACGAACATCGGCCAGGAGGTTAAAATCGAAGTAACTGAACGGCGCCAGTTCGCGGAATTCGGCACGGTTTACCGTCGATGAGAAGGCAAAACGCAGGTTTTGTTTCTCGTCCAGTTTGTAGGTAAAGTTCAGCGAAGGCAGCGGGCTGAAGACCTTGTTATTAACGAGGCGGCGGTTTGCGTTTGCGACTGTCGCTTTCAGGCCCTGGTCGTTGTATTCACCACGGAAACCCAGCGTCAGGTTTGCTTTCGGGCCGAAGTAGACATCGCCCGTTACGTAAGCTGCGCCGTAGTTATTGATACCCTGATAGGAGTCAAGGTCTTTTGTACCATCGCGGAGTGACAGACCACCGTCCTGACCGGTAATATTTTTCAGATCGAAGACCGTGTTGATAGACTGCTGTGTAATGGCAGAGGCATTACCGATGGTGTTGTAACCGTAGAAGCGGGCCGAGTAATCACGGTCTTTCTTTTCGCCGTAGACACCGAAACGGATGCGGTTTGGCTCACGGTCGGTCGGGTTACCGAATGTATGCTCACCGTTGGCGGCAAAGGTAGCCACGCGCTCGCCCAGTTTTGAGTAGAAGCGGCCTACGTCGATCGGGTTAGGGTCAACTGGGGCAGCAATCTGGAAAGATGCCTCATTGCCGGCTGCGCTGGTTGCGCGCTGGTAGCGAACACGCTTCCAGTCCGGCTCCCAACGGCCGGTATAGCCATAACCGGCGATCCAGGTCAGCTTGGTCAGTTCGTTCAGTGTATGTTCACCCGATACTTGTGTTGTCAGGATACTCCGGTTTTCGAAGCGCTCTGAGTAGCTGCGCACATCATAACCATCTACTACTTTCTGACCGTTACGTGCCACGGTTTCTGTATTGCCTAACTGGTTGAAGAGCGTTTTCCATTCCAGAACAAACGCAGGTGAGAAGCGCAGGGTCCAGTTATGTAATAATCCTAAGCGGGTCTGACGGGCGTAGCTGTTATCAGTATACTGTTCAAAAAGATCATTTGCGGTCAGACCGTTCTGATACAGATTAAAGTTCACATTGGCGCTCTGGTGCGTCATTGAATAGTTGATGCTGGTCAGGTTACTTACCCGGACATTTCCGACATCAAACCGGCGGCCCATGTTCAGGGCAAAACGCAGATCCGGCGAAACAGTAATTGTGTTCAGACCCCACGAGTTTGGCAACAGTTTGGCATAGGCTGCCCGCTGCAGCGCACTCTGGTTATTAAACGTCGCGGCCTTTGACGGGAAACTAGACGGAATCTGCTGATCGGCACCCCACAGGCCCAGCCAGTTCGCGCCCGAACGGGAGTGGGTCTGCGCGTCGTTCAGCGTCGTCATCGGACGGTAACCAACCGTAAAGCCGACGTCCATAAAGTTCTGATCCGGACGACGTTTTGTGTAGATTTTAATGGCACCACCGGCAAAATCACCCGGCAGTTCTGCCGAACCGGATTTGTAGACGATCATCCGGTCGATGATATTGCTGGGTACTAAGTCAAAAGAGAATGAGCGGGTATCTACTTCGGTAGAGGGTGTAATGACATCGTTAATCAATACGGCATTGTAGCGTGAGCCGAGGCCGCGAACCATTACAAAGCGGTTGTCAACAATACTAACGCCTGGTACCCGGCGGATGGCCGCCGCCGCATCGCGGTCCTGCGACTTAACAATCTGCTGTGCCGACAAACCAACCGCGATTGGCTTTAGCTGCTTGATTTCGGAGATAACGGCGATTTCGGTGTTGGTTGCGCGGGTTGCCCGAACCACAACTTCCTGGAGCGATTTGCCTTCTTCTTCCAGCTCCGTATCAATGACCGTTGTGTTACCTGATTCGATCCGTACGTTGGCAAGCGATTTATTTTTGTACGAGACGTACGAAATGACAATGTTGTAGTTACCGGCCGGTACGTTAGCGACGTTGAAGTTCCCTTCGATATCAGTTGTTGACCCAAGTTGTGTACCGTCAATCCGAACCGTACAGCCGATGAGCGCTTCTTTGGTTTTGGCGTCCTTCACCGAACCTCTGATGGTTCCTTTCTGGGCAAACGCGCCGATGCTTAGTGTTAAAAGGAAAATTATTAACGAGATCTTTTTCATATTGGCATTATTACCGACTGGTAGAATTACGGCACAAAACTAGAGCCCTAATATTACCTCAATGTTATGCCACCGTTATGCCTAAATTATCTTTCCTGCTCTTTCTCAGTCTGTTTATCATGCCCGCTTAATACGAAAACGAATCCGCCCAGAAATAAAAATCCGGCGTTTACACAGCTTTAAGGATGTGTAAACGCCGGACCTGCCAGGCAACCGGACTGGCTAATCAACTACACCGGTCACCTGATAACCGATGTCCAGCATGGTATTGATGGCAAAGCCGTTCACAAACACATAGCGAATCTGTGTGTCGTCGGCCAGCAAAAACGTCGGAATCTGTCCGGGGCACAACGGCACTGACGGCAGCTTACCCTGATGCACAATATGAACGGGCAGCACAGGTATATAGTCATCGGGGACTTCCTTTACAGTAAAAACCACAATTCCCTGTTCCCGTAATGCTACCAGATCCAGCCCGGCTACGGCATCAGGGTTCTCGAGTACGTCCGGATATACTTTCGGCGGCAGAATCGTTAATCCGGTTGCATCAATTTCCTGCAATCCGTGGAACGTTGATAAATCGCCCAGATCATCGATTACGCTCCGGTAATAAAAACCGGTAGCGCCGGTTGTGTTTTCTTCATGGCGCAGTATGCCAATGTCCATACGCGTTGTGTGCTCCCGATAGGTAACCTGCGCATTCCGGATCAGGACATCGAGCAGCGTCCGGCCATTTTCCGGAATCATCTGATAGCCGCTGATGTCTTCCTGTACATACGTCTCATTGGCAATGGCAGCCAGCGCCGACATAATACCGACAAAATTCAGGCGGCGGATATACATTTTCTCCGGATCACCCTTATAACCACCCGACTCTACCAGAATCAGCGTTGTTCCCCATTTCTGAATATTATCGCCGAAGGCCCGTGGTTCAAACTCATCATCGAAGCGCGCGATCTGGTCAGGAATAAACTGCTGCAACACCCGGTTCAGCCCCACAATGAGCTGCATCGAACGTTTCCGGACCTCATTGATATTCCGGTCTTCATCGTAGGCCGTTGCCAAAAACGACATAACGGCCTGTTTGCCGGTTGAACCGACCGTATAACGCGGATTCTGATCATGCAGGTTAAAGCCAACGAGTGGTTTCAGGGTTTGCTGCCGCTCTTTCAACATAACGGATTCCGGTGATTGTAACCGCAGCGCATCGCGGTTCATATCGATGTCGAGGGCGGTCCGCCGCTGAAAACGTTCTGCCCCGTCGGGGTTCAGCATCGGAATAAAATAAAGCGTTGTTTTGGTCAGTAAGTCCTGCCGGAGCATATCCAACCCATCCCCGGATACCCGCAGAAAGTTGAATATATCGAACATGGCCATCGTGGCCGTTGCTTCATCACCGTGCATCTGCGACCACAGCAGCACCGGAACCGGACCGTTTCCGGCTTTAATTTGATAAACCGGCCGGTTTTCCAGTGATTTACCGATAACAGATACCGCAAAGGGCTCTATCGCGGCCAGTTCCTGAATCAGCAGTTCAATGTCTTTATGCTTAAACCGGCGGTGCGTAAAATACGGCTCGCGGTAAGCGTGATAATTTTCGTATAACTGTAAGGCAAGCGTACGTGCCGCTTCTATGTCGGTATTCGGTATCATTCCGGTAAAAAAATAGCCCGCAGCTCTCGGGAGCTACGGGCTACAATATAGGGATCAAACGCCTTCGGTCAACTATTTTTTAGTTGCCTGCTTTTTCAGCATTTGCTTAATCTCTTTGTTTTCGGCTTTAATCTGCTGATTTTCTTTTTTCAGATCAATCATGTAAAGCGTGAGTTCTTCGATTTTTTCGAGCAGCTTGGCATTCATTTTCACCACATCTACACCCTCTTCTAGCACCTGTTCCGCACTCGGTACACCCGGCAGGTGCTTGTTGGCTTTCACATACGACTCCACCTCGCTCAGCTCGCGCAACCGGTAACCCGGAGCAAACACATAATCACTCCACTCACTGCTGTTCTTCACCGCTACCTTGATCCGCTCGGCCAGTAAGCCCTGACCAACATACAGACTGTACCCCACAGGCAGCTTCGTCACACCCGTGCCAACTACTACACCCGTACCTGATACACTCTGCAACAAATTGCCCCGCTTCTCCCACAACGCATCCGCCGAAACGATCCCCTCACGCGCGCCTGCACTGTAACTCGCCAGCACCACGTTCCCGCTCGCATCTACCGTCAGAAACTTGCTCGCACTAACACTCGCCGCACTACCGCTCGTCAGGTTCTCCAGCCGCAAACCGCTGCTGTTGGCTACCCCGCTGCTGATGTGAACACGCGCCGTCGGCGAGCTGGTACCGATGCCCACATTGACCGCACTGGCTCCTGTTCCCCCAAGCGCAATTGCATTGCTGATACCCACACGGGCATTAGCCCCGATGGCCACCGCATTCGTCAGGTTGGCACTCGTCGCATCGGCCAGATAACCGATAAACGTGTTATAGTTTCCCGTGGTAGTGGCCACGCCGGCACCACGGCCGATACCTACGTTTCCGATACCTGTAGTTATATTGTAACCCGCTGCGTAGCCGATAAAGGCATTTTCGCCCCCGTTGGTAGCAGAGGCCCCGAAGCCCGCATACCGGCCCACAAAGGTGTTGTTTGAGCCTTTTGAATTCACCCCGGCCCCGTCGCCCAGAGCTACGTTGCCTTCGCCCGATACGTTATTGGTCCCCGAAGAGTTGCCGATAAACAGGTTATAATTCCCGGTTGTATTGTTAAACCCGGCTTGCTGGCCCATGAAAAAGTTACCGGCTCCGGCTTGGTTATTAAAGCCCGACTGTGAACCGATAAAGACGTTAAAGCCACCGGTCTGATTATTACGACCAGCTTCAGGTCCCATAAACAGGTTAAAACTACCTGACTGATTGTTACGGCCTGATAAGTATCCCAAAAAGACGTTGTTATTACCCGTTGAGGTTGCCCCCGCCTGATAACCAAGTGCTGTGTTATTGGTTGCGGCTCCGGCTGTTGATGAAAAAGAGCCAACACCAACGGCCACGTTACCTGTTGCCGGATTGAAGAGCCGTATAAAAGGCGTATTATCAATCTGAAATGCTTTACCGTTTGGCAGTGTCAGATCACTGGTTACTGACAAAGCAGTATTTGCCGGCGTTTCGATCGTCTGTGCATAGGTTGTACCCGCACTTACAAGAGCCAGCAGAAAGGTGTGTAAAAGTTGTTTTCTCATTTTTATCAAGCGGTTTGCTAAAACAAGAAGTTTCTTTTGTTTTGTTTATCCGAAAGATAAGCTAAATATTATTGGTTTTCTACTTTTTTGATTTGTAATCAATGCTATTTGATGTAGCGGTAGAAAGACCGGTATATTATAAAACATGAGTCATCCCGAATTTTAGGATCTGACTAAACAAGCGAAAACCTCCTGAACTTTGTGGTCGCCAAACTACAAAACAGGAGGTTTTCTCATGAATACTACTGCAAAACAAACCAATCCTGAGCAAGAATGGCCCCTGTCAGTGGGTCTTTTTTATCAACAGCGACTGACCCGGTTTACACAACCTATTATTGATCAGTTAACTACCTTGATCGATGTGCGGTTGGTACGCACCTTTTCCCAACTTCTGATCACCTTACTACGCTTTCGGCACCGAAATCAGGGGCTGCTATTGAGCGAATTAGGCGAACACCTACTCTCCGCCCGTCAAGCACCAGCAGGAACCAAACGAATCTCCAATTTGCTACGATGCCCTCATTGGAATCATATTTTGCTTCAGAAAGCTATTCGGGCCAAAGCCCAAACCTTTTATGAGCAACTTCAGCAACAAGGACAACGCGTATTGGTACTTTGGGATGAAAGTGTGATGGAGAAACCTGAAACACTGGCCAGTGAGGATCTGGGGGCCGTTCGCAGCAGTAAGGCTCGCCGGCTCAAACGTATTCGACCCGGCTACTTCAATCCACCAGATGGCAAACCAATTTGCGTTCCGGGCCTGGAATGGCTGGGCATTTTACTGGCGGGTGCGAGTGGGGCTCCCTGCCTTTATGAGTTTGACTGGTGGACCAGGCGGGGGGAGCATGCCCGCCAACGAGCGGATGTACTCGATGATACCTTGAGTGAGCTGGCACAGCGCTTTGGTCAGACCGTCTTACATGTCTTCGACAGAGGCTATGCTTCTCAGATTTGGTTAGGAAAGTTATTAACGGCCAATCTGAAAGGTCTGATTCGGTGGCAAACCCATTATCGCTTACTCAATCAGGTGGGAGACTCCATAAGGACCTGGGAAATCACGCGGGGCAAACGGTCCGTCGCTCATCGGTTAGTCTACGATGCTGTACACAAATGCCATCGAAAAACAGGTATCATTTACCAGCCAGTCCGGCATCCGGCTTACCCTGATGTGCCGCTGTATTTAATTGTATCGCGCCCTGGTAAGGGGCGTACACCCTGGTATTTGCTTACCAATGAGGTCATCGATTCGGTGGAGTCAGCCTGGCAGATGGTGTTTGCCTATGCCCGTCGCTGGCAAATTGAGACAGCCTTCCGTTATACTAAATCGGAATTGGCTTTAGAATCCCCTCGCTTATGGTTTTGCGGGGCCGCCCGTGCGGGAAAACCGGCTGAAGTTGATGATGATTGTCGCTTTGTTATACGCCTTTTTACTCTCCCTACTACGCCCTGAGCTTAGCCACTGGCAACAACTACTCTTGCGACTGGGCTGCCACCGAACTGGAAAGCGGTGCCAAGAAGCCTCAGCACCGCTTTATCGTATCCGAATTGCCTTCACCCACTTATGGACTCAAAATTCGGGATGACTCATGTTTACTACAAGAATATGTATGTATTAACGACGCCGGTTCGCTATCTGACGCTTAATCCGCTTGTTTTCAAGTTGCAGCTGTTGAATTTGTTTTTGTTGCTGAATGACATACAGAGTTAGTTCTTCTACCTTCTCCAGTAATTTAGCGTCCATTTTTGCCATATCAACACCTTCTTTTACAACTTCTTCTGCTGATGGTACGCCTGGCAGATGCTTATTTGCTTTCACAAAACTTTCTACCTCGCTCAAGCTACGGAGTTTATAATCTGATGCAAAAACGTAGTCACTCCATTCACTGCTGTTTTTAACAGCAACTTTTACTTTTTCTGTCAGAATACCTTTTGAAACATACAGGTTATAGTTACCTGACAGTTTCGTAATATCGCTGCCAATTACAACACCACCTTCGTTGCTGTTTTGCAATAAACTACCTTTCGCCTGCCAGAAATTATCTGTGACTGCAGTACGTGCACCTGCTACATAACTAGCCAGTACTACATCTCCTTGTGCGTTAACAGTTAAAAAGCGGCTGGCCGTGGCAGTCGTGCTTGACACACTTGCTAAACCTGTCAGCCGAAGCCCTGTTGTGCCTGCTGAGCTAACAATTTCCAGCTTATTTGCAGGGGTTGATGTACCAATACCTACATTAACGGTGTTTGAAGCAGTACCGCCTAGTACAATCGCATTACTAGCACCAACCAAGGCATTTGAACCGATAGCAACGGCGTTTGTCAGGCTTCCAGCCGCTGCATCAGCTTTATAGCCAATGAATGTGTTGTAATTACCTGTTGTTGTTGCTACACCCGCACCCCGGCCAATACCTACGTTTCCAACTCCTGTTGTAATATTATAACCGGCGGCAAATCCAATGAAGGCATTTTCACCACCATTTGTTCCAGCAGCACCGAAACCAGCGTAACGACCCACAAATGTGTTGTTTGAACCTTTTGAATTTACACCAGCACCATCGCCTAACGCTACGTTACCTTCGCCTGTGGTGTTATTGGTTCCTGAAGAATTACCAATAAACAGGTTGTAATTACCACTTGTATTCTGATAACCTGACTGTTGTCCCATGAAGAAGTTACCTACACCAGCTGTATTACTATAGCCCGCTTGTGAGCCCATAAATACGTTAAAACCACCAGTCTGGTTGTTACCACCTGCCTCTGGGCCTAAAAATAAATTAAAGCTACCTGTCTGGTTATTTCGACCTGCTAAATACCCGAGAAAAACATTATTATTACCTGTCGACTTATACCCGGCCTGAAAACCAAGAAAGGTATTACCGGCAGCTCCTGTATTACTATAGCCCGCACGACTCCCCACAAATGTGTTGCCTGCAGCAGTATTATTGTAACCAGCGCTATCCCCGAGAGCGACATTAAAATTAGATCCAATATTGTAATAACCCGCGCCTGTCCCTGCATACGTGTTATTATTACCATTGTAATTCAACAAACCGGAGCCAGTTCCAAGAAAAAGGTTATTGGCACCACGGCCATTTGTGGCACCACTGTAAAAACCAAGAAATACGTTTGCCGAGCCCTGATCATTTACGCTCCCCACAAAAGATCCAATAAATACATTTCGTCCTCCGGACGTATTGCCAGAACCAGCAGAATACCCTAAAAATGCATTGTTGGAACCAGCAGAGTTACCTGAGCCGGCAAACGACCCTAACATGAGATTATAACTGCCAAATCCATTAGATGAGGCGGCCATATAACCAACTGCAGTGTTGTGTATCCCTGTATTGGCAGTCGATGAATTCACCGCTCCAACACCTATATACGTATTTTGGGATCCTGGTGTTGAGCTAGCCGGCGTAGTAATCACCAAGTTGGTTTGAGCTACCAGCGGTAGCGTTGCGCACAATAACCCCAGCGTTAGGCAAGAGGTGTAGAAACGTACCATATAAACGTGTTTTTATGGATAAAAAATAGTTAAATACTCTTAATGAATTCTAATCCAAAATTGTAAAAAAAGCAATACTTAAACAATGCAATGCTGGCCCATCACCAAGGTTTGTTTAGCAAATGGCTATTTCAAATCGAACAAAATATACACAAAGACCTGAAAAACAGCAAATTACATTCAATAAAAAATCCATTAATCAGACCTGGTTTAATGAGTCTATCTTTATTACGTTGTCTGAACTTACTTTTTTTCTAACAGCTTAAGAATTTTTTCCAGTTGCTGTTTAACCTCTTTATTTTCTTGCTTTAACTGGTCAACATCTTTAGCTTTTTTCTCCAGATCAATAACGTATAGCGTGAGTTCTTCGATTTTTTCGAGCAGCTTGGCATTCATCTTCACCACATCAACACCCTCTTCTACCACCTGTTCCGCACTCGGTACACCAGGCAGGTGCTTGTTGGCCTTCACATACGACTCTACTTCGCTCAGATCACGCAGCCGGTAACCCGGAGCAAACACATAATCACTCCACTCACTGCTGTTCTTCACTGCTACCTTGATCCGCTCAGCCAGTAAGCCCTGACCAACATACAGGCTGTATCCCACAGGAAGCTTTGTCACACCAGTGCCAACTACTACCCCGGTACCCGATACGCTCTGCAGCAGATTGCCCCGCTTCTCCCACAACGCATCTGCCGAAACAATCCCCTCACGCGCGCCAGCACTGTACGTCGCCAGCACCACGTTCCCGCTCCCATCTACCGTCAGAAACTTGCTCGCACTAACGCCCGCCGTGCTACCGCTCGTCAGGTTCTCCAGCCGCAATCCGCTGCTGTTGGCTACCCCGCTGCTGATGTGAACACGCGCCGTCGGCGAGCTGG
>NZ_CAMFHL010000083.1 GCF_945952095.1 uncultured Arsenicibacter sp. | reverse complement strand
CGTCTCGGTTTCGGCTCGGTTTATGACAAACTTGAGCAGGTTGAATCCCTGACTGCCCTGAGCCGTCGACCCACTGAACGGGTTGCTTTTCAGATAAACTTCCGTGCCTACGGTTGCTTTGGTAAAATCCACCAGTAAATCTGCCCGCTCGCCGGGAGCCAGGAGCAGGGACGATATCGATTCCGGACTCGCTAGGAGTCCCCCATCTGTACCAATGAGCCAGAACGGAGCGTTATTGCTCAATGCCAGGTTGTAGATCCGGCCGTTGGAGCCATTCACGATTCGTAGGCGGTAAAACCGGTTTGCAACTGGATGAAAGGCCCCTGCCACCCCGTTGACCGTAACAGTTTCACCCATGTAGCCGATCATGACGTCATTCATGCTCGGCGCGTAGGTTGGCGAACCGGCGGCATCCAGCCGTTTGTCCAGAATGATCAGCGGTAATTCATACGCGCCGAAGGGAAGACCCAGAGCTTTCTCCGCTGATGTCTCCACGATAAACAGCCCCGCCAGGCCCTGATAAGCCTGTTTGGCCGTTTTCTCATGAGGGTGCGGGTGATACCAGGCCATGGTTGCCGCCTGATTGAGCCGGAAGGTATAGGTAAAGGATTGTCCGGCCGCAACCAGCTGGGTCGGATGGCCGTCCATCACGGCCGGCACCAGCAGCCCATGCCAGTGGATGTTGGTTTCCTCCGTCAGGTTATTCTGAAACCGGAGGTTGACATCCGTTCCACTCATCAGTCGATACGTTGGTCCCAGCATACCCTCTCGGTACCCCAAGACGGTTGCGGCCTTTCCATTGAGAATGGATTCTGTGGTGGATCGGGCCTGTAGGCCACTGGTTGACGTTAGCGTTTCCGGAAAACGCAGTGGCGTTGTGAAGGGCTGCTCATTGACTGATGGTCCAATTGGATTGCCTTTTGCATCCATCCCGGTCATATCGTGCGAGTTACAACTTGTTAGTATGGCCGGAGAACCTAGCGATACGACGGTGCCCAGGCCGAGTGTTCGAAGAAATTGATGTCGATTCATAAATTAATTAGGTTGATGTAGTGATTTGATCATTCTGGGGGAACGGGTCCGGCTACTGGGCGACGAGATGAAGTATAAGGCAAAGCCCGACAACACCGTTAGAAGGCCCAGCATAGAGAACGCGCGGAGCAGGCTATTGTTGATATCGTCGCGTCCTTCGAAGTCCATTGTATGCAGCATCCACAGCAGGTCGAACACGCGCCAGGGGGCTGTTCGGATACTCTGCACGGTACCAAGCTGAGCAGCTACATAAACCGTCGCGTGGGTTGGCTCCCGAAACGTAACGGCATAGGCGGGCAGGGGTTTCTCGCGATATTCGTGGTGCCCGTTTGTTGTGGTCAGGTATTCGACACGTTCTATATCGGCAGGGCCAGCAAACCGTTTCAGGGCTATTGCCGTAGCTTCCGCTTTGGTCAACTCGCCCCGGAGTTCACCCGTTCGGGCATCTGCCAGCCAGGTATGCAGCATCGCGTGGCCATCGCCATGCTGCATCTGATAAGTCAGTTGATACACTGGCCCGCCCAGCACCTCAATGAGAGCTATACTCTGAATGGAATCAATTCCCTGATTGCACAAGGCCTGACAGGGCACGGACGGAGATACCAGCGACAGGGACGAGGCAAAGCCAGTGGGTTGCCGTTTAAGATGGTCGCCATGGATGCTGTCGATATTGGACCAGCTGAAGTACAGGCCTCCCAGTGTCCAGAGTAAGAACTGAATGCCGATAAACAACCCCAAATACCGATGGGTTTTCCGAATACGCAAATGCAAGGCTCGCTTCATATACTCAAGTATCTTTAGGTGCGCTTATAATTTCTTTTCCCACTCCGCAATGAGCTGATTATTGAGAGTGACGTAGTCTTGGAATTTCTCCTTTTGCGCAGCATCCGCCGACAGACGGGCAGCCTGAATAGCACCTTTGTAATTTCCGACACGGGCCAGTAGTTTAGCCTGAAGATGGAGGTAGTTAAAGGCGGGCTTTTGCGCAACAGCTTTAGCGATCCAGTTCAGCGCCTGATTGGTATCTTTGCCCTGATCGAAGTAGTAAAGTGCCGCCTGGTAATACAGACTAGGTTTGTCCTCCTTTTTAACGTTGATGCGGTCCATAATCTCGGCTGTTATCCGCTCATCGGCATTACTGATCACGGGAAAATGAACGGTCGTATTCGCCCAGTTTAAGTAGATATTTGCCTGATTACGGACCAAATCCTGTACTTCTATGGTAAAGGATTCGTAAAATCGGGTCGATGAATCGACTTTCACCGTAAACCGCATGACATCATTTTTCTCGTCATAACCATCCAGTCCATGCCCGCCCACGTGCTTGTTAATAACAATGGTCCACTCGGTGAGGTTGGGAATCGTGAACAGCGAGTAACTACCGGCCGGCAGGGGCTTGCCTTCCAATATCACCGGATCGCTGATCGTCAGAATGGTGGCGTCAGAAGCTCCTGTGCGCCAGAGCTTGTTAAAAGGGACCAAGCCACCAAAAATTTTGCGGTCTTTTACGGAAGGACGGGCATAAGTGATGGTCAAATCCGTAAAGCCAACCTTTTGCTTTACAGTAGTCGAAGGGCTGGGTTCGGGTAGGCTTAACTGGGCCTGGGCGGTCGATAAAAGTCCAAATAGGGCTAGGGTCAACAGGAACTGGGAAAGCCGTTTGAATGGAGAAATCATAAATTAGTTATTTAGCTATGGACAATATGGATTGATTTCTGGAGCACGAGAATCGTAAATCAATGAGTTCACGTGTATAGAGCGAGCAAATTACAGTACCAGAATTTATGGGTACTGGTAAACCACCCCACCCTTATTCAGAGTGTCAGTGAAAGGCCTAGTGACCGTAATGCCTATTAACAGGCATACTTGGAGATAGGAGATTGGCCTCAATGAAGGGTATCAATACAGCGATCACAATCAACTGACTGGTTGAAGGGAGCAATACACAGAAAGGCCAATAGAGGTGGCTCTAAATCAACCAGGTACAATAAGTAGTCAACCGAAAGCGACCGGTTCGGGGAAGCGTTTCCTGATTAGATAAGTCCACTGTCACCATATTGGCGACAGGATGAAGTACAGCCAGTAAAAGCTGAAATTGGGGATTGGCAATAAACGCAGCTGGTTGATGTGCTGAAGGTAAGGAATGATCCACTACAAAACGGCTTACGTCTAGGTGCTGATAAGAAAGCGTTGTCTTGCAACAGGGCATCTGTTTAACCAGAGGACCATCAGAAAATGGAGCCGTGGTCTCATCTGCCTTACATGTTTCTTGACAACTGTCCTGAGCGACTAATAGCGTTTTGGAATGGCCTCGCATCTGGCACCAGTGCTCAACCATACCAAAACCAACACTGGTCAGCAACACCATGACGGCGAGCCAACAACAGATAAGCCGGGTATGTAGCGAGGACTTCATTCATCAATTACGTTTAGCGTTACAAATGTAGCTTCCAGACTTGCTCAAAATGTTACAGAATTTGGTAGCTGAATTATAAAATTCGGTTATATTCAATCAAATGTACCAAATTTTTAAATTTCCAAAAACGGGTTAGCGCTCTCAGTTTATAAAATGGCTGTTGCTGCAACGTTGGTGATCAAACTTCCAAGAGTATTCTTCTCGGTTCCAATAATGCGTTGATTGTTTAATTAATGCAAGTTGTATGATTTAGTCTTTATTCAACTCTTAAAAAAACAGACATAGCCCAGCACAGATTACCTTTGAACCGGGCCGCCGGGCGGTGCGAAAACAAACGGTAAACCTGACCAGCTATGTCTGAGAAAGTAGTGGCAATTTATTGCTTTTTGGATGATTATTTCATCGAAGCATGCAGAAATAAAGGCAGCGTAAAGCTCCAGACAACTCCTAAAGTGAGCGACAGCATCGTGTTGACAACTGCTATTATATCGGCCCGTTTCTTCGGCGGCAACCAGGCTGCTGCCATGCTTTACATGGCTGAAAAACAAGGTATTGTCATGCTGGAGAAGTCTGCCTTTAATCGACGATTGCATCGACTGGCCCATACGCTGAGCGAGTTGTTTTATTATCTGGCAGACTTCTTTAAAGTGCTCAATAGTAGTGACAATATCTGATTGATTCCTTCCCAGTCGCCGTTTGTGATAATATCCGAATTGGTCGCTCGCGACTGATAGCCGGAGAGGAATATCGTGGCAAGATTGCCTCTAAACGCTGGTATTTCTTTGGTTTTCGGGTGCAGCTTGTTACTACCGTGGAAAAGCAGCCGGTTCAGTTTTTTATTTTGCCGGGTTCGTATGTGGATGTAACCGCCCTGTAGATGATGCATTTGGCCTTACCGGCCGGTAGCGAAGTCTACGGAGACTCAAGCTATACTGATTACCAACAGGAAGATTTGTGTGCTGAATGCGAGGGAGTTACGTTGAAAATATAGCGAAATAGTAATAGCCAGCGCCCCGATCAAGCTTGGGAGGCGGCTCACAAAAAGCTACTTCGTCAGCGAATTGAGCAGGTATTTGTCAGATTACGATGCGCTTTCCAAAGAAGATTCACGCCAATACTGAAGCTGGATTTCTCATCAAAATTGTGTTGTTTTTATTGGCCTATGCCCTCGAAACAAGCTTATAACATACAACTTGCATTAATTATTTAAATCAAAGCATCAGCGCCTGACATCTCAGTCAGGCGCTATTGTTAAATCCTATCTCATAACGGTGGATATTGGTATACGCTCTTCAGGGATCAAGAAAACTTCGCCTGCGTCAAAATCAATTTTACTAATTGTGATCGGGCTTTTCTGGATTAGGGCCATTGTTTCTTCATCGACCGAAGGACAATTGTCTAAAATCACAACACCAATACTTTGTTCGGAGAAGGGGGTAGCATTTGAGTCAGTGGTTTTCGACCCAACACTTAGACTGCCGATGTGTGTCAGTCGCATAATCAGGTCAACATTTTCGGTAAAGAACTGTTTACGAGTCATTGTGAAATTGGATAGGACTTAAATTAAATTGGCGTATTTCAATCTAAATAGACGAAAAAAACACATAAAGTAACCTTAATCTTTGTAGTCCGGACAAAACTTGTCCATAAGATACTGAACTACAGGTGGGGTTAATTTTCTACGATAATATACCCAACCTAGGTCAATCATACAATGCATGTCTTGCGGAGTAAGCCAGGACTGAAACGTCTCGATGTCTACACCGGCACGTTCGGCAATGTCGGACATGAAACAGGCACGATACTTATACGGTTTTGGCATAAGAGCTTAACTACTTTTTAGATCGACGATGTGATCGGCGGGTGCGATGACTCCGTTTCAGCTTATTAGTAGTTGGCTTGCCTTTTGTTGGTCTATAATAACGTGCCCGGCTATATTTACTCGGTCTGAACCTTGGTATACGGCTATAGCTATAGGGTGTAAACATCAATCCACCCCGAGACTCATTACTACGCTGACGCTGCTGTCGTTGGGGTGCCTGCTGATCCGACGTGTTACGGCTTTCTGAACAACTTTGTGATGTCTGTACGGATTGTGCAGTAGAACCACCCGGCTTTGATGACGTTGTGGTCTGGTTTGTGGTGGCCACTGACAATGCAGCTGCTGTTATGCCTAATAATGCAGAAGCTATTTTCTTTTTCATGCTCGTTTCGGTTTTGTGCAATTCGGGAGCAGGCATAAGTAGTATTGAATGCCTGTCTTCTGGATGACTATGTAGTGCGGCCATCAGGTGTTCATCCTGACGGCCGGCACTGGAATAGCCTACAATTATTGGTTCCATGATGCCTAAGCAGCTGTAATGTCGATCAGCCGAAATGCCAGTTTGGGCATTTGAGGATCAGGGTAGAGCGTGCGGTTTTCTGCATCAATCTCACGCATTGCCTTCTCGATCTTATGCGGCACCGGAACCTTCGACGGCAGTTTGACATCACTGGTACGGCGCAGAATGATGTATTCGGCATGTCGGAACAAGAAAGGCGCAGGTTCTGCCAGGGAGTGAAGATTAAACAGGTAGTCGTTACAGTGATTCCGGCTACCTAGTAATAATCGGCGATGTGACTCCGGCAAATTGCCAACCATGTACGAGGTGGCATCTTCAAAAACGACGAACGCATTACGTACCCACTCTACAATGCCTAGAAAGAACTCGTCAAAGTCATCCAGCGACCGAACCCGATACAAAGGGAATGGCTCCTGGTCTGCCATTGCATTGAAAAATTCGAGATCATCCAAGGCCAGTGGAATAAAATCGTCGTATTCAGATTGGCCGCCAATATCGAACACGATACAGGGTTTTCGCTGACGTTTCCACATATCTACGATCATGTTTAGTGTTCCTTGCGTTTTCCCTGTTTTCTTGGCTCCGATGTGCAGAAAGACAGACGACGGCCGCAGGTCGCCTATTTGCGGCACATAGGTTTCTGGCATACTTATTTCATCCGTTTATCAACCATCCGGTTCACCGTCAGCATTGAGAACTGAAGCATAGGAGCCATTGCCTTAATTACGGCAATTTCAAAAAGTACTTCAGCGATACTGCCTGCTTTCAGTTTGCCCCGTCTGTTCTTCGCCTTCAGATCAGATTCAATCGACCGGCGCAACAACAGCATTTGAGCGTCATTCAGCTGTGCTTCCTGTTCGGCATCATCAAGCGACTCCTCGAAAGCATCCCAACGCTGCCGGGCATCATGGTAAGGGTGGGTTGGCTCATATACCGGCACGTTACCAGTGGCCTTAACATGTAGCTCAAACTCCTTAATGAGTTCCTTGTCGCCTTCTCTTAATTGCTGATAGGCCATGTACCGATTCACAAACGAAAACAGGAGCGCGATTACAGCACCCCACATTTCGGCCTTACTTTCGGCCTTCGTCCGGATTTCTTCAGCGGTCAGCGGTTCATCGTCCGGTTCGTCGTCGTCTTCAGGAGCTTCCCGCTGAATCGGTGCAGGATCAGGAGCGCGGGAGCCTCCTAACCACTTTGCAATCGGCAAAATCGGTGTTTCAGGCAATGCCTGACCAACCGCTTCGACGGTTCGGGGTATACTATTTTGCAATACCTCTGAGATAGGCGATACCCCTCTGGTTTCTATTAAGCTGGCTAGGCTCATCGCTGTTGGATGTTTAAGAGTGGCGTAAGAAGTTTTGCCCGATCAGGGTCTTTCATGGCCATTACCATGATTGATTCCAGCATCGGCATCAGGTGCTTTTGCATTTCAGGAAAATCTATCTTGATTTCC
Source organism: uncultured Arsenicibacter sp. (assembly GCF_945952095.1). Taxonomy (GTDB): domain Bacteria; phylum Bacteroidota; class Bacteroidia; order Cytophagales; family Spirosomataceae; genus Arsenicibacter. The sequence continues at coordinate 18,312 of NZ_CAMFHL010000083.1, read as the reverse complement.
TTTTTGCGGCGAATTGTGCGGGATGCAGTTTTAATACTGCTCATGAGCACCATGCCAAAGGTGGAGCTTGTTGCTTCTTTAATAGGAGATGGTAGCTTATCCTGATTATCGACGATGTATTTACAGACATCGCCAAAGGAATAATCATTGAAGTGTAACCCGTTTTCATCCAGTAGCTCATTTTCGGTAAGGATAGAAAACAGGCCACCAACGAACGATTCCCACATACGACGGGCAACAATTCCCTCATTCCAGTCGGATAGAAAGCTGTCGGCATTGATCTGGGGAAAGTGGCGCAAAACCTGCACCTTAGTCATTTGCTCAGGTGTTGCAGCAACCTGCACGTCTGTCATTTCGACAATTGCGAGTATTTTGTTCATGCCTGGTGTTTGGGAGAAGACAGTTGCTCGAAATAGTTAAAGAAAAATTCCGGAGTCCGTGACGACTCGGCCGATGCAAGTTTGCAGACTTGAAAGACGAGTGTATTATATACCTGTACCAACTGAGCATATTGCGTTAAAGCCTGTTCCAGCTGCGCGATACGTGCATGTTGTTCTTCATTGCCTTCAGTCGCCAATTGCTGATATACAGTTTGTGGCGATGGGGTCGGGGTGGCCGTCCGCTGTTGCTGAAGTTCACTCTTCAGTCTCAGATTGTCCTGGTTGAGTGTTGACAGGTTTTCAGTAAGCTGCTCCTGATAATGACTAGCCTGAGCCTGGTAGGCCGCGAACTTTTGCTGAAGATCAAGATAGTCTTCCGTAAGCTTAGCGATGGTTTTCTGGTGCTGGTCAATCTTTGTTGCACCCTCAAAAACGGCATTGTGCTGAGCCAACACAGAAAGGCAATAGGCATGAAGACTAGAGAACCCACGATCATCCCAAACCCTTTCGATAGCGTAATACGTACTGGCAGGAATCTTTAGCGTTTTAGGAATTACACCAGCTGATTCGGCAGGGTAAAGATCGGTTTCTGATTCTCCGTTTTCTGCTGTATTACCGGTATTACCGGTAATACCTGCATTGCCATTTTCTAAGGTAATACCGGTAATACCGCCAACTGAGGTATTACCGGTATTACCGCTGTCTAAAGGCATTCCAAGGGGGTTTACCGACAAATTTTGATCTGGTAATACCTCGTTAGGTATTACCGCTGAAAGGTATGGCCCAAGCGTGTCATTCGCTTGTCCATCATCTTCTAACGTTTCGGGAAATTCCATATAAAAATGTTTTTCCCGAAGTTATGACTGTAAAAAAATGATATTTATACTATAATATTTTTATAGATAATTTTGTACCCTTTCGAACTAAAATTGACCCTATCCATGACAGTTAAACGAGAGCGAGTTACGACCAAAGACCTGCAAGCTATGTTTGGTATCAGCCGGGTGAAGGCACTCGAAATGATGAAGCAGATTAAGCACAAAAAAAAGACGGAAGGCACTGCTTCCGTCGTAATGGTATTGGTTGATGATGTCGTACAATTCACCGGTTTAGCGCGGGAACGCATCAAAGCGTCGATGTTGGGCTAAAGATCATGAAACTTTAGCAGGGCAATAAGCTTTTCAAATTCATCTTTCCAGTCTACCGGCGTTCTGGCTGCGTTTGCCGGGTGCTCTTGCTCAGTTTTCCGGCGCAGTATTTGAGATGCCAGGTCACTGGCCTTTAAGGGTGGCCACAGATCAGGAGTTGGCAAATAGGTATGATCTTCTGCTTTTTGTTCCATTATAATGTGAGTATTATCCAGTAAAATAACAATCTCAAAACTGATGCTACAAGTTACATTCGAACTTCGAACTTTGCATTGATCAGAATACAAATGTATTGCTCTGCCCCTTATTGGCTTGCAAGTTGCATTCGAACTTCCAGTCGTGCCCGGTTTATTAACAAGTCAACACGTTCTAGCCCTTATTGGCCTGCAAGTTGCATTCGAACTCGTCGGGTTGCCAGGTGGACGAATCCCCCGGCCTACGGGCGTAGAACCGCCCTCGATTACTATATTTTAAATACGATTTTTACGCGCCAAAGTCAATTAGACTGCCAGCTGTAGATGCACTCTGAGCAAAGTCACAAATCACTCTAAATGCGAATAGTCATGGGTTCTAATCCTACTGCCAGCTGTAGATGCACTCTGAGACCGAGAACAGTGCTGGGACTCAGAAATAAATCACACTGTTCTAATCCTACTACCAGCTGTAGATACACTCTGAGATTGTCGGAAGTGGGACTCCCTCATTGAGCAGGTAAGTGTTCTAATTCTACTACCATCTGTAGATACACTCTGAGAGTTAAGATTGCCGGGTGGACGAATCCCCCGGCCTACGGGCGTAGAACCACCCTCGAAGAGCACAAAACTACTCAATTAAGACATCAATTCCTTTTTGAGCTGCTTTATATTTTAGCTTATCCAGCAAACCGCGATATGACCAGTTACGGAACACCAGCGGCTCCCCATCGGCGGCGGCATCTTTGGCGGCTTTCTCCTTTTTTTTCTGCTCCAACAAGACCAGTTGTTTGGCACCACGATCAAGGCAAAAATCAATCAGCTGACGGCTATACTTGTGTAGTTTATCCGTTACATAGTTGAGTTCTGCCTTTTCGAACCGGTTAATAGACTTCAGTTTATGCTTCCGCCCCTTACCGCCTACGTTTTCCGCAGCCGCAATCTGAGCACGGCGCAAGCCTGCCTGAATTGCACGGCGTTTATACAAAAAGTCTTCGGCAGTTCCGATCTCAATACTCTCCTGATCAAACTTTGCGGTAATGGGGGCAATGTGCGACAATTCGGCGTATACGATCCGGTCATCCGACAACTCAATTTGTTCGGACGGAATCCGGAGCACCAGTAGCAGAAACATACGGTTGCCGTCGAGCTTTAAGCTTGAATCACAAAACTTATACACTTTGTCGAGCGCACGGGATAGCATAATACGGTTATTCGACCGATCACGGCCAAACTTGGTCATAAAGGTCATGCCGAACAGTTCAAACGTATAGTTATTGTTGCGGGCTTCCTGAAGCGTCCAGTTCCTGAAGCTTGCCGCAGGCATCGGTATAGGTAACGTATTCCGGTACGAACGGAGCGATTTGCGGCCGGCCGCAAGGTCAGGCTTTTCGGTTTTATAGACCTGGACAATCGAATTAGATAGAGACGACATAATGGCCATTGGTACGTCACCCTTAAATTTGGCCGAAAGTACCTGATAGGCCGTATTCTGATAGCTGGTAGTCAGAATACCATCGGGGTCTTTTGCCCGGTCCGCAAGTTTTATCTTTATCTCTTCGACCAAAAAAAAGTAATCTTTCAGTCTGTCCAGCGTATACATTTGGCTGGATATAAGGTTGGCAGCCGTCCGGACATCCGTTTGCCAGGCCCGTAGTTTTTGCCATACGGCCGTATTATTTTCTTTGCTTCCTTCGAAAGGATAGATTTCGATTTTTCGGGTAATTACAACAGATTTTTCCATTTCGCTTTTGTTTCCGGGTTGCGTAATCGGTTAATTCAGGCTGATAATTTCATTTGGGGATACTATGACGTAGGACGATCCCTTACGCATTGTATTCATTTCACATACGATAGCATGAGCCAGACAGTGCAGATGATCGTAAGTAAGATTTTGATTGATAATATGCATTGTTGTGTATGGGTCATCAGCTGATGCATTCTCAAAAATGGCGACACAGATCAAATCCGATTCAACCTCTTTTTCGAGTTGCTGAAGAGACTCTTTTGATGGTTTTTTCATGGCTTCAGAAGCAGTTCGGGGAAGTTGGCAAAAATCATATCTTCGACGCTTTCATAAAGGGGTGTTTGGCTGTGTAGTGAGTCCAGATACTCCCTCGTTATTTCAGCCTTCCGTAAAGCCAGCCGCAGGCGGATAGACGGGAAATCCCGATTGTCCTGATCAATTAACCAGCCACGGCACACAGAGCCGTCTTTTTTGTGACACCCATAAACGGCGCCCAAAAAATCCTTTTCGTATTCGAGAAGTTGTTCAAACTCCTCTATGGCCCATAACCGCAAAGGGGCATCTTTGCGGTATGGGCAGTTATTGCAGGGTGTTTTACCCCTAAACTGACAGTTACTCATTTTGAATGGCGAAAGAATAATATTGGGCAATAACCGGTCAAATTCAGCTGCATTCTATGGCAGATCTGCGAATATTATTTGGTCAAAGCAGGCTATCGACACAACGTCCAACCAGTAGTTCCATAGTTGGGGGTGTGATATAGAGGCTACCAAGCTTTTACTTCAGTAATATTCGGTTCCAGATCAGCGATTTTTGTATTGAAAAATGTGCGGTTCAGCCTGACTTTAGCGGTATCATCTTTAATCTGTACGATCGTACCGGTGACTTTTTCGGGCAGGCAATACATGAACTTTACCGAGTCGCCAACCCCGAGTTTTATAGGTTGGCAGGTATTGTACATGTGAACCGGGCAAGGCTCACAGCTGGTAGGCAAATGTGCCTTAGCGGCACCGCAGCCCAGACAAAGGTTAGTCGTCCCGATCTTGCTACAAACGACATAATTAGATTCTACTTTGGGCAGAGATGGATCGGCATCAACTGATGATGACAAATAGGCGACGTAATGAGCACATGCCGTTAAGGGTGCCCAGCCTATTTTACGGCCAATCAATTCCCATGCTTCAGCTGAAGAGCCATAAACGGCAAGCATAGCCTGAATGGTTGGAATATGGCCCTGTGATTCAAGGCCGAACTTTACTCTTGGGTTATTTTCCATTTGAATGGTTATTAAGCTATTGCGTTGAAAGTGACCACAGGGTAAACCAGCTTATATAGTCGGCATTAAGTTTGAGATAGCCTGCATATGTTCTAATTCTTCCTGAGCCTTTGATTTGGCCACTGGTGGCACCCATTTACGACTACGGGAAATGTAGTATTCCCGCAATTCGAACCGTTCGCCGTCCGAACCGTCCATGTAGAGTTCCTGAGTTACTACGTTCTGACCGGAATATTCATCCAGAATTTTCAGCTTCCGGCCGCCATACAGGATAATATCCCCGGGCTGTAAGCTGTATGTCATTAAAGTCATTGCGACATCATAAGAGCAAAATTCCTTATGGTGCTTACTGGCAGGACTCTCGCCGCCTTTGCGCTTGGCTGCTTTCTTTTTCTTCACCAGAACAGCCATTCCGAGGGGAATCAATTCAGATAGTTTCATTGGGGATTTTCTTTAAGAGTACCAGCACAAATTCTTGTGTGTCAAAGTCTTTTACGATGTTTTTGTACATGGTTTTTACCAGCTGGACAAACTCTGGCAGGGAATAGCCTGTATCCAGGCCTGCGACCCATGCGTTTACCTGAGCCAGCTTCAGGTATCGGGTTTCGACAATCTGAGCAATGTGGTGCGGCTCCTTATTCAAGGTCACTTTCAGACACCGACCGGGCTGAAATTTCTTGCTTCTGAGCCGGAATGTGGTGTAATACTGACCATCAAGCTTATTATTCCAGTTGTGGCTAAAATCCAGTGTTTCGATGGCGCTTAATGATGCCGGAGTAGGGGAGCCGTACATAGCTTGTATTGATAAAGTTGAATGTTGTTTAATTGCCCGGTTACGGGTGCAACCGGGCAATGATTGGCTTATTCTTCGTCCTTTATTGCAGAGACCTCTTTCCGGACTTCCTGAGCCAGCTCTTTCACGTCAAGCATGTGCTTCCGCAGACGGGTTCCGGCAGCTTTGTTGCCTTTGTCATAAAACTTAGCTGCATCTTCTTCAGCACTTGCAATCAGGGATTTGAGTTGTTCGAACTTGTTCATTTTGAATTGATTGGTTATAAGTGAAACATTGAATTAAAAAGATCGGGGATGGCCCGGAAGGGGCGATTTCCGTTAAATGTCGGTTTTAGATATTAATCGAAATATGGAGGATTAGCGGAGTCATCATTTGCATCATCCTTGCGGCTTACCGTTTGGGCAAGTAGCTTTTGCTGCATAAGCTGTATGTCCCAGGAGTCAATAGGCTTGGCCTGTAACTGTTCTGCCTTCATCCGCGCAACCTGTTCGGTAACCGGATTGATTGCATACACAGCCGTCGATGGATTTACAAGGCGTGTAAACGGGCCTTGTCTGCTTGTTTCCGGAACATCTATCCGGAGAAAGTTTCCGCCAAGCTGGTATTCAGAGACCTGCCCCGAAATTTGCTGATGGCCCATTAGCTCCACAATTGCCCAAAGCATTACGGGAGAATTTGCGTTTTGTGATTGGTTCATATAATTGGTTTTGAATTGGTTTTCAGTTAAATGTCTCTCTGTATTCGGCTTCAGACATACGATCTACAATATCTAATGCTCTGACAAACGCCTCAAACGAGTTGGTCTCAATGAATCGCTTTGACCCATCGCGGTTTGCAATCATGTAGATTGCAATAAAGGTCGATAGCCTGGTGATCGTAGAGTAGTGAAGCTCACCACACTGCTCTACTGCCCGATTGCCGCTATATGGCAGCGAGTCCAGGAATTTTTCTTCGGAGGTATCTACTTCATACAGCAGCATCTTCAAACAGGGTTTTAGGTTGCTCTTCTTGAATCGGATGCACATCAATCAGGGTAATTCCCCTGTCTGCCATGCTTTGCAGTTTTTCGGCAGATTCATTGCCACGGACGACATACTCAATACGATCCGGACAGAAAGCGGCAAAAATGCCCGGTAAGAACTCCATGTTGGCGCTATCGTCCTGAAACGGGGTTTTGGGGTGTGCCAGCAAGACCCAATCTGTCCCGACGACAAAGTTTTTGGGCACTTCTGGCAGTCGTTTTGAAATTCCCATCCGCTTCGCTTCATCCAGAAAGAAAGCGGGTGTTTTGTAGAACTTTTCGCCTACCCACATGAGGTAGTATTGTTTCTGGATGCCGAAAGGACGGCATTCAGAAATCTGGCACCCGGCTTTTTTGCAGGGTGTATTGTCGATCAGTAACGAAGAAACGATTTTGAAGCCACGGGTTTGCTGGATGCCTTCGCCGCAGCATGGGCATACAGAAACCTGAATCGGTAGCTTCATACAGGTTTTGCCGCCGGATTCGCAGAAGAAGTAAAAGCCGCCTTTTTTCCGGTATCCGCAGCCACGTTTATGTTCGTGCCGCTGGTGAATAGTATAGGCCATATACACTTAGTTTTGATGATTCACGAATGAACGAAGTTGACAAGGTTGACAGGGTTGACAATATTTTTAGCCGATTACAAACCAGACCCTAACGATCATTCATATACGTCAGGGTTGAAGGCTTCGTATACGTCCTTTACGGTCATCGGTAACGGGGTTGCCGAACGGAGCTTTTGCAAGCCATATTGAGTAGCTACGATCCAGTAGATCGCATCAAAAACATCTTGATTGCTGAAGGGAAACTGAAGAGCTTCTAAACACCGGTAGGTGCTCAGAAGAATTGCCGCTTTGTTCTTGATCGCCAAAAGAGCCGGGTCGGCAAAATTGTACGGATTCAGATTCGACAGTTCATTTTGATAGTAAAAAGAGAAATACGCCCGAAAATGAACATCATGGAAAAGCAGGGATGATACATCAACGTCCGGAAGAGAATGACGGTAGGCATTGTAGTTGTCTGCCTGTTCGGGGGAAAACTGGATACGCTCAGGTAATTTCAAATAAATGCTTGCGTTCAGCGTGATTTGGGTAGGTATCACATTACTGCAAAGAACTATGCCAAATTGATTATCTGATTCGGGGCCAGCTGATGCTACATAGGGGCGTTCATCATAACACCGCAGATAAGCAGGGAGAGCATGTTTTGCCCCGCTGGCAATACTTGTTTTGCCGGATTGCTGGTCGCCGTGAATGTAGAGATACGGAAACATTCCGGTTACGCCCTGGATATGTTCTTTCCAGATGGATGCCAGTCCGTAGAGTAGTGTAACAACAGCAGGCCGGCCAAATTGATGGCAATAAGCAGACATGAAACGCGACAGGTTGGTTACACCAGTGTTCAGTTCAACAGTAGTAACATTCAGCGCTTCCGCAATACGGATCAGAGTGTCGGGTGTAATAGAGTCCGCAAACAACTCATATTCCAGATAGTTGGAAAGCGGAATCTCCATTTTGTCCGCGATCATAGCGGGAGAAATTCCCATTTGTTTCCGGACTTTTTCGAGATTGTGGCAAATGTTAGTCATTTGAATTGTTGGTTATATGGTTGATAATCAGTTTTTCATTCAGGGTGAAAGCCCTTATTTCATTCTTTTCGTATTTGCTCCAAAAATCTGCTTCCGTCATTCTGATCACCGTAGATGATCCGATTCGCAGATACCCAATCATTCGTTTGCTGTATGGCCCCAGATAGCCCGTTTTCTCGACGATGACGATTGGCAATGTTTGACGTTCGTGAATCCACCAGGTATGCAGCGGCACATGGCTGAACGTTGGTACAGGATTCATTTCTCTATTTGGCTCACATTTTGTTTTTGGGGCCACTTCTTCGCCGATTAGGGGGAATATAGCCTTTTGGTCAAAAAGCGCCCAGAACTCATTTACGGGCATCCTGAGCGGGTTTGACGAGCCGATTTCAAGAATGCTGAGCTGTGCTGTTTCATCAGGTAGTGTAATGCCCCATTTTTCGGCAATGAGGTAGGGCAACGTTTTGCCCGGAAAAAACCACCAGGTATATAGCGGCAGCAGCCTGAAAGGAGGGGTTTCTGCTTTTTTTTCGATCACTTCCATTGCTTTCAGGGGTTTGGTTGACCTGAGTTGTCAACCTTTGTCAACCTTTTGTCAACCTTTGTCAACCATCGTCAACCGAGGTTTGGGGGGGGCAGACCCCTCATATATTTTTTAATTAATTGATTTTTAAAATCTTAATATAGGGCCGGGGCCACCGATTTTTTCAGGGTTGACAAGGTTGACAAGGTTGACCTGAAAAATGCCTCACATGAGCTGCTTTAGGAGCGGCGGCACCGTACCGCCCAAAAAAATCCCGTTTCCTTTGCACTGGCTAATTGTGTTTCGATGAAGTCAAGCCACCCAATGACATGCTCAATGAAATGTTGCATTCTTGGGGTGGGTTCATGTGATGATCGGGCGAAATGTGAGTAGTATAGAAACTGAAAGCCCGGCCCTTTTCGATTGAGCACAATTGAGCTATCGGATTCCTGCATACACACAGCTATACCACTACCTGAAAAAAAATGAAGCCAGGATGTTGGGTTAATTTCCCAATTCAACAAGGCGGAAGGGTGGCCAAGAAAGCCAGACTCGTATTCGTTTGAGCCACTGGCACCACAGTATTGAGATAGTTGTGGTGAATCCTGACCATCGTAGCAAGCTTTCAGCAAAATTGATTTTTCAATCAGGACTGCTGAAAAAGGCTCTGATCCATCACAGGTCCAGGCCAGCGTAAATAAGCTGTTTGAATAGCTTTTCATTGAAGGAGGTGTTAAAAGCCAGTATCGTCTTTCGCCTGATCGGTTGTCTGTAGGTCTTCTTCTATATCTTCCAGGCTGAAGTCTTCGATGGTTTCTGTGAGATAATCGTAATCAAATGCTAATGCCGTTGATGATACCTTACCGAACTTCAGGCCACGAACTTTTGCCAGATAGCCTTTTTGATTAGTCAGGTAATGTCTGACTGTACCTTCGTCCAGTGGCTTTTCTCCGCGTTCTCTGCACAACTTCTGATAAAAAGTGTGGATGTTTGTCAGACGGATAAAAAGAACTTTTCGGCCTTGTTGAGTCTCATTATTAACTAGACTAATCCGGATTTCTTCTGATCCTCTTGGTACATCAACATCAAGAAAAGATTTTACGTCAATCCGGTAATCAACTTTCATTTTAATGTGTTTACTGCGACTCATAAACATGACCATTTTCCAGAATACAGAAGTCTCTTTGTTGCCGGAAATCAGGCTATTTTGAGAGGCAACTAAATTGTAGGCTGATGTTCGGAGTTCAGTAACCGTGAATGGAAAATCTAACTGATCACTTAAACAGCTATATGTGCAGAGTAGAATAGACATATTTTTAGCAATACGGTCATCAATACCCCATTTGTTGAAATATCTCTTTAATAACGAAAATTCGTTATCGAAGTGTTTCATGAAATCGGCTTTGAAATGATCTCTATATTGGCTTATGTGTGCTGTAAGGTAACTAACTCCATGCACTTCAATATCCTGATAAAAGTTTGAATGTTCTTCTTTTTCTTTTTCAGAATAATCGGTTTTAGTGAATTGTAAAAGGATGCAACGGGTGAAAAGAGCGTTGTCGGCCGTGGGTAGTTCCTGACCCGAAATAATACAGCCTGATTTAACAGGAATTGAACGGTTTCTGTTGTCTTTTGAATTTTCTGATTTTGTGTGACCTGCACCATCATATGCGGTTTTAAGGCTCTGAATGCGAGAGTATTCGATACTATTCTGATACTCATCAAACCAGACAATTGCATTTTCAAACTCCGCAAATTGTTTGTAAAAGGCAACGGCTGTACCGGTGTTCAACATGAATGGTGATCTTGCCTCTCCAAATAGTTTCATAATTGACCAGGCAATTGATGACTTTCCGGATTGCGGTGGGCCAAACAGAAACAAGTGGGGAAAAAAACGGAACCGGTTATAAATAATATCCCGGAATAGACATGTTATGAAGTAGAGCAAACCAATTTGGCCATTCCCGTTCAAGGGATATACTTCACAAAAACGTTTGGCATACTCAGTAAATGAAACTGCTTTTGACGGCAAATCCATCTTGAATTTTTTATGATTTTCGAAGTCATCAGAGTCATGTGGGTTTATTTTGCTTATGGCAGGAATAAAGTAACGCTGATTATTATGTTCAACGATCCCAAATCCCTTTTTGTCTAATGGTATCCATTTGTCTGTCTGGATGCCATTACAGAATGCATAAAATCCGTCTCTGTTGTAGCCTAATGTTTTAATTTCTATTGCTGAAAAACATAACTCGTATAGTTTAATCTTAATTCTGTTGAATTGTGTCTTTGATGTGTGAATGTAAAAGTTACCTAATGACTCAACTTGCTCTGTAAAGCCTTGTGGAGTAGTGAACTCTTTAGGCGAGAAAGACTTTAACTTTGATTCACCAAAAACGTTAAAAATCTCATAGACCCGTTTGGGGTCATTACTGTCAATAAGCAATAACGGCTTAATTATACAGTTACTGACGCTCCGGAAGGTTAGCGTTTTGATGTCGTCTTTCGTTGTGATACTGCCAAACCAATATCTCGATCTATACTCGACAAAGCCGAAACGCCGGTAATGTTTTTGGGTATCAGCTCTATAGAAAAACGCTTTATCCAGACCGATCACATGATCCCATTCCTCGCTGAAGTCATCTTCTACATTCTGCGATTCATACTCATCGTCTTCATCTTCATTATCATCATCTGTGTTAGAAACTTCTGGTAGATATGGCTGTTCCGGCTCCGGGAGTGCAGTAACAGGCCATATTTCATTCGTTATACCATCAGCTATGTCAAAGCCATCTTTGCGGGTAGGATAAAGGTCAAGGACTTCGTGATTAAATTTATAAGCCTGAAGTTTCTTTATACTGCTATTGCGCCGACCGCCATACGTTTTTTTGGATTCCTCTGACTTGGATTTCTTATCATTGATTATGATTTCATCCCCGTCTGCATCTGCCAGCCAGTAGATAGTTCTGCCAGCCAGCACCTGAATTTTCGCATCTGTCAGGCCGTTGCAGGAGCCTACAGCAATCCAGTCAAAATGAGGATAGAACCAACTGGCGATAACGGCTGTTTTTTCTGACTCAACAAGACAAACAATCCGCTTCCGTTCAGGATCTAACAACTGTTCGCCATACAAGCACATACCATAACGTTTTGGGGCTTCATCGCCATCTTTTTCAGTTGGCTGACGGAGTGAATGGCTTTCAAAATCCTTGTTTCGCTTGCCGGTTGAATGGTACTGAAACCATTTTGCATTTACGATCTCATTATGATGATCAACAAATACAAAAACCGTCAGAAGCCCCTTATTTGGTCGCTCTTCGGTTCCCACTCTCCACTTGGCTAAGTGACCATAGGAAATACCTAGTCCTACACAGAATCTGTGAAAATTGCTTTCCTGGTCGATTAGATAATCGTCGAATTTCTTTTTTTGTAGCCTGTCTGGATAAATTTGAACAGGCATTGGTGGTGGTACATAATCTCCGGGTGTTTTAGGTACTGCTTTACCTGTTGGCCATACATGATAGCCGCAGCTGTTGACTCGTTCGCAACGGCCGTACTCTTCTAAACGGTTACCGTTCAGGTCTTCATAAAACCGGAACTGACCATCATGGCCACAATTCGGGCAGATGCCCTTTTTCTTGGGCGATTGTTCCAGCCGAAAGGGATAATTTTGAGATTCTGACATGATAATTAATGACTTAGGGTTAACGGAGTTGCCCCTTCAGGGCTTCCAGCTGCTTTAAATCTTCCTTTTCCTTTTGTAGCTGCTCTTCAAACAGATTCAAATCCAGGCGGCTCTCAATCTCAGTTGTAAGGATGCTGTTTAGGACTTCAGGGCGTAATGCATCTACTTCCCAACTTGTATCCCCTAATTCTTCAATGAATTTTTTAGACCGTGGATCAGTCGTTTTTGCCGGGTTCGGGGGAGGCGTATATTGGTTGATCTGCTTTCTGGTCAATGCTATTGGCGTAACCGTAAATCGACTTTTTATGTAGGCTCTGTAACTATCAAAATCGTCATCTTCGTTGAAACAAGATTCATCGAAGTAATACTTGTCATACAGTTCTTCGATTTCGTTCTTGGGGACTTCCGCAAAGCCTTTTTTGGTAGTTGTACAGCCTGAAAAAAACTCTATAATCCTTGCCTCAATATCGCGGATCATATCAATACCTGAAGGGTCGTAATCCCCCAGATAAAGAATTGTTACGTTTTGCTTCCTTTGTAATGCGCTAAAAAAACGCTTATAGGAATCATACATTGCTGAAATCGAACTATAACCCCGATTAACCAGAATGGGTACATGGTACTTTGAGGTTACCCGACTTAAAACGCCTGATAAGGCATCCTTTTCAACCCAGGTTTCAATGTAATTATGTTGGCCGGCCAGGCGTGGTAACTGATAACTATAAATAACTGAGTCCATGATCTCAGACGGCGATTCCCATGACGGCGGTGTTTGCGGCCGTCGTAATCTGTCCTCAATTGCATCCCAATCAACAATTCCGGCCATACGGCCTTCTTTTAGTATGTTTGAAATCTTGACATACTCTGCCTGTTTGTTGGCAATTATATCACGGCTCACCAACTGATAATACAGCTGGCGAAGGGTTAATTTGTAGTTCTGTGCCTGGTATTCTTCAATTATGCTGTTTATTTCAGCAAGACGCTCCCGGTTCGCCTTGCTAAGGCGAATGTGTCGGAATCTGATTTTCATAATGATTGATTAATTAGGAATCAATAGCGCCTTTGTTGTGCTATTCGATTTTTTAATTGGGGCAATATGATAGGGTTTCCGACTGTAAACGATTCGGCTTAAATAAGCCGCTGTAATGCCCGAAAATCCGTTACTGTTAAGTTGCGTGGCTACTTCTTCAGTAGTAAGTCCCTCGTAATGTTCACGCATATATCCGGCTGGTTTGCCACCGGGGTAAAATACTTCTTTATGTATTGTGAGAGCGAACATCATTATTTTGAGTCATTTAGGATTTTCAGAACCGGAGCAAGACATTTTGGCAAACTGCCAGACTCAAACGTCCTAACGTAATTTTCGAGCGCCGTCATTGCACTCTCCATTTTTGCGGTTTTTGCTGCTTCCTTGATGTACAATTCTCTGAAGTGTCTTACTTCAGTTTGTTGTGTGTTTCCGGCGCTCATTTTCCTTGTATCGTTTTTGATAGATTTTTGACTCAATGTCATCTTTCATACAATCAGAAAGCTTAGATAGGACTGATCCCGCCAGGATAATTGCCAATACCACGAATATGAACGTTATCATGCTGCTGCCTTCATGTTGTATTTGCTTGCCAGAGCCTGATCTTCTCGTACTAGATCGCAGTGCGTATACTTAGGTCGATACAGTGAGTTTGTTAGGGTTTCTACCGAGACCTGAAGCATTTCGGCGTACCAGATTAAATCCTCGATTTTGGGGTGCTTTTTTCTATACCCAAACGATTTACTTCCAAATTCCTGTGTCCACAGCTTTTTTAGTTTTCTCTGCTTCCAGTACGGTAAATCGTCGTACATCCGCATAATAATATTTTTCATCTCTGGGTGTAAAAAATTTGTAGCGTTGTTGTAAATTTTCGATGCAATGTAAAATTATTATACAAGTACTTCCAAATTTTTACAGTAAAAAAATTACAGAAAAACCTAAAGCTAGATATATGAATACACACATTGGTCAGAGAATCAAAGCATTAGCTAAGATGAAGGGGGATACTGCCGAAACACTGGCCCCTATACTGGAACTTACTTCCAGTAGCGTTTTTAAGAAGTTTAACTTGCCTGCGGTGAGTACAGAGATCGTTGTGAAGCTGTCGGAGTACTGGAATATTCCAGTTAGTGCGTTTTTTGCGAGTGAAAATGAAGGGGTGCAAATGGGTGGGGCGAGAAGCCTGCGAGACAAAGAACTGAAGAGTGAGAATGAGAAACTTAAACTTGAATTGGAACTGAAGAATCAACTCTTAGAGGAAAAAGAAAGGCTTATTAATGCCTTGTCAAAGCGGTAGCTCAGACCTGTTTTTTGCCACAAATTTGTCACAGATTTGCTGCAAAAAACAGTCGAAAAAAAAGGTCACAAACCCGTTTGTACGGCTTGACACAAAAATAAAATAAACAATCTGGTTTTCTAACTAGCTGATAATTAAATAGTTAAGGGTGTTTTGTGTCGAGTCCGGCTCCCGGTACCAAGCGGGTAAATATCTGAACATCAGATGTTTACCCGCTTTTTGTTTCGAGTGAATTGACTGATTGTCTGTTATCGGCTCTGATAAGGTCCCCACCAATGTTTCACGGTAAGCGTAGTTTGGGTGTCGTCCAGAACAGCGACCCAAAATCGGGTGCCGTCAGGTAGTACCCGGATCAGCACGTGGCCTTCTGTGCTACGGTACAGGTCTTTCTGAAAATAACCGAGGCCAAGATAGGTCTTTGTTTGCGGCTGGAGGGATAAGGCAAATACGTCCCGTTTCCGGCCTGATGCCGGTGTTGCCAGCCGGTGCATGACCTCCTGACCTGGTTGGTCTGAACACCAGGACTGCTGTACGGCGATAGTGGGATTAAGCGCCTTCAGAAACGTTTCGTTACTGGCATCACGGTTGCCGTGGTGGTTCAGCGTCATAACCTCTACAACACCCACTACACCGGCCATTGGCGTCTCGGTATCAAACCAGCGGGGCAGACCAAAGCCCCTTAGCCCCGTATTGTCGGCACCCGTAAAATAATCAAACGGGCCGTAGCTAAAGCGGAGGGCCATGCTGAGCGGGTTTTCATTGAACGACTTCTGATTGAACATGACCGAATCTGCCGAAACATGCGTAAAGGTATCTTCGCCTGTACCAGACCAGATTGTACCGTTTACCTTTATATTCCGGATGGTAAAGTTCTGAAATCCGGATGGTTGGCGCCTGAGACCGATTTGCCGGTTACTGCCTGCCTGCAACATCTCAGCATTCATGCCTTGTTTTCTTTTTGCTTCCATAAAGGCAAGGTAGTTCAGAAACGTACTGCGTTCCCCCGCATAAAATTTCCGCAGGTTCACCGGAAAATCGTATGCCGGATAGCCACGGTCAATCAGCGTCC
Organism: uncultured Arsenicibacter sp.; assembly: GCF_945952095.1. Lineage (GTDB taxonomy): Bacteria > Bacteroidota > Bacteroidia > Cytophagales > Spirosomataceae > Arsenicibacter. The sequence continues at coordinate 2,567 of NZ_CAMFHL010000083.1, read as the reverse complement.
GGACCGGCATCAGGTCACCGACTTCGGTAATACCTGTTCGCTGAAACGTTGACGCAGAAGAGAGATTGGCCCGATCGGTCAGGTCGCCGTAATGATCGCCGTGAAAATGTGATACGACCAGGTAATCCAGTTCAGGTTGCCTGCCCCGGGGCATGGCCTGTTGTATATATTCCGCAATCCACTGACCGGCGGATTGGCTGTCGTTTGGCCGCGCAGGGGCCACTTGCAGCGGTGCCGACCGGCGCATAAAGTAGGCTGCGTTCAGGTCACCGGCATCCAGAAGCATGGTTGTGCCGTCCGGAAAAATAAAAAATGTACTGTTGCCACGGCCGGTGTTTATGTGATGAATATCAAAAAAGCCCTGCTGCCAGCGCAGGCTTGTGTCGGCCGGGGTTGTTTGCGCCCTGGCCTGAGCGCATGTAAACAGCAGCAGCCCGCTTACCAGCACTTTAAAAATTTCCGTTTTCATATACTTGAGCGAAGCGTCTGATTTTAAGGATGCAACCCTCTTTTCCGCAGGTATTCAATTAATTCTTCAGGGCGATCAGTCTGGATGAGCGTAGCCCCGTGACTGATCAGCCAGCCCCAACCAGCTTCCGGCTGTTTTTCATCGACGCTTCGTTCATCGTCGTGACTCGCGTTCTGGTTCGACCACAAGCTGTTGAACCAGATTTTTGATCCGGTTTCAGGAATTTTCAGATAATTTGAGTTGACCAGTGCACTGTCCGTGCTGAAAATCAGTTCGTAAGCTACTGGCTTCAGCTTTTCTGAATAGGTTTGCAAAATTGCGTTTGCATTCGGCCGGTCAAGATAAACGATGGGCATATACGCGAGTTTATTGCCCAACAGGTCACCATTCTCGGCTTTTACCTGTTCGTAGGGCTTTCCGGACTTGATGATGGCATGATCAACCGTGCCGGTTTTAACCAGAATATCGTAGGCTTCTTTATAATAATCGTAGCCTTTGTCAATATTCACCATCGCCCGGCCTTTGACGAGCTGCATGCAGGCTTCAAATGTCGGGATATGTTGGCGGGTGGGGCCGCCATGCCCGTTTTTCAGAAAAAACTGACTTAGTTCATTCCATGTGTAGTCTTCGGGCTTACCGTGACCGTTGGTGGTCCGGTCGATAGTGGCGTCATGCATCAGTACAAGTACCCCGTCTTTGGTTTTCTTGAGGTCGATTTCAATCACATCAACGCCCATCTGAATGGCTCTTTCGATACCGGCCAACGAGTTTTCGGGTGCTCCGCGCCAGTCGGCCCGGTGGGCGACGACCAGCACATTTTTACTGGTAGGATCATGTAGCTCACGGATAATACCGGCCACATTGCGTTCCTGCGAAAAAGCGGAGCGGGTAATCAGCAGCGCGGCTAATAGTAATACGAAACGGTTCATAATAAGAATGAGTAAAACGGACTGCTGCGTTTTTGCAGCAGTCCGGTCGTGAATCAATAACCAGGATTTTGTTTAATACTCGGGTCGGTATCAATCTGCCCTTGTGGGATAGGCAGCAGCAGGTCTTTACTGGTAATCGTTACCAGAATGTTGTTGGCTTTAAACCAGTCATTCATCACCTGAATGGCAGTGCCGGTCCGGAGCAAATCGTACCAGCGGTGTCCTTCATTGATGAGTTCCAGCCGGCGTTCAAGGTCAATAGCTGACCGCAGTTCGGCTTGAGTAACAGCCGTTGTATTGCTCAGCCCGGCCCTGGTTCTGACCTGGTTCAGATACGGGATGGCATTACTGGTATTACCAAGCTCGTTTTCGGCTTCGGCCAGTTTAAGTAGTACATCGGCATAACGCAATACGACCACATCGCTTCCTCCGTCCGTAATAACCGACGGCTGCGTCAGTTTGCGCGACCACGGAATACCGGCACTGGTGGTTGTCACGTAGGCTGTCCGGCGTTTATCTGTGGTAGTGTAAAGCGCATACAGGCTTTTCGTAGGCAAATTATGGCCTTTTGCGCCTGACACAGTTCCGGATGGGGCAAATAACTGAAACATGGCACTTCCTTCCGTATTTCCATTAACACCCGAGGCATACTGCACGGCAAAAATGATCTCCTTATTGTTTTCGTTGTTTATCGCAAACACCGTAGCCGGGTCAGTCATGAGTGCATGCTGTCCCGAAGTAGCTACCGACAATAGCTGCGTTTTAGCGTCGCTGTATTTTTTCTGTGTCAGGTAAACTGTACCAAGCAGCGTCTGAGCGGCTGTTTTAATTACCCGCCCGGGCTGGGAGCTGCTAGCCGGCAACACACTGATGGCGTCCGTTAAATCAGCGATAATCTGTGTGTAAACCAGCGCTGACTGCGCTCTTCCCTGTCCGAAATACTCATTGGGGTTCGTGGTTTCTTTGGTAACGAGCGGCACATCGCCATACAGCCTGACAAGGTGAAAATAAAGTAAAGCCCGGATAAATTTCATTTCCCCAATGCGTGCCTGTCGGGTCGTGGTTATGGCATAAGGCACTTTATCAATCCGGTTCAGGACCCCATTAGCCCGCGGAAGCGTAACATAGGCATGTTGCCAGATATTGGTTCCGATAGCGTTGGGCGGAAG
>NZ_CAMFHL010000082.1 GCF_945952095.1 uncultured Arsenicibacter sp. | reverse complement strand
GATCAGCAGTTCGCCCAGGCAGTGGTGTTCTTTCGTAACAAACACCACAATGTTCTTTTTCTTCTTCGGGTTAATGCGCAGGTTAATGCCTTGCGGAAGCGTGTTCTGTAGTTCAGTCATCAACGCTTCCTTATCCAGCTCCCCTTCGAATTCGGTACGCATGAAAAACTGCCCGTCGGGACTAACGTATTCATCGTTCCGGATAATATTCAGATTGTGCCGAAACAACACACCTGTGACATGATAAATCAGCCCTTTATTGTCGGGGCCGTCCATCAGCAATATATGTTTAGTAGCGTCGGACATAAAAGCCTTAAAAACGCAAAGGTACAGACTTTATGCCATTTGACGGTCAGGGAAATAGCAGGAAGACGGCACCGGTAAAGACGTAAACCGCCAAACACGTTTCACCCATTATAACCGCTATTGCTTACCATTGCAAATACAACTGAAATTCACTTACTTACAGCCACCAAAACACCACTAACATGCATCTGTATATCCTGACCTTCGTCCTTCTTTTTTCCTCATTTATCAGCCATGCACAGACGATTAATGACCTCGGCAAATTCTATCCTGATGCCAGAACAGTTGTACGGCTCAATTATACCGGCAATGAACGCGCCTGCCGGCTCTCAATAAGCTCAGGGCGCACCCTGGTTGGTGAGAACAATACTGTTGCTGACCTTATTCCGGCCGGTAATGGGTCTAAAGAACTAGCGATTGCGGTTGCCGGTATACAGTCCGGTCATCTGTATATCGATAAGTACTGGCTACCGGTGTTATTAATTCCGGCCGATACCTTGACCATTACCTTTAATGGCAACAGCGCTTCCGGATTCAGCACGGCAGCAATTACCGGAAAAGGCGCCGCCGCAACGCTTTATTACAGAGCACGCGAAAAAGACACGGCATTCCAGAATGACGCTATCGAAGCCCGAAAGCTGCCTGCTATCCAGGCCGTGTTCCAGCGGCTGGATTCGCTCAGAAACGCCGAACTATCCTACTTTAACACCTACCGGCAGCAACATAAGCTTCCCGACTGGTTCGTACAGTTTGAACAGGATCGTATTCGTGCGGATAATGCCTTTTTTCATGTTCAAAGCCTGTACAGAGACAGCCTGACGAACAACTTTGCCGCCTTAGACGAAGCACTACGGTTTGCTACTCCGGACATACTGGATAACCCGAGAATACGCCTGCATAACCTTTACCAGCTATTTCTGCGGGATTACTGGCGATTTAAGGCCCGCAATCCGGCCATCGACAAAGCACAGAGAAACGCGCTGGCTATTTCTCTGAACCAAATGAGTCAGGATGTGTGGGATGCATTTGCCGCCGCGATGATTGCTGAGTACTGGAAAATGTCACCTACCGGAGGTCAGTTTTTCTACGACAAATTTTATCCGTTCATAAAAGACAAACGATTTATCGATCCTGTAAAAAATCATTTCGGGCCGCTCTACCAGCTTTCCGGAACGCAGGTACAGCAACGGCTAACCACGGGTTCGGGTGTGGGCCACGACTCACTGGCGCTGGCCGAAGCGATGCAGGGGAACATCGTTTATATCGGTTTCTGGTTTGTCAGCTGTCCGCCCTGTATTGCCGAGATGCCTTATGAAAATGCGCTGGTAGATCGCTTTCAGGGCAAACCCGTCAAAATCGTCAATATCTGTGTGCATAGCAGCAAAGAAGACTGGATACGAATGAGCAAGGCCAAAAACCTGAAAACTCTGAATCTGTATGCAGACAAGCCATGGGCCACGGCATTACTGGAAAAATTCAGCGTTGCAGCCTTCCCGCATTACGTCCTGATTGATGCCAAAGGCAAGCTGGTTTGCAGTGGCTGCGGAAGCCGCCCCAGCACCAACGCTGCGCAGGAAATCGAAAAACTGCTGTCACAGTAAGCTATCCATCCTGCTCTCCCCTTTCCCGCTGTATAAATGCTCGCCGGCAAACGAACGTCCTCGAAGCTAAGTGTGTTACCGCATTGACCTTTATACCAACTCTTCTTTTATGGTTTCACTGGCTACCTTACGTGCCTTCGACTACTTCCGGGAAGTGCCCGATGAGCAGTTCCAATGGCTTCTTGACCGGTCTGAATCACAGGTCCACCCTGCCAAAACCACGCTTTATAAACCCGACGATCCCGTTGATCACCTGATACTGGTCGTCAGCGGACAGGTACGGCTCGACAGCGACGCCCAGAGTGCGAAAGAAGAGATTGCGCTCTATGGTCCGCACTCGGTCATGGGGGTGCTGCCCTATTCCCGCATGAAAACGGCACCTACTTTCTGGAATGTACAGGCAGAGGCCGAACTGCTTTATCTCCACCGGGACTACCTCCGCGAGATGACACAGCATTGCTACGAACTTACCGAGGCGCTCGTTCACCGCATGACGGCCCGCGTGCGTGACTTTACAAAGCTGGCCCAGCAAAACGAAAAAATGGCCTCGCTGGGGCGGCTGTCGGCAGGGCTGGCTCATGAACTGAATAACCCCGTGGCCGCCGTGGTGCGCAGTGCCAATACCCTGCGCAAACACATGCATGCAACGCCCGAACGGTTTAAGACCATCATGCGGCTTAAGCTGAATGACGCACAAATTGATGTAGTCAGTCAGATGCTGCTCCGGTTAGTGTCGGCACCGGCCAAACACCTGTCGTTGCTGGAACGCAGCAGTCTGGAAGATGAACTGATGGACTGGCTCGATGACCACGACGTTACCGACAACGACGACCTTGCCGGTCAGTTGCTTGAATTCAACGTGTCGGCCGATGATCTGGATGCCGTTTTTGAGGAAGTCGGGGCCGCTAACATACAGGGTGTACTCGACTGGCTGGTCACGAATCTGGTCACCGAAAAGCTGGTGCTCGACATCTCCGACGCTTCCGGCCGGATTCAGACACTGGTTGGTTCAATCAAAAATTACACGTATATGGATCGCGGCGAGGGCAAAAGTAACCTGCATATCCAGGAAGGGATTCAGAGTACACTGACGCTCCTCAACCACAAGCTCAAACAAAAGCAGATTACAACGTCCGTTCAGCTGGCGGATAACCTGCCCGTTCTCTGCGGCTGGCCCGGCGAGCTGAATCAGGTATGGACAAACCTGATTGATAATGCAGTGGACGCCATGGATAACGGCGGCCGGCTGGAAGTGACCTCGGAAATCGACCAGCGCCCAAACGGGCAGACATTTATCCTGACGAAGGTGGTGGATAGCGGTAAAGGCATTCCCGAAAACGTGATCGACCGGATTTTTGATCCGTTTTTCACAACCAAGCCAATTGGCTCGGGCACCGGTCTGGGCCTCGACATTGTCCAGGGCATTGTTCACCGCCACAACGGCAGTATCAAAGTTAAATCACAACCCGGCCATACAGAGTTCAGCATCTGCCTGCCGGTGGAATAAAGAGTGAAAGAATGAAAGAGCAAAAGAGTGATGTTTGTCCTCACTTTCGCTGTCGTGGCGATTCGCTCTTTCGCTCTTTTGCCGCGTAGCGGCCACTCTTTCACTCTTTACACAATACAACATGAAGCTTCCTGTAATTTTTGCAGTTGACGATGATCAACAGGTATTGAAGGCGGTGCAGCGCGACCTGCGGCAGCAATACCGGAAAGAATACCGTATTCTGGCCACAACCTCGGCGAATGAGGCGCTTGAAAGCCTCGTCGAGCTCAAGAAAAAGGGGGAAGAAGTAGCCTTGTTCCTCTCCGATCAGCGGATGCCCGAAATGGCGGGCGTTGATTTTCTGGTCAAGGCCCGCCAGTTATACCCGAACGCCAAACGGGCGTTGCTCACGGCTTATTCCGATATTGACGCGGCAGTCCGGGCTATCAACGAGGTACAGCTCGATTACTACATCGGTAAACCCTGGGACCCGCCGGAGGAGCGGCTGTATCCGGTCCTGAACGAGCTGCTCGAAGACTGGCAGTCCAGCTACCTGCCGGCCTTCGAAGGGCTGCGGCTGATCGGGTACCAGTTTTCACCCCGTACCCACGAAATAAAGGATTTTCTGTCGGGGAACCTGTTTCATTACCAGTGGCTCGACATTGAGACAAATCCGGAAGCCGAATCGACGCTGGCGCTCCACAACCTCAGCCGGACGGATCTCCCGGCCGTTATTCTGGGCGATGGTACTGCATTAGTGAAACCGAAACTCACCGAACTGGGCGAGCATGTTGGCCTCAAGCCAAAGGCTGCCGAAAGTTTATACGACCTGGCCATCATCGGCGCGGGGCCGGCCGGTCTGGCTGCCGCCGTGTATGGCGGTTCCGAAGGGCTGAAAACGATCCTGATCGACAAACGGGCGCCGGGTGGTCAGGCAGGTACCAGCTCACGGATTGAGAACTACCTTGGTTTCCCGGCCGGCCTGAGTGGTGCCGAACTGACCCGCCGCGCCATTACGCAGGCTACCCGCTTCGGCGTTGAGTTCCTGGCACCGCAGGAGGTCGTCAGCATTAAGTCAAACGGGCAATATAAGCACATACACATGTCGGACGGCAGCGAGGTGGTCGCCAAATCGATCATTCTCTGTACCGGTGTATCTTACCACAAGCTGGATACCGAAAGCCTGAGCCGCTTTACCGGTGCGGGTGTCTATTACGGCGCAGCCACCACAGAAGCCTATGCGTTTAAGGGCAAACCGGTGTATGTGGTCGGTGGCGGTAATTCTGCGGGGCAGGCAGCTATGTATCTGTCGCGTACGGCGGCGCAGGTCTTTATCTGCATCCGCCGCGCCGACCTGTCGGCCACCATGTCGCAGTACCTGATTGACCAGATCGGCAATACGCCCAACATCACCGTACTTCCGTTTACCGAAGTAGTGGAAGGCCTGGGCAATGAACGGCTTGAATGCCTGGTGCTGCAAAACAGCCAGACCAAAGAGCGGGAAACAGTGGAAGCAGCAGGACTATTCATCTTTATCGGTACCAAGCCGTTCACGGAGTGGATTGAGCTGAGCATCATTAAAGACGACAGAGGCTTTATCGAAACAGGCCGGAACCTCCTCCGGTATGAGTCATTCCGTAAGTCATGGAAACAAACCCGCGATCCGTTTGAACTCGAGACCTGTAGCCCCGGCATTTTTGCCGCCGGCGACGTGCGGGCTACAGCGATGAACCGCGTGGCGTCCGCTGTCGGTGAGGGAGCCATGGCGGTTAGTTTTGTACACAAATACCTGGCCGGAATGTAGTTCCACAGGCCCGTAAGCCGGCATCCGGAAGTTGGATTCCGGCTTACGCTCTGTTTCCTGATGATCCGCAAAACATTCCCGCCAAGGGTCGTGTTAGGTTGTTGTTTGTCTCATTTCACAGCAAAAAGTAACCTGTAGAAAACCATTTTTCACATTGGTAACAAAACAGGAAAGGCATATATTTTTTCATATGCTATTGTTACGATTTAAGTTGATAGGCAACTAAAACTTCAATAATTTGCCACAACACTAATCACCCGGAGAGAATTAGTAACCATAACACTATTCCCATGCTTTCTGAAGTCCTGCCTTTAACGCAGCCTGCATTTGTCGACCGGTACCGGACTGTCCGCACGTATTCGGAGGCTGTCTGCCGGTATCTGGAGACCGAAGATTACGTTGTACAGCCAATCGCCGATGTCAGCCCGCCCAAGTGGCACCTTGGGCACACTACCTGGTTTTGGGAAACCTTCATTCTGGTGCCCAATCTGCCGGGCTATACCATTTTTCATGAAGACTTCAGCTTTGTCTTTAACAGCTATTACGAGAGTGTAGGCAAACGGGTATTACGTACCGATCGCGGCAATCTGTCACGGCCGACCGTAGCTGACGTATACCGATACCGTGCATACGTAGATACGTACATGGATACGTATTTAATGGAACACGAACTATCGCCGGAGATCAGCGCACTGATTGAGTTAGGGCTCAATCACGAACAGCAGCATCAGGAACTGCTGATTACCGATATCAAGTATATTCTGGGCCATAACCCGCTGTTTCCGTCGCTGGATATTCCGATCAGCCAGGGCGGTCTGTTCGGGGGCGCCTCTTACGACGATGTACCGTTACCGGAAGGGATTTATACCATTGGCTACAGTGGCAGCAACTTCTGTTTTGACAACGAGCTCGGTGTTCATAAGGTGTACCTTAACGCGGCAACGATTTCGGGTAAGCTGGTAACCAATGCCGAATACATTGATTTCATTAAGGCCGGCGGTTACCAGAATTTCCGCTACTGGCTTTCTGACGGCTGGGCGTGGGTTAAAGCCGAACAAATAAAAGCGCCGCTTTACTGGTATGAAATCGACGGGCAATGGTATAGCTATACCTTCAAAGGACTGGAACCGGTTGACCCCGATGAACCGGTTTGCCACGTGAGTTATTACGAAGCCGATGCCTATGCCCGCTGGTGCGGTCAGCGCCTGCCAACCGAATTTGAGTGGGAGGCCGCCAACGAGCGCTTTGCCTGGGGCGAGCGCTGGGAATGGACCGGCTCAGCCTATCTGGCCTATCCGGGATTTGCAACGGCCGAGGGCGCCGTCGGTGAATACAACGGCAAATTTATGAGTAGTCAAATGGTCTTGCGCGGGGCGTCAGTTGCTACGCCTGCCGGGCATGCCCGATCAACATACCGCAATTTTTTCCAACCTGACAAACGATGGCAGTTCACCGGAATACGACTAGCGAAGTAGCCTTTGGCATGGCTGAGGATGTTCGCAATGGTCTCCAACAAACGCCGAAGCGGCTTTCCTCGCAGTTTTTTTACGATGCGGTGGGCAGTCATCTCTTCCAGCAAATCATGCATTTGCCGGAATATTACCTGACCCGCAGCGAATACGAAGTTCTGGATAATCATAAGGACGATCTGCTCCGGCACTTTGCCCCTGACCGGCAACCGTTCGAACTGGTTGAGCTGGGTGCGGGTGACGGACTGAAAACCAAAATTCTGCTCCGCCATTTTCTGGATGAGCAGGCGCCGTTCAGCTACGTCCCGATTGATATTTCCGAGGATGCGCTGATCGACCTGGCAACATCGCTGCAAAAGCAGTGGCCGATGCTAAGCATTCAGCCGCAGCACGACGAATACTTCCACGCGCTGGAATGGCTTTCGGGCACGTCAGACAAACGGAAAGTCGTGTTGTTCCTTGGCTCCAACATCGGCAATTTTTCGCCGGATGCCGCGGTGGGCTTCTACCAGCAATTGTCGGACAGCCTGCGCCCCGGCGATCTGGTTCTGACCGGTTTTGACCTGCAAAAGCACCCAGCCGTTATTCTGGCGGCTTACAACGACCGGCAAGGCGTAACACGGGCCTTCAACCTGAACCTGTTGCACCGCCTCAACGAAGAGCTGGATGCCGATTTTAACCTTGCCATGTTTGACCACTATCCGACCTACAACCCGGAAACCGGTGAAGCACGGAGCTATCTGGTGAGTCAGAAAAAACAGACGGTTCATATCGGAGCACTCGATCTGGACGTATCGTTTGACTACGGCGAGGTTATCCATACTGAGATTTCGCGCAAGTTTACCCCAAAGCAGATTCAGGAGCTGGCCGACGCCACCGGTTTTACCGTCAACGCTACCTTCACCGACTGCAAAGGCTATTTCGTTGACGTGATCTTTGAGAAAAAGGCATAAAAAAGTGGTGGCACGACTATAAGCCGTGCCACCACTAAACATGTATATTACTATTGAGCGAATAAGCAATAGCGATCACTCACTCGCTCAATCACTAACTCACTCAACGCCTTACGCCATTTCGAACTTGCTCTGCATCCGCTTACGCTCGTTTTCGTCGAGGTAAATCTTCCGCATCCGCATCGACTTAGGCGTTACTTCCAGGTATTCGTCTTTCTGGATATACTCCATTGACTCTTCAAGCGAGAACTGGATTTTCGGCGCAATTTTCACGTTATCGTCCGATCCTGACGCCCGCATGTTGGTCAGTTTTTTCGCCGTCTGTACGTTTACTACAATGTCGTTCTGACGGTTGTGCTCACCGATTACCTGGCCGGTATATACTTCTTCACCCGGATCAACGAAGAATACACCGCGATCCTGCAGTTTATCAATTGAATAAGCCGTTGCCGCGCCGCTGTTCATCGAAATCAGGGACCCGTTGATCCGCTCAGGAATCACACCACGGTATGGCTCGAAGCTCTTGAACCGGTGGTTCATTACTGCCTCACCGAACGTTGATGTCAGTACATTTGACCGCAGACCGATCAGACCACGTGACGGGATCTCAAACTCAAGGTGCTGCAGATCACCTTTCGGTTCCATGATCAGCAACTCACCTTTACGCTGCGTTGCCAGCTCAATTACTTTACCGGCAGTTTCTTCCGGCACGTCAACTACCAGCGTTTCGATTGGCTCCAGACGCTGACCGTTTTCATCTTCCTTATACAATACCTGTGGCTGACCAACCTGCAGCTCGTATCCTTCACGACGCATGGTTTCGATCAGTACCGACAAGTGAAGGATACCACGGCCGAATACCAGGAACTGGTCTTCACGGTCGGTTTCCTGCACGCGCAGTGCCAGGTTTTTCTCCGTTTCCTTAAACAGACGGTCACGCAGGTGACGGGATGTTACAAACTTACCTTCCTTACCAAAGAACGGTGAGTTGTTGATCGTGAACAACATGTTCATCGTCGGCTCATCTACCGAAATCCGCGCCAGTGCTTCCGGATTGTCAACATCAGTCAGCGTATCCCCGATTTCAAAGTCGTCCAGACCCGTAACGGCGCAGATTTCACCGGCGTTAACTTCCGATACTTTCTGTTTGCCAAGGCCTTCGAACACCTGAAGTTCTTTGATTTTCACTTTTTTGATGCTGCCGTCTGCTTTCACAAGGGCCATGTTGGCACCTTCTTTCAGCGTACCACGGTGTACACGGCCGATAGCGATCCGGCCAACGAACGCTGAATAATCCAGCGATGTTACCTGCATCTGCGGTGTACCTTCGTTTTGAGGAGCAGCCGGAATATTTTCGATGATTGTATCCAGCAGGAAGGTAATGTCGCCAGTCGGCGTCTTCCAGTCCGGACCCATCCAGCCTTGCTTCGACGAACCGAATACGGTTACGAAGTCAAGCTGATCTTCTGTCGCGCCGAGGTTAAACATCAGGTCAAATACCTCTTCGTGTACCTCTTCCGGCCGGCAGTTTTCCTTATCAACCTTGTTTACAATCAGAATAGGCTTCAGCCCTAAGCTCAGTGCCTTACCCAACACGAAACGCGTCTGAGGCATCGCGCCTTCAAACGCATCGACCAACAGACAAACGCCGTCGGCCATTTTCAGTACCCGTTCAACTTCCCCACCAAAATCGGAGTGGCCCGGTGTGTCAATGATATTGATCTTGACGTCCTTGTACCGCACCGAAACGTTTTTCGACACAATCGTAATGCCCCGCTCCCGCTCCAAATCGTTATTGTCCAAAATCAGGTCCTGAAACTCCTGATTGTCCCGGAAGATTTTTGACGCGTGGATGATCTTGTCAACCAGCGTAGTCTTACCGTGGTCAACGTGGGCAATAATGGCGATATTTCTTATAGATTGCATACTTTGCGAACTGTGACTCAACAACTTAACCTGACGGGTATTTTCTGGACTATTTGTTACAAATGCGTCAGTTCCGTTGTGAAATCGGCCTTATCAGTCTTCTGATATTTCAAGCCGCAAAGATACGCTTTTTTTATCTGAAACACAGATTTTTACAATTCTTTTTAACAGAAAAAGGCCCTGAATAAGGGCCTGACTATCAGAAGTACAATTTCTTAACAATTGCTTAATGCTTTGGGCAGCCGCAGTTGTTTTTGCGAAACAGTCCCCAGAGGAAACCTTTCTTTTTCCGGTAGCCTTTTCGCTTCTTGAAAATTTGCTCCGGCCGCGCAAACACAGTTGTTTGTTCACTGACCAGAGCCGCCTCTGCCGTCTCTGCCAACGGCAGCATCATGGCAACAATAAGACCGATTATCCCTAACTTTTTCATGGCTAACTAGCTGGCTCTACAGAGAGTTAACGAAGGTAAAACGCTTTTTGGTCAATTCCGTCAGAAAACTTATTGCGGCGCCTCAATATTGAACATATTCACCCGTTCTTCCTTCTTGCGGATACCGAAATTGTACCGCACCGTCAGCCCGAACCGGCGGGTATCGTTGCGGCGCAGCCCTGTTGCCGCCACCGTCCCCTGCTGCAGCGTAAAGCGGTAGTAATTGGTAAAGAGTAAGTCATTCGCCGTCAGCGTTACCAGCAGTTTATCCTGTAGAAACTTGCGGTTCACGCTCAGGTTCAGCATGCCGAAATTACTGAGTTCGTAAAACTGAAGCTGGCCTTTTGTCCGGATAAAGCCGTTCATGGTTGCCGTTGAGCGCTTATCGATTTTGAAGGAATGAAAGGTAAAAAATGACCAGCTCCCCCGCTGGAAATTCAGCGGCCGGTTTTCGTAGAGACCCGCGTAGTCGTTGTAATTGTACTGCGTGCCAACCACAAAGAAGTACCGCTTGCCCGGCGGAATTGCTCCCAACAACCGGAAGTAGGTTTCGCGGTTGACACCCAGGTTATCATACGTCCGGACGGCAATGCTCCGGTTCACCGGATCCTGATACACGACGTTCGTGAAAATGTCGCGGGTATAATTCCGGCCCACCGCAAAAATCGGCCGCTCATCGACGCTGATATTTACCTCATAATTCTCGGTAAACTGCGGACGCAGGGCCGGGTTACCGGTCTCGTACAGATACTGATCAATGTAACGGGCAAACGGGTTCAGGTAATCGTAGGTCGGGCGGGTAATCGACCGCCGGTACACCAGATAGCCGCGCAGGTCGAAACCGGCAATTTTCATCAGCCGGCGGCTCAGAAACACATACGGGAAGAGGTCGGTCCGGTGGATGTTGAACGATGTATCGGCCGGAATCCGCTGATGGCCCGCCATGTTGGTGTTTTCCATCCGTACGCCGCCTTTCAGCACAAACGCACCGAAGGTCTGCGAAGCCTGTAAATAAGCCGCATTGATATTTTCGCGATAGTCAAACGAATTGGTACGAGCGAGGTCAGGCTTGCGGACGCCGCCTATGATGTTGGCATAATCACCGTTGCTGGTAAAGTTCTGAATACTGGTTTTGGCACCGGTTTCCAGCGTCAGACTCTTCATCAGTTTATAACGTAAATCAACCTGTGCCGCAAACAAATGCCGCTGGTTATCAAAGCCGCCCTCGCCCATCGTTGCCGGCCGTTCGGGCAACCGGTACTGTGTACTGTAATCCTGCCCGCCGCGATTGCCGATAAAGTTGTAGGAAACGTCGGTTGTGAGCTCCGACCCTACCGAATCAATTTTGTATTTGGTCGCGAATCCCTGGCTAAACGATAATACATTGTTGCGGTTCGTAACCGTATTCAGGTTATCCGATACGAGCTTGCCCGTGCTTAAGCGGCTGATCAGGTTGTTATTGTTTGATGCTGACGTGGCCTCATTCCACGAGAAGCGGCCATCCAGGTTCAGCTCCCATTTTTTAGGCAGCTCAAACCCGAGACCGTAACCCGCATAGAAAATCTGCGCCGGATAGGTCGTGTAGGCGTTCTGCGCCAGCACTGAATCGGCCGAAAATTTCCGGCTGCTTTGCACCTCTTCGTAATTATTGCGGAGGGTGTAGTTTACGTTCAGATAGGCAGTCCGGCCATTGTTGTTATTATTGATGTTTACCCCGGCAAACTGGTTCCCGAAACGCCCCTGATTGAATCCGGCGTTGGCCGAGCCCGTCATCCCGATTTTGACCCCTTTTTTGAGAATGATATTCACCACCCCGCCGCTACCGCTCGCATCGTACCGCGCCGACGGCGTCCGCAGAATTTCCATCCGGGCAATGCTGTTGGGAGGCAGACTTTTGAGCATGGTGGCGATATCGGCCGCACTCATTTTCTGCTCCCTGCCGTTGATGTAGATCGTGGCGGGCGTTGTACTGCTGAGGTATACGTTGCCATCGGGGTCAAGGAACAACCCCGGCGTTTTTTCCATAATTTCGTAGGCACTGGTGCTGGTATTGGCAATCGGTTCAGGGTCCACTACCGTTTTATCGTCTTCCTGCCGCACCAGCGGTTTTGCCGCCGTAACCGACACCGCCTGCAGCATCACATTATCCGGCGCCATCACAAACGTCAGCCCTTCCGGTGTATTGGCCGATACCACGTTCCGCAACAACGGCTTGTACCCTACCGATGTGGCCCGAAGTTGATATTTTACGGCCACCGGCACCATAAACTGCGCCCGGCCAGCCGTATCGGTTACGGCATACATGCGCCGGGTAGTATCCCGTGCATCGATCAACTGAAGATTGGCACCGATGACCGGTTGTCCGGACGTTTCCTGCAACCGGATCCGGAACGGGTTGTTTTGCCCGAAGGCAGTACAGAACGTATAAGCAATGAGAAGAAGTGTAAACAGACAGGTACGATACGGCATCAGATTGTTATTCTTTGATAAACAAAGTTACATACAACCTACCCTCCTGCCGTACAGAACTTGATGAGCGGTTGTCAGGGCGGATTATACATGTCAAAAGCCGGCCCTGTACAGACAGAACCGGCTTTTGCCTGATCAATGAGATCGTACCTACCGGCGGTATGACCGCGGGCCACGGCTGCGGCCCCCATCGTAGTGACGGCCATAGGCTGGCGGCGCCGAACGGTAGTAGCGCGGAGACGACCGGTATACCACCCGTGGCGGCGGCGTTACAATCACCCGGCGAGGCCGGTAATAGCCCGGACCATAGCCATAGGCAGGTCCGTAATTCGGGCCATAGCCGTAGCCGCTGCGTACACCTACGTATGACGGACCACAGCTACTTAGTATCAGTGTCAATACCAGACCCACCAGTAAAGCACTTGCTTTCAACGTTTTCATGGTATTTGCGATTTATGTTCGTTAGACAAAAGACAACTTATAAGGTTTAAACCCCCATCTACTAAAAACGTTTAAAACGCAAAAAAAATGCCCCGACTGCTCAAGCGCAATCGGGGCTGCTTATTCTATAACCGGCAAACCGGCCTTTCTATGCTTTTAAACGCTCTTTCAGGTAGTTCAGGGCCAGTTTGTAGGCATCTGCCGACGCTTCCTTATCGTATACCGGGTTGCTTGGATTGGCAAAACCGTGGCCGGCATCGTACATTTTAACCGTCACTTTTTCACCGGCTTTCTGCATGTTTTCTTCAAACTGCTTCACGGATTCCGGCGAGATACCTTTATCGCGGCTGCCGAAAATACCCAGCACATCTGTTTCCAGGCTTTTCAGTTTTTCTACATCCTGCTCCGGACGACCGTAGTACATCACGCAGGCAGCGGCTTTTTTGCCTTCCAGCATGGCCGACTGCAGCGACAGCATACCGCCGAAACACCAGCCTACACTACCAAACGTTGCTTTCGGACCGGCGTAGGCAATAGCCCCTTTCATGATCGACTGCAAGCGGTCTTTCGACGCACCCTGCATCAGTTTACCGGCTTCCGAGGCTTCGGTAGCGACTTTGCCATCGTACATATCAACCGCCAGTACGTTTACGTCTTTCAGGTCATTGTAAAACTGCTCGGCCTGCTGTTTGATGTTATCGTTCAGGCCCCACCACTCCTGATAAACCAGTAACCATTTGTCTGATTTTTTCTTCGACTTCAGCAGAAAGCCGTTGGCCGTTTGCCCGTCGGGAGTCGAAAACTGAATCATCTCACCCGCTGCACTGACATAGTGAAACGGAATCGGATTAGCATGCAGTTTCTGGAATTCAGGATCCGCCGCCATTTCCGACATATCGTTACCTTGTCCATGACAAACCGGAATCTCAGTTTTTTCTTCTTTTACCGGCGAAAACAGGGAAATAAACAACGTAATCAGGGAGATAAACGTGATTTTCATTGGTTTATGGTTGTTTTAGGCTTTTATGTGTACGTACAACTAATTTAGGTAAGTAATTGTTCAAAAGCCATTGCCGGCCAGCGAAAAGGGAGGCCACGTGGGGAATTGAAAATAGTGGGGCGACCACGTGGGAATTGAAAATAGTGGGGCGACCACGTGGGGTCGCCCGTACGGGAAAAATAAGCAAAAGTGATTTATCAGGCCTTTGTCAATTCGAAAATGGTGATCTCGGGCAGAATGCCGATGCGGCCGGGATAACCCAGATAGCCGTAACCACGGTTAACATACAGCTGCTGATCGCCTTCCTTGTAAAGTCCTGCCCATTGCTTGTATACGTACTGCGACGGGCTCCATTTGATATCGCCAACCTCCACGCCAAACTGCATCCCGTGCGTATGCCCGGCAAACATGGCATCAATGTCGGGGAATTTAGGCCGTACCTGCGCATCCCAGTGGCTCGGATCGTGCGACAGCAGGAGTTTTACCGGATAGTCTTCGGTGCCTTTGTAGGCCTTTGCCAGATCACCGTATTTCGGCCAGCGTGCACCGGCACCCCAGTTCTGGATACCAATCAGGGCAATTTTATCGCCGTTTTGTTCGATGATGCGGTTTTCGTCCAGCATCAGGTTCCAGCCCAGCTGCCGGTGGGCGGCCACGAGGTTGTTCAGGTTCTGCTGCTTGGCCTGCAGACTGCCCCATTCAACATAATCGCCGTAGTCGTGGTTACCCAGTGTTGAATACACGCCCATCGGGGCTTTGACCTTGTCGAATATATTGATATAATCCTGCACCTCATCAGCGGTGTTGTTGACCAGATCTCCCGTGAAAAACACCATATCCGGTTTTTCGCGCAGCAGCATTTCCACCCCGCCCTTTACGGCCGTTTTATTGAAAAAACTACCCGAATGAATGTCTGACAACTGGGCAATTTTCATGCCTTCGAATCCGGATGGCAGGTCTTTCAGCGCCAGCTTGATCCGGCGGATGCGGTAGTCATGTGCCCCGGAAATGATGCCATACGAAAAACCGACCAGCGGCACAGCGCTGGCAATAAGCGCAGTTTTCATCAGAAACTCCGAACGCGGAATGACATCCGTGGCCGGCATGGTGCTGCGGGTTGCATCATCGGCCGCCTCCCGCACGTCGGGACGATAGAACAGCGACACCACCCACCGGAAGAACCGGCCCAGATCGTCGATGAACAGAAAAATAACAGCAAAAAGCTTTGAAAAATACGGGATCAGTACGGCCGCCCAGATCAGGCTCCGCGTTGACCGGCCGAGTGCGTCGGGCGGCAGCAGCTGCATGACGATGTAAGTCACCAGCGAAATAGCGGTCAGGCTCCAGTAGGCTGTTGTGATCATCCGCTGGGTTGTTTCGGAGAGGCTGCGGCTCAGATTCCGTACGGCCTGAAATACGTACAGATCCATCAGAAAGAAGACGGCCGCAATGAGAAGAAAAAAGACGATTCTGTTCATGATTGTTTGATTAAACAGCAAACGGTTGCTATTGTTCAGCCGGAGCCGGAAGCAATAACAACCGTTTACATAGGCGTTTATGGTACGTTAAACCGCTTCGGGTTCCGGTTCGCGCTTCATGGTCAAAGCCGGATCTTTTTTACCGAACCACTTCATCCGTACCCGCTCGTTGATCCAGTATAGACAAGGGACAATAACCAGCGTCAGCACCGTCGAGAAGGTCAGACCATAAATGATAGTCCAGGCCAGAATGTTCCAGAACACGGCACTCGCCCCACCCACCATCACGTTTGGCTTGAAGTCGCGGAACAGAGAAACGAAGTCGACCGTCAGACCGAATGCGAGCGGAATCAGACCGAGTACGGCCGCCGATGCGGTCAGCAATACCGGCGTCAGACGGATACCACCACCTTCGATGATGGCTTCCCGCAGCGGTGTACCTCGGCCCCGCAACTCGTCGATGAACTCGATGAGCAGGATACCGTTCTTCACCACAATACCTGCCAGCGCAATGATACCGACGCCCGACATGATAACGGAGAACGTTTTACCCGTAATCATAAAGCCCAGTAACACACCGATAAAGGACAGCAGAATGGTTACGAAAATGATCAGCGGTTTAATGACCGAGTTAAACTGCGTTGCCAGAATCAGGTAGATCAGCAACACCGCAACGCCCAGCGCCGTCATCAGGAAGATGGCCGACTCCTGCTGGTCTTCCTGCTCGCCACCCAACCGGACCGTATAGCCGTTCGGGATTTCCATCTGGTCGATCACCTGCTGGATCTGCTGGTTGATCTGGTTGGCGTTGAAGCCCGGCACCACATCTGAACTTACCGTCACCAGACGCTCCTGATTTTTCCGGTTAATCTGGCTGAACGTCGTTGAGTACGAAATATCGGCCACCGACGAAATCGGCACCTGACGCAGCTGACCGCCCAGGTTCATGTCGCGGTAAACAATGTTCAGGCTCAGCAGCTGTTCTATTTTGCTGCGGTCGTTCTGCTTCAGACGAATCATGATCGGGTATTCGTCTTTGGCATCGCGGAACTTCGAAATCTCGGTACCGAACAAGGCTGTCCGGATCGCAAAGGCAATCTGTTGGGCCGAAATGCCTTCACGCTGCGCTTTTTCCTTATTGATATTAATGACAATCTCGGGCTTGTTGGTTACCAGATCGGACTTCAGCTGATCAATACCTTCGATACCTGCCTGTGAAATACCCTTGCGGACAACCTTCTCCAGGCTCTGTAACGTATTGAAATCTTCACCCGATAACTCAATCGAGATGGCCTTACCCGTTGGCGGGCCGCTGCTCTCGCGTTCTACCGAAATTTCGGTGCCCGGAATGCCCTGCATGGCTACCCGTACCTTACCCAGAATTTCTTCCGTTGAACGGCCGTCGCGGTCTTCGCTCTTTACAAAGGCTACGGTTACTTTCGACTTATGCGGCGTGGCGGCACGGTCCGGGTTGAACGGGTCACCGGCGTTTTTACCGACGTTGGCAATCACCGAGTTCACGATGTTCATCGCCTTCTCGTCTTCCAGCACCTTAAACACCCGCTTCTCAATCACCTTCGTTACCGAGTCTGTCACACGGGCATCGGTACCAATCGGCATTACGTTGTATACGTATACGTAATCCGGATCACCGCTCGGGAAGAAGATCACTTTCGGCTGCACAACGCCCATCAGCATAAACGTACCGACCAGCAGGATGAACATGCTCACGACCGCCCATACCGGACGCCAGCCGTGCAGAATCCACGAAATCAGTTTCCGGTAGCCGTTTTTCAGCCGTGGCAGCAAGCCTTCCTGGAACGGCACAATGATTTTCGGCGTCAGCACGTAGTGGTTGAACACATACAGGATGATAAAGGCAATCATCAGGTTACCGATACCCCGGTCAATGACGTAGCCGATACCGGCCAGCACAGCCATGATAATCAGCGGTCGTTTCAGGCTGTCGAAACTGGTGTCAACCGCTTCGTGCCCGCTTTCGTCGTGACGCTTCATAAACGTAACGGCAAACACCGGGTTGATCACGTAAGCCACAAACAACGACGCAAACAGGGTCAGGATCAGCATCAGCGGCAGGAATTTCATAAACTCCCCGACAATGCCCGGCCAGAACAACAGCGGGAAGAACGGCGCAATGGTCGTCAGCGTTCCCGACATAACCGGCACGAAAACCTCACCGGCCGCAGCCTTCACCGCGTTTTTAATATCCCAATCCTTGTGCTGGTTGAACAGACGGTGTGAGTTTTCGATAACCACAATCGCGTCATCCACTACCAGACCCAGACCGAGCAGGAAGGCAAACAAGACAATCGTATTCAGGGTAAACGCCGTACCGACAATCGGGCCGACCACCGGCATACACACGAACGCCACAAAGGCCGACAGGGGTACCGATAAGCCAACGAAAATCGAATCACGCACACCCATGAAGAACATCAACACGAGTACGACGAAGATAAAGCCCAGTACAACTGTGTTTACCAGGTCATGCAGCTCCGCCCGTGTCCGTTCCGACTGGTCGGCGGTGATTTTGATGTCCAGTCCCTGCGGGAACCGGTCGGCTTTGTATTTTGCAATCGTCTCTTCGATTTTGTCTGCCGCCGAAATCAGGTTGGCGCCTGAGCGTTTGATAACGTTCAGCGACACAACCGTTTTCTTGTCCAGACGCGAGAAATCCTGCTGCTCTTCGAAGCTATCCTGCACATCGGCCACATCGCCGAGACGTACGGTAGCGCCCGTTGCCGTGCGGATCTGGAGATTCCGAAGCGTTTCTACTTCGCTGAACTCGCCTTTTACGCGCAGTGTCCGGCGAACGCCGTCAACGTTCAGTTCACCACCCGATACGTTGATGTTTTCACCCTGTACCGCCTGCTGAATGTCGAAGAACGCCAGGCCTGACGACTGCATCCGCGGTAAATCCACGTTGATTTGTACTTCGCGTTTCAGGGCACCGACGATATCGACGCGGCTGATTTCCGGCATGGCCTCGATGGCATCCTGCAAATCTTCGGCATAATCTTTCAGCTGGTTCAGCGAGAAATTACCCGCCATGTTGATGTTCATGATCGGGAACTCCGAGAAGTTCACATCCTGCGCCGTCGGGCCCGAATCCAGCTTTTGCGGCAAATCCCGCTTCGACTTGTCAATCGCATCACGAACCCGCTGCAAGGCGTCCGATACCTGCACATCCGGGTTAAACTCCACCAGAATTACCGAAACGTCCTGCAAGGCGTTGGATTTAATCCGCTTTACGCCCGAGATCGATTTCAGCTGCTTCTCAATGGGTTTGTTAATGGTGTTTTCGATATCCGACGGGGCCGTTCCGAAATAGATCGTATTGATGTAGATCTGCGGCACCTTGATATCCGGAAACTGTTCTTTCGGGAGGTTATTGTACACCAGTAACCCGCCCAGTGTAATAATGAACGTGAAGATGTAAATCGCCGTCCTGTTTTCGACGCACCAGTTGGTGAAACCGAGCGTTTTATACTGTTCAAATTTCATGTTGACAGGGGTTGTTGCTTACCGAAACCGAACTACCGTCTCGACGAGCGGTTCCACTAATAGTTTATAGGTTGTCCGTCTACTAACTCCTGATAGCCTTTCGTTACCAGCTGATCACCGGCTTTCAGGCCATCCAGCACTTCGATCTGCCCGCCATAACTCTGTCCCGTTTTAACTTGCCGGGCGCGTGCGAGTTTCTTTCCGCCTTCGTTGACGGCCACGTAAACTAACTGTCCCTGTTCGGTGCTTTGAATCAGGTTCTGGTCAATCACTACCGAATTGGCTTTCGATGCGTCGTTGATTTTCACCTGCGCCAGCATATTCGGCTTCAGGCTTTTATCCGACGGCAGCGGCGCTTCGATGGTAAACGTCCGGCTCAGCGGATCAACCGTTGTCGAGACAAAGTTGATGCGTGAATTCAGATTCTTATTCACGTCCGGGAAGCTCACCTGCACCTGATCACCGTTACGAACACTGCCGGCATAGGTATCCGCTACTTTCGCCACCACTTTCAGCGCCGACAGGTTCACGACCTGGAACATGGGTGCGCCCGGCATACCCATAGCCCCTGCTTTCACAAACACCTTGTCAACTACCCCGGCAATCGGCGCTTTTACTACCGACTGGCTCAGCTGCGTGTTCAGCGTTGCCAGCCGCTTCTCCAGCGACTCTTTGTTATTTTTTGCCTGCAAATACTGAATTTCGGTACCAATCTGCTGTTTCCACAGGTTTGCCTGTTTCTCAAACACCGTGTTGGCCAGTGTCAGCTGATTTTTCACCTCTTCAATTGACTGACGCAGGATCTGGTCATCGACTTTCGCCATCACCGTACCGGCTTTCACCTGACTCCCTTCCTGCACATAAACAGCCGTTATGGTTCCACCGGCCTGCGGGCTCACCTGTACGTTGTTTTTCGCATCAATAGACCCCTGCAATTCAATAAAATGGCGGAATGTCGACGCCACTACCGGCGACACAACAACATCTTTGACCTTCGCTTCTTCTGCCTTTTTCGGATCCAGTTTCGCCACCTCAGCTTCCAGCGTCCGGACTTTTGTATTCAGTTCGGCCTGCTGCTGTTTCAGCGTCGCTAACTCTTCTTTCTTCGATTGTAAGTCATTTTTCTTTTCCTGAGAACAAGACCATAACAGACTCATTGTCAAGGCGAGGATGTAATATTTTTTCATGATGGTTGTTTTTGCGTTAGTGAATAGGGATTAATTGCCGGCATAGAGTTTTCCGGTTGCCTTATCGGCATCAACTTTCGCCAGCATAAAGTCCAGTAATGCCGAGAAATAGTTGGTTTGTGCCTCACGGGATGAGATTTCGGCGTTCAGCACCTCAATGTTGGAGCCAACGCCTTCCTTGTACTTGATCCGTGTTACCCGTAAGATCTCCTGCGCCAGATCAAGGTTGCGTTTCTGGGTCTGTAAGCTTTGCAGGTTGTTCTGCAACATGATCTGCGCCTGCCGGATTTGCAGGTCAATCGAGTTTTTCAGCAGCTCACCGCTGTTCTGCGCCTTTTGCAGGGTAATCCGCTGCTGCTGCATCCGGTACTTTTTGGCAAAGCCATCAAACAGCGGCGCCGACAGGTTAATCCCGACCGAAGAAAGCGCAAACCATTTGTTAGTGATCATATCACTCAGCTTATCACGGCCGTTGTTATACCCGTAGTTCAGGAATGCGGATAAGCGCGGATAATACTGCTTGCGGGTGTTTTCAATGTCCAGAGCCGCCAGTTTCAGCTGGGTTTGCAGCGTTGCGTATTCGATCCGCTGGTTGTAGTCAAACGTTTTGGCTTCGTATTGTGCCAGCCGCTCCAGCTCTTCCAGATTCTGCTCCTGAATTTTGTCGGTCAGCTTAATGCTTTCATCAACACTCAGCCCCATCTGGTATTTCAGCAGGACATAGCTCAGTTCGATGAGGTTTACCACCTTCTGGCGTTCTGTCCTGAGGTTGTTGGCCTGTACTTCGAGCCGGTCAATATCGATCTTTTCGACAAAGCCCTGCCGGTTCAGTTCACGGGTTTCGCGCAGGGTCGAATCCAGCCGGCCAATGTTCAGGTCGAGCAATTTAATCCGCTCTTCGCTTACCAGTACGCCGTAATACGCCTTGGCCACCTGACCGGCCACGTCAATTTTCGACGACGTAACGTTTTTCTGGGCCAGTTCGCGGTAGGTATCCGCCGCTTTCAGGCCAACCTTATACGAAGCATCAAAAATCAGCTGGTTAACGGCAGCCACGAGGCTGCCCGAGTATTTCACCCCGAAACGAACCCCCTGTGGTCCGGCCGATTCCGGCAACTGGAAAAAGGCCGGCGGCAGGAAAACGGTCTGAATCGCGAGGTTTTTCAGCGCCTGTCCCGAAATACTGGCCTGCGGCAACGCTACCGACCGGATTTCCTGGATGCGTGCCTCCGCGCTGGTGGCGTCCAGCTTCGTATTCTGCACATTTATGTTGCGTTCAGTCGCAAACTGAATGGCTTCATTTAGTGAGTACTGTTTCTGGCCATACACGATGTCTATACTACAGAGCGTCAGCATAAGCATCAGCCCCGTCCTGATCGTAGTAGTGCTATAATTCATGGTTGAATTGGTTATAAATAGTAAATCCTTTTTCGGTTAGCAGACCCCGTACAAAGTGATGCAGGAGTTCGATCTGTATATCGGTAAGGCCAAAGCGGTCGTGTGGGAAAACGGCCTCATCCATCGCCATATGCATTGATTCCAGCCGCAGCCGTGCCAGTACATCTACGTTGATGTCATCGCGGTATAAGCCATCCCGTATGCCCCATTCCAGGTTTTCCCTGATGGAGGCAAAGACAAACTCTTCCTTATATTTCCGGTATTCTTCCCAGGCTTTGGGGTAGTGGCGCTCAATATCAAAAAGTAGATTCGGATTGTTGCTGTCTGCGTATTTCCGCACCAGTACCGATAGCATCAGCATGGCATCGACAGCGTTGTGAGCGTCTATTTTATGGCAGTTAACATTTTCTTTTTTTGCGTTGAAATGGTTAACAACGACCTGATAAACGAGGTCTTCCTTATCTGAGAAATGCTGATAGAGCGTCTTTTTGGATATGCCAAGACGCCGGGAGATGTCATCGAGTGTGACTGATTTTACGCCGTACTTCCAGAATAAACGTTCGGCTTCGTCAACAATTTTTTGCTTCATGGAAGCGGATTCCTTCATGTGTTCCTGATCTGGGAACCAGGGAAACTTTCTTATAGTTCATAGTTTCCGTTAAATTTTTGTTGTCTTGTTCGTTAGCAGCCGCAAGTTAGTCCGGAAGCCCCGACCGGTAAACAAATACTTCATAAAGTGGAGATTTTGAGGGGTGAACGGCATTAATTCACTGACGAACTTCAGTCTCCGGAATGCAATCCGGTAAATCGTTTCTCCGGTTGATCCCGAAATAATGACATTTCAAGCACAATCCCTTTGAAAACCTACCCCGCAGCGGCCAGTTTTGCATTGACATTACGCCACAGTAAACACAATAAAACGCTTACACAAAACAACAATACAATGAAAAACATAGTACAACGTATCGCTTTTATCATTCCGGCAATTGCCCTGTTTGCCATACAGGCCGAAGGCCAGACGGCAGCCAAAAAAGCAGCGCCGGCTCAGAAACCAGCACAGGCCGTTGCCCGCACAGCAGCACCCGCTAAACAGGCCGCAACCGCGCCGGCAACAACAGCCCAAACGCAACAGCCGGCAACCGCTCCGGTAACGACCCAACAGCCGGCACAGGCACAGGCTCAGGCCAGCACAAGTTCTGCTCCAAAACCAGGCGCAACGACACCGGTAAAAAAACAGCCGGTTTTCGCTAAAGCAGCGCATCGTACGTCATATCTGAACGGTGGTATTGGTCTGGCATCATACTGGGGTGGCGGTATTCCGATCGGTGTCTCCTTCGAAACTACGATTGCCGATAATCTGTCGGTCGGCGGTTCTGTTGACTATGCGCATTACGGCCGGAATTATGGCGGCTATAAGTGGAGCTATAACTTTATTTACGCCGGCGCCCGTGGTTCTTACCACCTTGGTGAGCTCCTGCAGACAGGCGACAAATTTGATCCGTATGCCGGTATCTCACTCGGTGTCCGGATCGCCAGCTACAAAGACAACGCCGGTTACGGCGATTATTATAACCCCTACAACAATGGCCTGTATTTAGGCCTGCACGTGGGTGGCCGCTATTATTTTACCGAGAAAGTCGGTGGCTTTGCGGAGGTCGGTTACGGGGTTACCGCACTGCGCCTCGGGGTCACGGCCAAATTTTAACCACTAATCTTAGTACCGGACAGTTAAGCCATTAGTTGTAAGCTCTTTTACAGCTAATGGCTGTCTTATATTTGCATCGTTGTGAAAATCCTGCCCTAAACGAATGAGCTACGATACCTGGTATCTGTTATTTCTGGGAACGGTCATTGCCATGCTGATGCTGAATGTGATTCAGTGGTGGCTTTACCGCGAACGTGTCTATGGTTTATACACGTTCTACATGCTCTCCTGGATTGCCTTTTTCTGCGCATTGAACGCTGCTACCACATGGCCGGTGATCCGGTTTGTACAGGTTGCCATTCCGATGCTTGCCTATATTACTTATTTCGAACTGACGGTTTATTTCCTGAACCTGCAAACGGCCAGACCGGATCTGATCCGGATTTTCCGTACTACACAGGGTGTTCTGGTACTGTACGTTCTGCTGGAGGTAGTATTCTG
The DNA here is from genome assembly GCF_945952095.1 of uncultured Arsenicibacter sp. GTDB lineage: Bacteria > Bacteroidota > Bacteroidia > Cytophagales > Spirosomataceae > Arsenicibacter. The sequence goes on along the minus strand of NZ_CAMFHL010000082.1, from coordinate 2,028 downwards.
TTTTCTGACTGATCTCTGGAAACAGCCTTTTCATGGTATGCTGCATACAATTGTCCGCAGTGGGCTGGCCTTACTGTCCTTTTACATTATTTCGATTATCTACCGCTGGGAGAATATCGTTGCCCGGTTATTTATCACCGGCAGTACGGCATTGGTTCTGGGAGCGATTGCGGCTATGCTGGCAACCTTGTTTTTTTCACAGCCATGGGGTGAATTTGCCTGGAACAAGCCGCTGGCTTATATGCAGACCGGTATTATAGCCGAATTACTTTTTTTCTCGACAGGACTTACCTATCGGCACCGAAGCCAGGAAATCCGGCAGGCTGTCCGCAAAGCCCTGGTCGAAAAAGAGCTTGTCCAGGAACGTGAACAGCGACAGCGTGACCAGCTGGAAACTGCCTTACATGTTCAACAGCTCAAACAGGAAAAAACAGAAGTTCAGATCCGGGCGTTACAAACCCAGATTAATCCCCACTTTTTGTTCAACAGCCTTAATACCCTTTCGTCGCTTATTGATGAAAACCCGTCACTGGCGACTACGTTCGTTGATGAATTAAGCACAGTCTACCGTTACCTCCTACGCAGCAACGTGCTGGAACTGACAACCCTACAACTCGAACTCAACTTTATTCAGTCGTATCTAAGCTTATTGAAAACACGCTACGGGAAAGGGCTTATTACCGAAATTGACGTAATGCCGGAGCATACCGGGCTGCTTTTACCACCGCTGACACTCCAGCTCCTGACAGAAAATGCGGTTAAACACAATGTGTTGCTGCCTAATAAACCACTAGTGATCCGGATTAAGACAGATACCGGCGGACAGATTATTGTCGAAAATTCGCTTCAGCGTAAAACATTGCGTGTTGAATCTAACGGTATCGGATTATCCAATATTACCTCTAAATACAAACTTCTAGGCAGCCAGCCTCCTGTATTTGAAGAAGATAAGCAATTTTTCAGGGTAATTTTGCCACCTGTTGAGACAAGCAGGGAGATCGGCTAAACAGTGCTGGTTCAAGGACGTTTTTTTACATTTCGTCCTGCTTTTCTTACCCTACATTGACAATTATATTGATGAACTGCCATCTTTAACAAATATTTGTTTAAAAAGTCAGAGCAATGAATGTTTTTCTAATTGAAGACGAAGAGTTAGCAGTCCGCAAATTAAGTAAACTGTTACAGGAGGTCGATCCTGCCATGCAGGTCGTCGGTACGGCTGCCAGTGTGCGGGCATCTGTCGCATGGCTTGAAAGCAATAAGGCCCCTGATCTGATCCTGATGGATATTGAACTTGCTGACGGACAAAGCTTTGAAATCTTCGAACAGACTACCGTAAGCTCTCCGGTCATCTTTACCACATCCTATGATGAATATGCGTTAAAAGCCTTTAAGGTCAACAGCATTGATTATCTGCTGAAGCCAATCAAACGCCATGAACTGGAAGCCAGCCTGAGCAAATACCAGCGTCTGCATCAAACAGCTGATTCAGGTAATGAGGCCGCTAAAAGCGATATTGACTCAGCCGCCGCCATTGATGCGCTGGTGCAGCAACTTCGGCAGCAAATTCAGCCGGTTGACTTCCGGCGCCGGTTTCTGGTTAAACACCGGCAGCAGTGGATCCCTATTGAAGTAAGCGACATCGCGTTTTTTTATACAGAAGAAGGAATCAGTTTTTTCCGGACCACGACTAATCAGAAATACGCCGTAGACTATACGTTAGACGAACTGGAAAAAATGCTTGATCCTGCGCATTTTTTCCGGGCAAACCGGCAGTTTATTACGCACATTCAGTCTGTTCAGCAAATCCATCCGTATTTTAATAACAAGCTGAAACTGATTTTGAAACCTGTTACCGAAGAGGAAGTGGTCATCAGCCGGGAGAAAGCCACCGATTTCAAGAAGTGGATGGGTAAATAATGTCCGCTGACGCCTGTTGCCGACCGACGGGCGTTTTTTTGCGGGTTGAAGGGGGTATAAACGACAAGAGCCGACCCTTTCGGATCGGCTCTGTCAATTACTGAGGTG
>NZ_CAMFHL010000081.1 GCF_945952095.1 uncultured Arsenicibacter sp. | reverse complement strand
CCAGATAACCGATAAACGTGTTATAGTTTCCCGTGGTAGTGGCCACGCCGGCACCGCGGCCGATACCTACGTTTCCGATACCTGTAGTGATATTGTAACCCGCTGCGTAGCCGATAAAGGCATTTTCGCCCCCATTGGTAGCAGAGGCGCCGAAGCCTGCGTAACGGCCCACAAAGGTATTATTTGAGCCTTTTGAGTTTACACCTGCACCGTCGCCCAGAGCCACGTTACCTTCTCCGGATACGTTATTGGTTCCCGAAGAATTGCCGATAAACAGGTTGTAATTACCACCGGTGTTATTAAAACCGGCCTGCTGGCCCATGAAAAAGTTACCCACCCCAGTTTGGTTATTAAAGCCCGACTGTGAACCGATAAAGACGTTGAAGCCACCGGTCTGGTTGTTGCGGCCCGCTTCAGGTCCTAAAAACAGGTTAAAGCTGGCTGACGTATTATTACGACCGGCCAAATAGCCCAGGAATACATTGTTATTACCTGTTGAGCCGTAACCAGCCTGGAAACCAATGGCTGTATTACCGGCACTTGTCTGATTTGAGTAGCCAGCTTTCGAACCAATGGAAACATTTCCGGACACAGTATTACGATATCCGGCAGAATCTCCGATTGCTACGTTGTTTGCACTTGTGCTGTTTGAGAACCCTGCGGAAGCACCAATAAAAACATTACTGAAGCCGGTTGTATTGGTATTGCCTGAACGAGCACCTATAAACGTATTAAACAACCCTGTTGTATTATTAGAGCCATTTAACGAGCCCAGGAATACATTCTCTCGTCCGGAGGTATTTGTAGACCCTGCATCAGCCCCAAAGAATGTATTGTCGCTTCCCGTTACATTGCCATAACCAGCTCCGGAACCTAAAAAAGTATTATTTGATCCGGTTGTGTTATTATAACCGGCCCGATACCCATGAAATATATTATTCGATCCGGTAGAGTTTGTATAACCCGCCTCTGAGCCGGTGAACGTGTTATTAATACCTGTTGTATTTGTATATCCCGCAGAGAAGCCGAGAAATGAATTACTCTGACCAGAGGTATTCTGATTTCCAGAGTAGGCTCCCAGAAAAATATTTTTAGTGCCTGCCATATTCAGTATACCTGCTCCCCGACCAATAAACAGGTTGCTGGCACCACTCATGTTAAGATTTCCTGCACCAATTCCCACCAGCGTATTATCAGCACCGGGTGCGGCGGCGGCTGGCGATGTAGACACGTAATTATTCTGAGCAGTAGCTACAGATACTGTGCTAAAAAACGCGAAAATGGATAGTAGTCGCTTCATCTCGTCCCTTTTTTGAGTCAAAAATAAATGCCTTTTGGTTAATAATCTAACGCCTGTTGTGCTTATGACGATGGATACTCCAAATTGGTTTGTAGCACATAATAAGTTTTCTGCCTTATTGCTATGTTTTTTTCCATATTTACCTAAAAACCAACTGATAACCCAATATCCTCTCTTATTGAAACTTTATTTACTATATGGCTTTCAACGTCAAAGATTATGGAGCGTTAGGGAACGGCGTTAATAATGATACAACTGCCATTCAGAGCGCAATTAATGCTGCCAAAGCCGCGTCGGCTCCGGGCGGCGGTGCATATCGGGTAACCGTTTACTTTCCATCCGGATATTATTATATTACCTCACCGATCAACATCACTAATACAACCGGAATATGGCTTCAGGGCGACGGCGGAACTTATCTTAATACCAGCATTATCGGTAATACAAGTGGCGCTATCTTTGACTTTAGCGGCTCTTCGGTGGTTGGTTGTGAAAACTTTTCCTTTTTGTCGCTAACCGGCTATAACGCTACACGGTCTACCATCGGTGTACTTTTTGCCCTTGCGGGTAATGGGGGGCTAAACAACGGGATTCAGAACTGCTATTTCCAGATGGAAGATTTTCCTTCAGCAAACGGGGGTGTTGGCTCTATCGGTATTCTGAATGTACGCAGCGAAGAATTTTATGTACATAAGTGTTTGATACGCGCAAATGCTCCGGTTATTATGAGTAACAGCGCCAGTTTAGGTAGCGTAGGACTTAATTACACAGCTTCCAGTACTTACATCGCGCTGGCAGCCGGAACAGGTACTATGGGTGTTACCAGCATGCGGGCAACCTCTATTCAGAATTACGAAAAAAGACGGCCGGGCCTGATTCTTAACGGTACAAACAGCTTTGCGTTTCAAGGATATATCAGCCGTATTTCAGCAACTACCGGCACTGAAGATACGGCCATTCTTTGTGCGCAATATACAACCAACCTCAGCGTACACGCCACAATTGAGTCATTCTCAAGGGTTTGCCGAACACTGGTAGCCGGTTTTGAGACAAATGAGTTTAATGTCGTTGTGGCAAACTCAACAGCCCCCACAACAGAGTTATTCGATTTTACCGGCTGTATTATAAAAGGGCTAAAGGCGCGTATTTCTCTACCGGTTCCGGCAGAGCGGGCCAATCGTACCTTAATTTATCATGCTCCGGCCGGCGGTGGTTATCAATCAATACCTTCCTCGATCAGTAACAGTGAAATTACCTGTAGCGATGTAGCTGGCAATGAATTTGTAATCTCAGCGAATCTACTGAAAAATGGTACTAACCTGACGTTTAACACCAACTTACCGTTTGAGAAAAAAGGTGGAAAAATCCGGCAGTTGTATAATAATACAATCCAGGCAGGTCAGAATGGTTCTCCGGTTACCATAAACATTTTCCAGTTCCGGCAAGCGAACCAGCTTCCATTCACCAGCGCAAACTCTTTCGGTGGTTTTTATCGTATCTGGATCGACGGGGTAATTCGTGCGGGCAGTTATGGGTCCGGCGGCACGGCTGTTATGAGCTTTCAGGCTCAGCTTCTGGTTAACCAGCGGAATACAGGTGTCTTTGATCCTAGTTCGGCTACTGTTATCGTTCTGGACAAAACGAGTACCAGCCCAGGTTATCTGGACATCGCCGGAGCATTGATTGACGTCAGCTTTGCCAGCGGGGTTGGTAACGTGACGTTTACGCCAAGAGTAATGGGTACCGGTACCGGCGAGCCGATCTTCTATGAAGGTCAGGCCGAAATTCAAAGCGATTTTCTGGTGAACGACCCTATTCCGATTGGTTAATTTTTCCAGAAAGAGGTGTGCATACTGATTTTCTGCTTCAGGCTAAGTGGCAGGTGTTGCTGCCATTTGCCAAGCTTGTAGCCGACAAGCTTAACGGCAGTACGCATTATCTGGGCCGGGATTAACGTTAAATGGTTATTTCCGGCCAGATATTTCCACTCCTGAATTACATATTTCAGGCCTTCTGACTCAGCCCCGGTAAACGGCTGAAGAAGCTTCTCCTGTTGCTGATGAAAAGCACCGATATCAAAATACCGCCGAAATTCTTCAGTAAGCGTATAGTCATGGGAGTGATAGACAGCTGCCTCTGCACAGTAAGCCAGCGACTTGCCACTGGTAATCAGCTTCGCAGCCAATACCACATCTTCGCCGAGAATAGTATCAGTCGGAAACCCGCCAACAGCCTGGAAATCTGCTTTTTTATACGCGGCAAATGAGTTAGAACAATGACAGGTACGAATGCCCAGCGAAGGGATATCCTTCCAGGCTTTGAGGCGGCTTTCTGCCGGATAATTGGTCATACGGGCAAACTGACTCAGGATACCAGCCTCGGGATAGGGTAACTGCCTGCCATAAGCCATACCGATATTCTCATCGCGCAGGAGCATGGCAACCAGATTTTTCAAGGTATCCGGATGGACCGGCAATGCATCCTGAGTCATCATAATTACCACCGGATGACTGGTGAATGACATGGCCAGATTACGTGTCCCGCCATGATTAAACGAAGCCGGCGAAACTTCATGAAACGGAATATTCCGTCCCCGGAGAATTGCCTGTGTATTGTCCCTGGAGGTCGAATCAACAATGATCAATTCGTGCGCCAGCGTCTGTCCGGCTAACGCATCCAGTAACCCAGGTAAGTAATTACCTGCATTATATGTGGGAATAACAACTGATACCATGTGCCGGCAAAACTACAACAGCTAACGGGTTAACACATACCAAGCCATCCAAAAACGATTCATAAACCGCTTTGACCAGCTATAACGCCCCTGCCCGGTAGGTGATACGTTCTCGCCGTGGCGTACATACTTTAGCAGCCTCTGATTCAGAAAGACAACCCTCCCATATCGTTCGGCTACCAGCCCGATCCACCAATCATGCATGTGAATATGAGCCGGGAAGGGCAGGGCTTGTTTCAAGAGACTGGCCCGGAAAGCCATACAGCACCCCATATACGGATTTTTCCATAAGTTACGAAACAGTCCGGGCGCACTCTTACGGTGTTCAAAAAATGACGGGTGGATCACCTGGTCTTGCAAATCAACAACCCGGCAGTCGCTTAATACCAGATCCGCTTCCTGCAATTGAGCCAGCATGTGCGTCAGTTTACCAGGCAACCACTCATCGTCCTGGTCAGCTAAAAATATATAGTGCCCCTGCGCTGGTACTAGTGCCCGCTCAAATGTCCGGATGGCTGATCCGAGGCGTTTTGGTTCCAGAATGCGGATACGGCTATCGGCAAACTGCCGGATAATGCCGAGGGTCTCATCCGTAGACCCATCGTCGGCGACAATCAGTTCATCATCCTGGCTTAACTGTTCCAGGATTGATTCGACCTGACGATGAACAAACCTGCTACCGTTATAGGTAGCCATACACACACTTACGCGTTTCATAGCACTAAACGACGAAGTGTAAACTGTGGTCGCCGGATCACGATTTTTTTATATTTAATGAAACAAACGCCAATATAGATTGGCAAAACAAAAAAACAGGTGTCAAACAGCTGCGCAACAAACAGGTTAACATCAATCAGCAAGATGCTGGCAAGCTGGCAAACATAGCAGAAAAAGACAAATAAGAAAGCGGGGGATTTTTTCAGAGAAAAATAGATCCATCGCAAAAAAGCATAAGCACCACCAACCAGACCACTATACAAAATTCCGCCCAAATACCCGAAAAATATCTGACCTTCAATGTAGAAAGACGTATTAGGGCCCACTATTACATCCAGTATGGTATCCGGTGGTAATGAGTTTTCTACCATCACATTACCGAAGGCTTCATTATAGGGAACAATTCTGAAAAAACCCAGTATCGGGTTAAGTATATAGGCTGGGTATTGCCAGAAATGATACTGACTGAAATAATCCTGGTTTATATCATTATAGAAATAAAGGACTGAGTCTGCTCCGTAGAGCAAACGCCTTAAAAAAGCAAGCAACGCCAGCTCGGGCGTATCATTCTCTTTAAATAAGACTATAAAAAATACAGTAAAAAGCCCAGCTATAGCAACAGGTATATATTTAAAATAAGGACGGATGATCGCTTGTTTTTTCTGAAAGTACGGATGAAAAAATAATAAGGCTGCACTAAATACAATTTTGAGTAGTGAGGACTTTGATCCTTCCAATGCAGTAAAAAATACCAGAATAAGCAGTAATAGCTGGTATCGCTTATTCTGCTGGGTAAGATTAAGATAGATCAGCCCTATTCCCAATACCCCGCCTACCGACCAGTTTATTTTCCTGAATATACCGAAACCCTGCTGGAAATTAGCAACTTTAGCTTCAGTAGGGTTATCAGTCAGAAGCGCCGAACCTTTTGTATAAAACAGAACAGAATTAGCTAAGATATAGAGAAAAGCCAGACAATACACCGTCAGTTCCAGCAAGTCAACGTCATAAAACCGGTATTCGTCCTGCGGTTTCTTAATTATGGAATATGTCTTAGTCTTTTCCTGAACAAACGCAAAACCCAGATAAAGAAATAACTGACATAGAAAAAAATGAAAGATAAATTTAGGCTCTTCAACCACTTCAATAATTAATACACTTGAAAAAGTTGTATTGAATATAAAAATAAACAACGGATCAATAACAGAGAACAAATACCGCTTATATAAAAAGAAATATATAATTCCCAGCGACAGACTAAATCCCAATATTTCAGGAATTATTTCATAAGAAACTTCCATATAATTACATGTCGCCTATTTTTCCGATTTTATTACGAAATGCATCATGGATACCTGAGTAAATTAGTTTCAGACGATATTTCTTTTCGCGTTCGAATAAAGCAGCTTTTATAATTTCCTTTATAATTAACTTGTAAGCTATCCATCTGAAATGTTTGTATTGGCGGGCAACGATAATTCCGTTTCTGACAAAATAATATCCACGTACCGGACTGTGCGAGACATATTTTTGGCCGGAAAGAGGAATTAGTTTTGCTTCTCCGAGATTATGTTTCAGCAATAGTGCAGGCAGTTCGATAACCTGATACCCTTTTTGGTTAAGCCTTAATCCGAATTCATGATCAACATGATCAATGAACAGACCTTCCATGAATCCGCCAGTCTCTTGGTAAATGCGCAGATTCAGTAAATTACCGGAGGTCATGGTAAAAAGAACGGATCTGTACTTGTTCGGGCTAGTCTCATAAGTATGAACTGCAGACACGATTCCTACGCGTTCCCGATCCGTATAGCCACTCAGAAACTGACACATTGACTGAACCATATTCGCTGGTGCACTGCTATCGTCATCCATCGTCAGGAGGTAATCATATCCGTCCTTAATTGCCTGTTCGGCAGCCATATTCAGCGCATGCGCAATCCCCAGGTTCGTCCCGTTATGAATATAGGTTATAAATGAATACTGGGTGAGCAGTTCTTTCAGACCATTATCGACCTGTTCTGAATTATCGATAACATATAGCTTCTCAACCTGACGCCAGTATGTTTCCAAGATTGGCAGACACGCTGGCGTACTATTATATAAAACTACGGTACCGGCAATTCTCATAACATTACGCATTAAATACGATGGCCATACATATAAAACCGAAGTTGTTTCTGTGCATAGTATAGCCATAAAAACGCCGATAATCCCCGTTTCTTCCACCAGCCGGACAGATAACGGCTTCGTACAGTATTCGTTTCCCTTAGAGAAAGCGACAGATTTCCGCTAGCCCCTCCGGTCAGACAGGCAGCAACGATTACCGGTATGTAGCGGACGGGAAGCTGCTCAGCATATACTTTCAGGTTCAGCTCAAAATCAGCGATAATTTTTAATGAAGTGTCGTATCTGAATGTCGAAAAAAGCGAACGATGATAAAAGGCAGATTGGTGATGTAAGGTATTCTGAAGCCATGTTCTGCTACCTAAAAACGATTTCATCCGGTAACCGTTCTCGAACAAAACATCACCGAAAACAATCCGGTCTGTACTTTGTAATTCAGCCGCAATGGTGGTTAAAACATCCGGCATCAGCTGGTCATCTGACCCCAGAAAATAAATCCATTTTCCCCGGGCTTTCTCAACACCCTTATTCATCGCATCATAAATACCACTGTCGGGCTCACTGACCCAATAGTCGATCTGCGCTTGGTTGGCTTTTAAAAACGCTGCTGTACCATCGGTGCTTCCGCCATCGATTACCAATACCTCCCGGTTTGTAAACGACTGCTGCCATACCGAATTCAGGGCCTGCTGCAACAGTGGTCCGGGGTTGTACGTTGGAATAATAATGGATATATCTGGTTGTATTGACGGCATCTAACGAATAGCCTCCAGCCAGCAGTGTTATAAGCTAACAAGTGACAGAAGTGTTGAAACAAAGTTAACAGGCGATTTGTAAAAGTAGCTTATATACCCTCATTCAGGCGGCGGACTTTAGTTTGAGGTACACATTTTTTATATCCTGAAGCGGATTCCGGTTGCGTAGCCGTATTTGGGCTTTCTCATTATTTACTTGGGATACAGCCCTATACACGTCATCCTTAACGATTTGTTTCAGGTGATCGGCTATGTCGGACACATCAAGCGGATTAAAAACAAACCGTTGATCTCCGATTGTCTCCGGCAGCGACGTCACTGACGAGCAAATAACCGGCACATTCAAAAAAATACTTTCATAAAGCGGAAAACTCCCTGCTTCATAGATGGTAGGGATTACAACTGCTCTGGCTTGCTTGTATAAACTATATAGAGTTGATTCGTCAACAATATTCAGAAACGTAATCTGATTGTCGAGACCCAGCTGGCTTACCGTTTCCTGGATAACCGGAAAATGCGGTGTTTGATGGCCGGTACAAACCAGGTTGATAAACAGCTGGTCCTCGTCGCGCAAGCGGGCAATGGCCTCGATCAGACGTATGTGGTTTTTGTGGGGCCAGGTAGCGGCGGGCAGCAGGCAATAGTTGTCCGGTACTCCAAGTTTTCGAGCCGGAACAATATCGGTCTCTGAAAATCCTTCGAACCACAGATTTTCCAGACTTAGAGAACATACGCTGACATTTTCTGTAGTCCTCTGAAAAAAGCGGATCATATCCTGCCGCACATGTTCAAAACTGACAACAATATGGCGTGCCCGCTCAGCAATACCCATGAAAATCGTTGCCCGTTCGGCTCGTTCTAACGGGGTAAATAGATAAGGCAAGTGCAGCTCCTGTACATCATGCATCGTCGAAATGACCGGTATATTGGTATAGGGAGCATGCTGATAAGGGCAGTGAACGGCGTCAATCCTGTACTTACGGCAAATGCGGTTGACATAGCTGCCAATATCAAACTGCTTTTTTTGCCTTGATTTAAGAATCTGATTAACCAGCTTAGTAGCATCAGTTATTAAACGTTCTGAGAAGCGTTCCTGCCCGACCTGTGCGGGAATGGCAACTAACTGCGGGTTATCTTTAAGAATTTCATTTACAACTTCATCGCCGACATTGTGCAAGACATAATAGGTGTGCTCAGTATCTTCAGCCAGCGTTTTCAGCAACGCACAGGCATACTGGCGAATGCCTCCTGCTGACTGAGAAATAGAAGGGATATAATACAGAATATTCATTCAAACACGTAACTATATTTGTAATAGTGCGGTCCTTCTTCTATACGGACAAAGCCCTGTTTTTCATAGAGTTTTATCGCAGACTGGTTTGTTTTATCAACGGTAAGGCAGATAGTGGACTCATTTAGTTCTTTAGCCATAGCTAGTAAATGAGATAGCATCTGCCGGCCGATACCACGTCCACGCTGACCCTGCGCAACAGCAATGCCCAGCCACAGCGTTTCGCCTTCCTTTTCAAGGTGGCCATATGCAATAGGCTCGTCATTATCCAGTAGCAAACCGGCATACAGGTGCGTCAACACGATAGCAGCTGGCCGTTTATCGAAATAGCGGAATGTTCCGGCCCCATCGCCAAGCTTTGTCAGAAAACGCTCAAGCAGGCCTAATTGAGCCTTATTTATGCGCAGAAATGGCATGACTTGTCTTAGGTTTATAGCTAAGGATACCATTTATGATATAATCTACATCGTCGCGGGTCAGCCCCGGATAACTTGGCAGATTCATTCCGCGCCAACCCAGATGCTCGGCTACTTTATGACGGGCGTATTTTTGGGAATACATCGGCATCGTATGTACCGGATAAAACAGAGGACGGGTTTCGATCCCTAAGCTATCGAGATGAGTCCGGAGCGGGTCCCGGTCTTCGGGAGAAGCAACTAAAACCGAACACATCCAGTATGAATGATACACATCCCCAACCGGCTCATGGAAGGTATATCCGGTACCGGCCAGACCATCCCTATACCATTGCGCAATCTGCTGTTTTTTCTCCAGAAACGTATCAATCTGCTCTAGTTGTGCCAGCCCGATTGCGGCACAGATATTGGTCATCCGGTAGTTATAGCCAATGACATCATGCCAGTACTGCCGGTATTTGGCAAGTCCCTGCCCTCTGAAATGGATGCAACGCTCGTACAGCGTTTCATCATTCATAACCACCATCCCTCCCTCACCGGTTGTGATCGTTTTATTACCGTAAAAGCTGAACGTAGCAATATCTCCGAATGTACCGGCTTTCCGGCCCCGATAGGATGTACCGAGCGCTTCCGCACAGTCTTCGATCAGAAACAGCTGATGCTCTTTAGCAATCTGCCCCAGGCTATCCATTTCGCATGGATGACCGTACAGGTGCACACACATAATGGCTTTGGTACGGGGAGTAATTTTGGCGATAACATCCGTAGCCGACATTTGCCACGCCGCCTCTTCGGAGTCGACAAACACAGGTGTAGCACCGGTATACTTGATCGCATTCACCGAAGCGATGTAAGTAAGGGTGGGCACAATCACTTCATCACCTTCTCCTATTCCCAGAGCAATGAGGGCAAGATGAAGCGCTACCGTACCATTACACACAGAGACTGCATGCCGCGCACCCAGGTAATCTGCAATGCCATCTTCGAACAGGTTTATGAATTTACCCTTTGAGGATATCCAGGATGAATCCAGGCATTCAAGTACATATTGCCGCTCGTTTCCGCTTAGTGTCGGCTGATAAACCGGAATTTGTCGTTTCATTCGCTCGTTAAGTTCTGTTCCCGCTACGGACTATCCGCTGATATTGTACAGGCTGTAAGATCATTCCCGGGATCATGCAAAGAATGGTTGACAAAGATATGCCAACCAACCCTAACTTTAATGTACTACTCAGGTAGATTGCCATCGGTATACACCCGACGGCCATGACAGAAGCAATCGCAATCTGTAATTTAATTTTACCAAAAGCATTCAATACTGTAGAATACAACGCGTTCCAGGCCATGATGATTACACTCAGCGCCATGGCCACCGTCACCTCAAATGGTATTGGCGGCGAGGTATTATCCAGCCACAGGTAATAAAATGTATTGGATCCGGCAACCATCAGTACGGTCAGTATGGCCAGGCCAAGCCAAAGTTTCTGCATGTTAGCGACCGCCCCCCTGATCCATGCAAAATTCTGCTGATGGGCGGCCTCAGTAATACCAGACCAGTAAGGAGCCATAACCACATTCGCCAGTATATTCACCAGGCTCAGATACCGGTAAGCCAGGCTGTAGACGGTAACCTGCGTTGCATCAAAAAGCTTTACAATCAGAAACTGCTGGGTCGAAAAAAAGATCAGACTGATTAGCTGCAGCAGGAAAAAGCTACCTCCTAAACCACCGAGGTCTTTAACTGTTTTCAGATTTACATACTGCCATGAGGGCCTGACAGACTGTAAACGTCCGTAAAACACCGACAGCGTTGCTATAATCAGCACAATAACCGGCGCCATTCCGTAAATAACGCTGACATATAGCAACGACGCTTTCTCAGGCCAGCGCATCAACAACAGCATGAATGCCAGCGTTGCTGCATTCGTCAGAAAGTTGATCAGTTCTGTTTTGGCCGCCTGATGTGTCGCAAACAACACAGCATTTACCGGCAACATAGCCAGCCGCATACAGAAAAAGCCAAAGGTCAGGATAGTTACCGCCGTCACTTCGGTAGCCGGTATAAAATAAACATTGAATATCCGCTGCCAGTCCAGGAAAGGCGTTATGAATAGGCTGAGCAGAAAAACACCCAGAAAAATGAATGTTATGGCTGCATAAGTAGTGCTGACGTACTCTTTCGCCCGGTTAAAGTCCTGATCGGCAATAGCTGCTGTAAGTTTATTCCTCAGTCCGTTAACAAACCCCAGATCAAAGATATTAAACCACATAAGCAACGAGCTCAGGACCAGCCAGAATCCGTAATGATCAGCGGATAGCGATTTTAGTGTAACCCGTACGAGTATCAACTGTACAGCAATATTTCCACCTTTATACAGTATAGACGATATAATATTTCTAAGTAACCCTTCTTTTTTTGAGGTTGTCCAACGGGACAATCCCTTCTTCAACATGTTACTAAATATCATTTCGGCGAACTTTTTCATTCATTTCTGCTTCCACCATTTTTCTGGCCACATCAGCCATGGTATGCTGAGCCTGCCATCCCAGTATTTTTTGTGCCTTAGCCGGATTAGCATGTCCTTCTGCAATATCTGTTGGCCGATATAGCGCTTCATCCGTTTTTACATACTTCTGCCAGTCAAGGTGTAATGCAGCAAAAACACAGGCAATAAACTCCTGTAGTGTTTGCGTATGTCCTGTGGCAATTACATAGTCGTCGGGTATCTCTTGCTGCAGCATCAGCCACATTGCTTCTACATAATCCGGCGACCAGCCCCAATCCCGGGCAATATGTATATTTCCTAATTGTAATATTTCATCACTCCCCTGAGCAATCCGGCAGGCTGCCGCGACAATTTTTTTTGTTACAAAACGCTCAGGGCGCAGAGGCGATTCATGATTGAACAAAATACCGGTACAGGCATATAAATGATAAGCTTCCCGATAATTAGCTACCTGCCAGAAAGCAGCAGCTTTCGCAACGCCATATGGGCTTCGTGGTCTGAAAGGTGTTTCTTCGTCTGCAGCTATTTTACCTGTATCACCAAAGCACTCACTGGATCCGGCATTATAAAAACGGATAGGCAATTGGCTGAATCGGATGGCTTCCAGCAGATTCAATGTACCAATGCTTATACTTTCAAGCGTTTCTACGGGCTGTTCAAACGATAAACCAACTGAGCTTTGACCAGCCAGGTTATAGATTTCGTCAGGCTTAATTTTCAGGATTGTTTGTAATGTACTACGGAAATCATTAATACTTATCGACACACATTGAACAGAATCTTTAATAGCTAACTCTTTCAGATTAGAAAATGATGACATCTGTGCATCCCTTGACCCGCCGAAAACCTCATACCCTTTCCCAACTAAAAGCTTAGCCAGGTAAGCGCCATCCTGTCCGGAAACACCACAGATTAATGCCTTCTTCATAACGTTATTGTTTCCTTATAAGCTGAATTCCTATGACTAGTAATGCACCGGCTACAGCGGCTATAATAATAATGATGGTACGTGACGGCTTGCTTTTCCTTAACGGCACCTGAGCCGGATTCAGAATTTTAAAAACCGGTGTTTGTTCCTGTACCTTTATTTTAGCTAATTCAAGTTGCTTTGTTAATGAATTATATAGTTCCTGAGCCAGTAGAAATTCAGCCTGGATACGCTGTTCTTCAATCTTGGCCGTATTCATAAATAAGTTCCGGTTCCGATCGCGGAAGCCTGATAAACTTATTTCGGCCTGTTGGTAGCGATTCCGGGCACTGTTCACCTGTTTGTTCAGGAATTCTACTTCTTTATGTGCTTTTTCTGTCCGGTAGCCCGTAATGTAGTTGGTCAGATAATCCAGCGCCTGTTGGGCAACAGTTGCCGCCACCACCGGATCGGGCAATATCGCGCCAATCGTTACAATACCGGTTTTTTTGTCGTAGTTGATCGACACAACCTGTTGCACATATAATACCTGTTCTTCCTGTTCTTTCGACAATGCCAATACACCCGGATTTGACAGACGGGGGCCGGTACCCTCCTCTTTCGACGGGCTCAACCATGATCCAATCAGGCCAAGGACGCTTTTAGAGGAATGTTTTTCAATGAAGGCTTGCAGCGAAATAGCCTTTTGCTGGTCTCTTTCTGTAACAGGCTGCTTTAACAGATGCAGCGCAAACGGTACGCTCTGCATAACCGTCGGATACAAATCAGGCCGGATGGCATCCGACGAAGCCGAAAGGCCCTCCAGATTTATGCCTGCCAAACCTGCCAATGACCCTAAATTCCCCAGACCACCCGCACCTTTAGCCTGTACCTCGGGCATGACCGTAACCTGCGAGCTATACTGATTGGGCTTGCGGAATGCATATATCGCACCCACAGTGAAGCCAACAAGAAAACCAGCCAGAATCCATAGCCGATTCCTTCTCAGAAAAGTCCAAATATCGGCTAAGCGTATTTCGATTGCTTTATCCTCCGGTGCCGGCAAGCCGCTATCCGTTTGTTTTACTTCCATGGTCGATCAGTTTCCGTAAATCAATTAGATTGCTATTTGCTTAACACGTTAATCAGAATAGTGGCTGTTGTAGCTGCCAGGGTTCCAATCAGCGAGAGAATACCAACCCGCTCGGCCGGGCTCATCCGGTTTTCCTGTAGCGGCTTGAACGGAACATTGATGATTGATCCCGGCTCTACTTTGGAGCGGCGTCCAACCTGCTTACGGCCACTTGGATACACTACGTATGATTTATTTTTACGGGCATTTTCCGTGTAGCCCCCCGCCTGAGCTATGTAATCCCGGAAGTTAAATCCGCGTTCAAAGCTTACAGACGATGGATTAAGAACCGCCCCCTGTACTCGTACGATTTCTGATTTGCGTGGAATCAAAAGCGAATCGCCACTTTCCAGTAAGAGATTTTGCTCACTTCCGGTATCCTCCAGAATTTTCCGCAGGTCTGTGGCGACCAGATCACCGCGGCGTTTGAACTGGGCTCCTTGTAAATAAGCTTCTGTCTTTAGTCCGCCCGCCCTTCGGATGAGATCATTAATTCGCTCTGAACGCCCTACTATCGCATAGTTTCCAGGATGCATAACTTCTCCCCCCACAAAGACCCGCTGCTGATTTTCGTAAAAAGGCGCGGTCCGGACATAAACGATATCAAACGGCTGTAGCGTAAACTCTGCCGGCGTCGCTCCGTTGGTGTTACTGCTGGAAATTCCTAATGCCGGATCCAGCGCAAATGAAAATAGTTCAACGGTTGGCTTTGCACTTGTTATACCCGGGTTATCTGTGCTGATACGACGGGCGACTTCAATCCTTGACGGGGCAGCGCCTTCCTTAAAGCCTCCGGCCATAGAAATCAGATCGGCCGCACTCAGATTACGGACAAACGGGAACGAATCCGGTTTGTTGACTGCCCCCTCAATAATTACATAATAAGTTTCCCGAAGGTCACGGATCGACTGAATCACAACGCTGTCCTGTCGCTGTAACGGAATGTCAGCAATCTCTCCCTTTAGTAGTTTGCTGACTGAAAAGGAGATATTCTCGGTATCCATATCCGAGCGCTCGCGAAAAATCTGTGCCCGGTTCATAAATGCATCATTCCGTAAGCCTTCTGCCCGTTTAATCAGGTCTTTGACCGTTCCCAGGCCCGGCTCGAGTGCATATTCTCCCGGCCGCATAACAGCCCCGCTAATCTGGACCAGGTTTTCGTAGCGGTTCAGAATTTTGCCAACGATGTATTTATCCCCGCGTTGCGGCACAAATCCGGCAAGCTGCTCTTCGGTAACCGTCAGAATTTTACGTTCCCTTGATGTGTTACGGCGTACAGTAAATGACGCAGTATAGGCTTCATCGGTGAAACCACCTGCAAAGCTCATTGCCGTTTTCAGATTTTCACCCGGCAGTAACTCATAAATCGCCGGCCGGCGCACTTCTCCGATAAACTCAACCCGTGTTTCGTAATCACCGACACGAATCACGTCCTGATCCTGCAACCGGATATTATCTTTCTGGTCGGCACGGAGCAGGAAGTCATACAGGTCAATGGTCCGCACTACCTTATTACCCCGTAAAATAGTAATCTTCCGGAACGAGCCCGTTTCCGGATTGGGGCCGCCGGCTAAGTACAATGCATTGAAGGCAGAGCCCAGCGACGAGATTGTATAGGTACCAGGCCGCACAACTTCACCGACAATGGTAACCCGGATACTTCGTATGTTGCCCAGGGAAACCGTAGCATAGGTCCCGTTCGATCCAAGCCCCTGATAGGCCTGCCGCAACCGGCTGATAATGCGCTGTTCGGCCTGCTCTATCGTCAGCCCGTTCACAACAACCGGAGCGAGGCCCTCCATTTTTACCGTTCCTTCCGGACTGACCTTCAGGCGCATATTGGCGACTGAAGCGCCATAAATGTCCACCAGAATTTCATCATCCGGACCAACAATATAGCTTTTTGGGGTAGCAATACGCAGATTAGGCTCAAATGACAGGTTGGCATTCTGGAAAAGTGATGCGCCGAACACGACCGGTTTCTTTACCGTATCCAGGCTAAACAAGCCAAGAGAATCTGACAATATCCTGCGCGAAAGTCCGTCCGGCAGCGTTCTTACAATACCCGTATCGGTCACAGACTGCCCCGTACTACGGTTGGTCTGTGTGCGGAGCTGGGTCATCCGGCGGCGCATTTTGGTGATATCATCAAGTGTATATCCCTGCGACATGGCTGCCTGTTCGATCTGCATCTCTGTCAGACCGCTGGCCTGAGCCCGCCGGTAAAATTCCAGCACCTGATCATCAGAGAGCTGATCGACACGGGACACCGCTTTTTGTTGTGCCAAAACCGCCGCTCCGGCTAACATCATCCAGGTTACGAGGGCTAATTTTTGGCTATAAAGCCGGATATAGTGCGTATAAACTGACAATTTGTCGTGAGTAGTCATTTTCTATGGCCTTTGGGCCAACAATTGCAGGGCAAAAATAACGGAATAATCCTAAAATTTTCGT
Source organism: uncultured Arsenicibacter sp. (assembly GCF_945952095.1). Taxonomy (GTDB): domain Bacteria; phylum Bacteroidota; class Bacteroidia; order Cytophagales; family Spirosomataceae; genus Arsenicibacter. The sequence goes on along the minus strand of NZ_CAMFHL010000081.1, from coordinate 9,383 downwards.
TCCTGTTATTCAAAGGCTCAGACCAGGACATAAATCGGTTAGGGTTAGAGGCTTGTAGTCCGGTTGTAATGAACTAATTTTGTATAAAAATGAATAAGTAGTGCTTGTTTACATGGGGTAATCTCCGAGGCCGTTGCCTGATTAGCCCATTGCCCACAATGACTACGAATCTCTGATCGCTAAACGAAATGATTAACCTCATCACGAAAAGTATAACCAAGCTGTTCGGTACGAAGTCGGAGCGGGACATCAAGGAACTGCTACCGTACGTAGAAAAGGTAAATGCCGAATTTGCCCGGTTAAAAGAACTTTCCAATGACGAGCTGCGCGGTATTACAGCCAGTCTGAAAGAACACATCGCGCAGGAGTTATCGGAAATTGATACTCAGGTGGCTGAGCTCCAGGAGCAGATTGCCAGCCAGCCGGACATGGATGTCAATGACAAAGAGCAGATTTTCAACCAGATTGATAAGCTCGAAACGGAGCGCAATAAAGAACTGGAGCGCGTTTTACTTGACATCCTGCCACAAGCGTTTGCCGTTGTAAAAGAAACAGCCCGCCGTTTCACAGAAAACAATCAGCTCGAAGTAACAGCGACAGAATTTGACCGTCAGCTTTCGTTTCTGAAGAGTAATGTTCAGATTGATGGTGATAAAGCTTACTGGGCCAACGAATGGAGCGCGGCCGGTGCACTGATCAAGTGGGACATGATCCACTATGATGTGCAGATTATCGGTGGCGTTGTTTTACATCAGGGTAAAATTTCTGAGATGGCAACCGGCGAAGGTAAAACGCTGGTATCTACGTTCCCTTCCTTCCTGAACGCACTGGGTGGCCGTGGTGTCCACCTCGTAACGGTCAACGACTACCTTGCTAAACGTGACTCGGAGTGGATGGCTCCGCTGTTTGAGTTCCACGGTCTCAGCGTTGATTGTATCGATAAGCACCAGCCGAACTCTGAAGCCCGTAAAAACGCGTATCAGGCCGATATTACCTATGGCACCAACAACGAATTCGGCTTTGACTACCTGCGCGATAACATGGCCCGGACACCGGACGAACTCGTGCAGCGTAAGCACCACTTCGCGATGGTCGATGAGGTTGACTCCGTACTGGTCGATGACGCCCGGACCCCGCTGATCATTTCCGGTCCGGTACCGCGCGGCGATGAGCAGGATTATACGGAACTGAAGCCACGGGTTTCGCGGGTGGTTGAAGCCCAGCGCAAACTGGTGTATGATTTACTGAATGAAGCCAAGAAAAAAATCGCGGCCGGCGACGAAAAAGAGGGCGGTCTTGCCCTGTTCCGTGCTCACCGTGGTTTGCCGAAACATAAACCACTCATTAAGTTTCTGAGCGAAACCGGTATGAAGGCCCTGTTACAGAAAACAGAGTCGATCTACCTCGCCGAAAACCAGAAGCTGATGCCGGAAGCGGACAAGCCGCTTTATTTTACCATCGACGAACGGCACAACAGCATTGATCTTACCGAAAAAGGTATCGATTTCATTACCGGAACTGGTGAAGACCCGAACTTCTTTATCCTTCCGGATTTGTCGGTTGATCTGAACGTTCTTGATAAAAATGCTGAGTATACCGATCAGGAAAAACTCCTCCGCAAGGAAGCTGTTATCCGCGATTACTCCGTAAAAACCCAGCGCATCAACACTGTCAACCAGTTGCTGAAGGCCTATAGCCTCTTCGAGCGCGACGTTGACTATGTGATCATGGACGGAAAGATTAAGATCGTTGATGAGCAGACCGGCCGTATTATGGAAGGTCGTCGCTGGTCAGATGGGTTGCACCAGGCGGTTGAAGCCAAGGAAGGTGTAAAAGTAGAAGACGCTACGCAGACCTACGCTACCGTTACGCTCCAGAATTACTTCCGGATGTACCACAAACTGGCCGGTATGACCGGTACAGCCGAAACAGAAGCGGCCGAACTTTGGCAGATCTACAAACTGGATGTAGTGGCGATTCCGACGAACAAGTCAATCGTTCGTAAAGATCAGGAAGATAAGGTGTACCGGTCGGTACGCGAAAAATATAACGCGGTTGTAGAAGAAATTTCGAGTCTGGTGAGCATTGGCCGCCCGGTACTGGTCGGTACAACCTCGGTCGAAAACTCAGAATTACTGAGCCGTCTGCTGACACTGCGCAAGATTCCTCACCAGGTTCTGAACGCCAAGCAACACCAGCGTGAAGCCGAAATCGTGGCCGAAGCCGGTAAACCGGGCACCGTAACGATTGCGACCAACATGGCCGGTCGTGGTACAGATATTAAGCTGACGGCAGAATCGAAAGCTGCCGGTGGTCTGGCCATCATCGGTACCGAGCGTCACGAGTCCCGCCGCGTTGACCGCCAGCTGCGTGGTCGTGCCGGTCGTCAGGGTGATCCGGGTACGTCACAGTTCTTTGTATCCCTCGAAGATAGCCTGATGCGTCTGTTCGGTTCCGACCGGATTGCGCGGGTTATGGACCGCATGGGCCTCGAAGAAGGTGAGGTGATCCAGCACTCGATGATTACAAAATCAATCGAGCGCGCGCAGAAGAAAGTTGAAGAAAACAACTTTGGTATCCGGAAGCGCCTCCTGGAATATGATGACGTCATGAATTATCAGCGGGAGGCGATCTACAAACGTCGCCGGAACGCTTTGTTCGGTGAGCGTCTGCCGCTTGATATTGCCAATACCATGTATGACGTGGTGGAGGAAATTGTTAATAACGCCGAAGGTAATTTCGATGAAGTACAGCTACAGTTGCTGACAACGCTTGGTCTGGTAACGACCATGACGCAGGAGCAGTTTATGAAGCTGAAAAAGCAGGACCAGACCCGCCGCCTGTACGACGAAGCCGAAGCCAACTACCAGGCCAAAAACCACGCCATTGCCGACAAGGCACTGCCGGTTCTGACACAGGTATTGGAGCAGCAAGGCCAGTTTATCCGGAACATCGTCGTGCCGTTTACCGACGGTATGCACGAGTTGCAGGTGGTCAGCGATCTGCGCGAAGCCGTAGCCTCAGATGCCCGTCTGCTGGTAACAGAGATGGAAAAATCGGTTACCCTGTCAATTATTGATCAGGAGTGGAAAGAACACCTGCGCGAAATGGACGACCTGAAACAGTCGGTTCAGAACGCGGTATTCGAACAGAAGGATCCGTTACTGGTCTATAAATTCGAATCCATCGAACTGTTTAAGCGCTTCATCAATAAGGTGAATTTTGATACCATCAGCTTCCTGTCGAAAGCCGATATTCCGGCTCAGGAAGCCCAGGAAGTGGAGCAGGAAATCCGTCAGGCACCGGCCCAGCGTTTCCCTGAACCGCAGCCGGAACTCCATACCAACATGGAGGACTTCGACGACGACCACCTTGCCAGCGGACCGGAAGAATACGCCCGCATGATGGCTGAGCAGCAGGCTGCACCAAAGCAGGCACCTGTCCGTTCGCAAAAAATTGCGAACCGCAACGAGCGGGTAAATGTGCAGTATCAGGATGGCCGTGTGAAGCGTGATGTGAAGTACAAACTCGTTGAAAATGACTTACTGAGCGGTAAAGCGGTCTTGATCGACTAAGCCGAACTTAGCGTTTGTTTTCTTTGTATATTAGTGGTGGCACCAGTCCGGAACGGATCGTGCCACCACTTTTTTTTAACACCGTTTTTCAGAACTATTGTTTCCTATGCCTATGCGATTGCTGCTTGGTTTGGTGGTACTGGCGGGTCTGCTCCTGCCCTCAGCCACGCAACAGGCAAATACAATTTCGTTAAAACCTGAATCTGTTTCCTTTACGCCGACCGAATACTACATTGCAGAAGTACTTGATCAGCGTGCGGTTAAAACAAGCATCGGCCGCTGGGCAACGACCCAGAACCAACCGGTCTCCGCCGTTAATCTGACAGGCGGGGCTGCCGCCGGTATTCAGCAGTTCATCCAAAAAAGTATACGTACAAACACGAAGCTCCGGCCGATTGCCATCCATCTGACTGATCTTCAGCTATCCGAGACAGCCCCGCAGAACCGCCCGTTTACAGAAGGGCAGCTAAGTTTCGGCGTTGTATTCTATTACAAACGAAATGAGGACCAGTACAGCACACCGGCTAAACTGACCGAGTTCCGGACCTCGGCCCGTTACTCGCGCCCGCTTTCCCAGCCGGGCGTTGTCGAACAGACGATCCGGCAAAGCATTGTGGCCTCCCTTAAGTATTTCAACGATTTTATGAATCGTGAAGCCAAACGGGACGAGCGGCTGGCCAGCGATGTTAAGGTTACGTTTACCGAATATGTGCAGAACCGTGCTGGTAGTGATACTGTATTTTATACGCCGGAACGCCCCGTTGTCTGGAACGATTTTCAGGCGACGCCACGGGCTATGAGCCGGTTTGCGGCCGAGATTAATCCGAATTTTGCTTATACAGGCCGCAGTAGTGTTGAGAACGGTGTCGTAACCGTCAACCTCCTGATGAAGGTCTACATGCTCAAAAGCGGTTCGTGGGCCCGCGAGGCGGCTAAAAATGCCTATAGCCTTAACCATGAGCAGCGGCATTTTGACATTGCCAAAATTGTGGCCGAGAAGTTCAAGCGTAAAATCATTCCCGACAGCCTTACGGTTGAAGACTACAACAGCATCATCCAGTATCAGTTTATCGAATCATACCGTGAGATGAGTAAGCTTCAGGAACAGTATGATGGCGAAACAAACCACGGCCTGAATCAGGGCGCTCAGGAGCGCTGGAATCAGTGGGTTGAGGGTGAGCTGAAAAAATATGGCATCCGGAAATAGGATACTGCTGGTGAGCCCGGCCCATACGGCAACTGATCCACGGATTATGTACAAGTATGTGCCGGTGCTTTCGCAGCAGGCCACTGTCCGTTGCCTGCTGACCGGCCCGGAACCGGCTTTCCTGCCCGCAACCTGTACTTATATCCGTCTGCGGCGTTTTGCATGGCTTGGCTGGCGGCTTCTGCTCATTCATCCGGTTATCGCCTGGCACATCCTCCGGTTCCGGCCGCAAATCCTTCACATCTTTATGCCGGAGCTGTTACCGCTGGCGCTTTGCTGCCGGATTTTCGGCATTCGGGTGATGTATGACGTGCAGGAAAACCTGCGCCTGAAATTTCACCTGAAACCACGCAATAATCATTGGTTGTTCCGGAAAGCGTTTGCCGGTTTTGATTTGATCGCGCGGCGCCATTGTCATTGTATTTTTACTGAAGACAGCTATCTGGCGGAATATAGTTCGTTGCGCCACCCACCGGTTGTCATTTACAATTATCCGGCTCTATCGTATACACAACCGTTTTCCGCCCGCCCGCCGGACCCATCATATGCCGGCGATTTTGCCTACATCGGGCTGCTTTCTCAGGAACGTGGTCTGGATACGATGATCGAAGCCCTGGCACTGCTGAAATCCTGTTTCCCCACCGCCCGCCTGCACCTGTTCGGGCGGCTGGTTACCCCGCAAACGCAGCTGGAACGCATCAAGGGCTACCCTGATGTTATTGATCAGGTGATCTTTTACGGGCCAATGGATCATGCCCGGGCCTTGCCCGTCATTGCTTCCTGTTGTGCCGGACTGGCTCTGCTGAAACCCGTGGGCGATTATGCGCATTCCTACCCCTGCAAACTTTTTGAGTACATGGCGCTGGGGATTCCGGTTATCACCTCTGACTTTGCGCTATACCGGTCGGTAGTGGAAACGGCTGATTGCGGCTACTGCATCCCGCCCAACAACGCCCCAATGCTTGCAGAACGAATGCAGTACCTGCTGGAGCAGCGTTCTGACGCAATTTTATTCGGAAAACAGGGACAAAAGGCCATTCAGGAGCAATATAATTGGGAATCTGAGCAGGAGAAACTTTTCCAATTATATTTTAATTATACTAAACCATGATTTTTTATCATTGTTCTTATTTTCAATACCATACCGTCTGTGAAATATTTAACTTTCGGCATTAAACGGTTTCGCCCTTATTAATTGGCGTATGTACATTCATGCAGTTAGCCACTACCTGCCTGCGCAGGTGGTTGGTAACGAACACTTTACTAATTTAAACGGGCTGTCGAACGAGTGGATTATCGAGCGCACCGGTATCGGGGAGCGGCGTAAGGCAGCACCCGGTGAAAACACGAATACGATGGCGGTCGATGTGGTCCGCCTTTTACAGGATAAAGTTGATCTTTCGGGTGTTGACTTAATCGTTGGGGCAACCTATACCCCTTACGATACGATTGTTACGCTGGCCCACGTGGTACAAAACCACCTGGCCATTCCGGAAATTCCGGTTGTTTCGATTTCGTCAGCCTGCTCTTCGCTTCTGAACGCGATAGAAATTGTGGAAGGCTACTTTGCGATGAACAAGGCCACGCGCGCGCTGGTCGTCGTTTCGGAGCATAACACCGCTTACAACAACGAGCAGGATACTATCTCAGGCCACTTGTGGGGGGACGGTGCTGCGGCACTGCTGATCACCAAAACCCGCCAGAGCGAAAGCGATTTATACATCCGCTATCTGCTGACCGGCGGAGCTGCCCATACGGGCAAAGCGACAATGGCGGTGGTGCTGAAGCCGCTGGAAAAAGGGGTGATTATGCCGGCCGGCCGCGATGTCTTTATCAACGCCTGTCTGTATATGCCGAAAGCAACCCAGCAAGTGCTCTATAAATGCGGCATGACGCTGGCGGATGTCGACTATGTGCTACCGCATCAGGCCAACCTGCGGATTTCGCGGAACGTGATGCAGACGCTGGGCTTGCCCGAAGAAAAGCTGATTTCAAACATCGAACGGCTGGGGAACACCGGCTGTGCAGGTTGCGCCATTGCCATGTCTGAGCGGTGGGATACCTTCAAAAAAGGAGAGCGTATTGTTGTAACGGTTTTCGGCGGCGGCTATTCATATGGTGCCATGCTGGTCGAAGCGTAAAACGTTACCCTCTTAAACGCAAAAAGGAGAAACCACTTTAATGCGCGGTTTCTCCTTTTTTGCGTCTATATACTGCCGATGCGCTTACTGGGCTTCGGCTTTCCAGACATTATTCTTCGGATTAATGTCCGGCAGTTTCTCATCGGGATCAATCGTTACCGTCCGGATCGTTGAGGTAGTGTTGGCTTTGAAGGTCCATGTGCCTCCGCGCTGCCAGACTTCTACCGGCAGACTTACCCGTTGTTTTTTACCGTTCGACTCCTGAATTTCGATCTGTACCGGCATTGCCATCTTTTCAAGGTTCTCGATGCTGATAAACGATCCTTTTTCAGCAGCTCCCTCTACATACCGTACATCTTTTACCGCCTGATCCAGCTTCCAGGTTTCATAGTAATAGCCTTTCCAGAACCAGCCAAGGTCTTCGCCCGCCGCATCTTCGATGGTCCGGAAGAAGTCATGCGGTGTCGGGTGTTTGAAAGCCCAGCGCTGCATGTAGGTACGGAAGGCGTAGTCAAAACGATCCGGCCCCAACACAACATCACGCAGCAGTTTCAGCCCCATACCCGGCTTGTAATAAGCCAGAATACCGAGGTTACGGGATTGCTGTACATCCGGAATGGTCATAATCGGCTCTACCGGGCTGAACAAGGCCGGGGCAATGTCGTGCATGCTACCCCGCTCCCGGTAATATTCGCCGTTATTGAAGTTGGCGGTCGACAGTACGTTAATAAATGTATTGAACCCTTCATCCATCCACGGAAATTTACGCTCGTTGTTACCAATAATCATCGGGAACCAGTTGTGGCCGAACTCGTGGTCGGTTACACCCCAAAGTGCATCTTTCTTGTCGCGGTGATCGCAGAAAATAATGCCGGGATACTCCATACCGCCTACAATACCGGCGACGTTGGTTGCTACCGGATAACTGAACTCAAACAGGTATTTCGAATAGAACTCAACGCATCCTTTAACATATTCCGTTGAGCGGTTCCAGGAATCCTGGGTTGCGCTTTCGGCGGGATATACCGATTGACCAAGGATCGTTTTCCCGCTTGGCAGGTTGATTTTAGCCGCATCCCATACAAACGCTTTCGACGAGGCCCAGGCCACATCGCGGGTGTTGATACACCGGAAACGCCAGGTCAGCGTACCCGATGTTTTCGGACGCGTATTCTGACTGGTTACCTCTTCCTTGCTACGGATAATAACCGTTTTATCGCTTTTCCGGGCCTGCTCCAGCCGCTTGATCTGCTCAGCGGTCAGTACCTCGGCGGGGTTAAGCAACTCGCCCGAACCAACCACAATGTGATCCCGCGGTACCGTAACGGCATATTCGAAATCGCCGTATTCCAGGTAGAACTCGCCCGCACCCAGGTATGGCAGTACGTTCCAGCCTTCGATGTCATCATAGACACACATGCGCGGATACCATTGCGCTACCTCGTAAATAATACCGTCCCGGCGGGTCAGTTTACCCATCCGGTCAGAACCATACTCAGGAATCGGGAACGAATAGGCAATTTTCAGTTTTACGGTTTCGCCCGCTTTGACCGGCTCTGCCAGCCGCACCTGCATGCGCGTATCCGTAATAATATGGGGCGTAGCATTGAATTTGCCTTTCTGCTCAACCGACACACCGGTTACGGCCACACCACCCTTAAAGTCGGTATTCCCGAACCGGCCGCCGGTTACTGGTGTCGTCTTTGTTGCCCGCGATGTATCGGCAAAGGCATTCTGATCAAGCTGCAGCCACAGGAACGGCAGCGATTCAGGCGAGTTGTTCCTGTACGTAATTTCAACTTCACCCTTGATCGTATTTTGCGGCTCATCGAGGGTCACGTTAATCTTATAATCGGCTTTGTTCTGCCAGTAACGTGGTCCGGGTGCCCCGCTGCCCGTCCGGTAGTCATTACCGGGCTGCATGTTAAATAACGGGTGAAACAATTCTTTGGGGTCATACTTCGACCCGCTGCCAGGTGCGGTCGACTGGGCAACGGCCTGTAAGCCGCTACCGGTTAAGCTCATGGCCAGGAGTCCTATCCAGATGCTTTGTTTGTTCATGAAATCAGTGTTACAATTAAAAAATACGCCTATTATATGAATAATGGATAATGAACGATGCCAGCTGCCTGCATCAGGCTATTCATTTTACATTATCCATTTTCAATTAGTCTGTCCTCACACCAGCGCTTCAAACAGAATCTCGGCCGGGTGTTTGGCCTTCCGGCTGGTACCATCCTTGATCTGATGCCGGCAACTGGTACCGGGTGCTGCAATAATTACGTCTTCCGGCTGCTGCCGGACTGTCGGGAACAGCACCAGCTCTCCGATTTTCATCGAAATCTCGTAGTGCTCTGCTTCATAGCCAAACGACCCCGCCATGCCACAGCAGCCCGACGGGATCAGCTGCACAGTATAGTTTTTCGGCAGCGAAAGTGCCTTTTTGCCGGGGACCAAAGA
>NZ_CAMFHL010000080.1 GCF_945952095.1 uncultured Arsenicibacter sp. | reverse complement strand
CAGGAGTGGCCGCCGACAACAGCGTGGCCAGGGATAAAGCATGCAGGAAAAGGAACATGAGATTTGTTGTTTAACGTTCAACGCAGTTTTTCGCCGTAAAGGTAGAGGGCGTTTTCCCGTAAATTTTCCCGCAATCAGGGTGATTTTATTTCCTCAGATCAACTTTTCCCGGATGGCTTTTTCGATGGCTTCGGCTTTTGAATGGACTTCCAGTTTCCAGTAAATGTTCTTAATATGCGTACGGATTGTTTCCTTGTCAACAAAGAGCTGTTCGGCAATATTGGTATAACTTTTACCCTTTGCCAGCAATTCAAGCACTTCTGTTTCGCGGGTTGTCAGGGGTGAATTACGGTTCTTCTGAAATGACGCCACGACCATACGCGCGATGTTGGTACTCATCGGGGCACCTCCTTCCTGAATGTCCCTGATGGCATCCAGCAGGCGGGCGGGCTGCATGTTTTTGGTCAAATAACCACCGGCACCGGCACATAAAGCCTTGAAAACCACCTCGTCGTCGTCATAGGCGGTAACCACAATGATATTGGTCCGCGGACGTACTTTTTTGATCCGGGCAATACCTTCGATACCGCTCATGCCGGGCAGATTGATGTCCATCAGGACCACGTCCGGCGCATCGGTATCCAGATTCCGGAGCGCATCTTCACATCGTTGATAGGCATTCACGACGCGGAAGCCATAGGTACTGTTAATAAGCAGTGCAAACCCGTCACGTATCAGGTTATCGTCTTCTATCAGACATATCCGGATGGTTTGCTGCGATCGCAGTGGCTGGGGTTGAGTAATCGTCATCATCTCGCTTTCTCCACGAAGAATTTAGGCCGAAATTACCCTTACTTACCCTCGTTGCTCATCTTTTTTACACCAATGGGGCGTAGGCAGGATGAGCGCAGGATGAATTCGTTCAGGTAACCGGCAACGGCAAAGGGGGGATTTTATATGGCCTAAAGACGATTAAGCAGCACGTTTGTTGCATCGGCGCCCTGTTTTTTATTTTTCGCTTATCCCTCATTCCGGGGGATTGACATGGAAAATAAAACAGTGGTTCCCTCCTGCGCCGTACTCCGGAAATGCACCTGCCCACCCAGTCTGCGCGCGCGGCTCTGCATATTCAGCAAACCGTTCCCCATGTAGCCCGGCGTCGGGGTCATACCGGTACCGTTGTCCTGCCAGTACATCTTTACCTCCGCTTTACCGGCCTCTACCCAAAGGCAAACCGAAGTGGCCGAGGCATGTTTAAGGGTATTGCTCATGGCTTCCTTAAAGAGAAAAATCAGGTGGCGGCTCGCCCCCATCGGCAACTGCACCTGCCGCAGCGTTTCCGACACCTCAGCCGCCTGAAATACAATACCGGTCTTGTCGAAAATATCGTCGCCGAAGTCCTTAATCCGGATAAAGACCTCATACAGGTTATCGTGCTCAGGATTAATTGCCCAGATAAAATCCTTTGTCCCCTGGTAAAGGCGGCTGCTGTTGTCACTGATTTTTGTCAGCAGCGGGTCGATTTCTCTGGCCTGGCCGTTGAGCTGGGCCCGGATCAGTTCGGTAAGCATCGAAATGCGCGTTATGGTATTGCCGAACTCATCGTGCAGATCCTGAGCAGCCAGCCGGCGTACGCGTTCATTTTCGGCCAGTTTGATGCGTTCAATCACCAGCGCATGTTCAATCCGCTGCCGCAGCCGCAGACTGTAAATCGTCCAGAAGAGAAAACTCAGGGCCGTAAAAATCAGAAAATAAAACCACCATGTCCGCCAGAACGGGGGCAGAATCCGGATCGGCAGCCGCAGCATACCGGCTTCGTTCCAGGTACCGTTGGGACGCGCTCCTTTTATTTTCAGAATATAATCCCCCGGTGCCAGATCAATAAAACTAACATACCGGCGGTTGCCGCTCGACACCCATTCGTCCTGCAACCCTTCGAGCTGATAGGCATACTGATTTTTCTGCGGATGGGTAAAATCCAGAGAAGTAAACCCGACAGTAAAAAAGGCATCGCCCGGTTGCAGAATTACCTGCTCCGAATCCAGCATCAGGCTGTCAACATTCAGCACACGATCAAACACACGGAACGATGTCAGGCGGACCGGCGATTGTTGCCGGCTGGCCACCATCTGCGCCGGATCGAAACTCACGGCATTACCGATGCCTCCGAAGAACAACTCGCCGGAGGGGCTTTTGTGGAAAGCGCCCATGTTGAACTCATTCGTCAGTAAGCCATCCTCGGCGTCATAGGTCTGAAATTGATCCGTAACCGGATCCAGCAACGCCAGACCATAGTTGGTACTCATCCATAGCTTACCGGCATTGTCCTCCAGAAGACCGTATACCATGCTGTTGGGCAGCCCGTCTTTGCGCTGGTAGTGTTTAAACGTCTTGCCGTTTTTACCCGCTACCAACCGGCTCAGCCCTTTGCTGCTACAGACCCAAAGCTGCTGTTTCCGGTCGATCAGCAGGCCCAGAATCTGGTTACTCAGCAACCCGTCCGGCCGTTGCGGTGCATACGTGTACTGCGTAAACTGACCAGTAGCCGGGTTAAAATAGTAAAGTCCTGACCAGGTACCGACCCACAGGTTTCCGGCTTTATCTTCGCTAATGGCCGAAACCGTACGCAGCTGCATCGCCTGTCCGACATCCATCTGATCCGAATACGCTGCCAGGAGCTGGTTGGTTTTCGGGTCGATACAGCGCAGGCTACGGGTGCCACCCACCCAAATGCGTCCCTTGTGATCTTCCAGCAAGCTGAAAACCGCCTGAAAGAAAGGCATCTCCCGTTCCAGCGTCGGCATAAAGACCGGCTGAAACCGGTTGTGTACGCGGTCGAAGCGCTGCAACCCCATGGCCGTTCCGACCCAGAGTGTTTTGTGGCTGTCGAGCAGCAGGCAATGAATAAAATCGTTGCTGAGGCTGAACGGATCGCCGGGGTTACTCAGAAACCGATCCTGCTGCCCGTTGGTCCGGATACGCAGCAAGCCCGAGTAGGTTCCGAACCAGCGGTCGCCGTTGTAATCCGTGCAGATTGAAAAGACCGCGGCGGCTGTTGATGGCTGCTGCGGATCAGAAATCAGATTCCAGAGCCGGAAGCTGTTTTTAGTGCGGCTGTAAAGGTGTACGCCCGCATCATAGGTACCGATCCAGACAATGTCTTCTGCGGGGTCAGGACTCTCATAAACCTGCACAACATGCCCCGATTTCAGCCCCTTTACCGACAGCATATCCTGCCGGATCGCACCCAGAAATACCGGATTCCCTGGCTGACTGATATCGAAACGCATGAGCCCTTCCTGCCCGTGTGCTACCCAAAGCGTACCGGTACGGTCGATCAGCATCGCATTGATCAGTTTACCGGCAAGCCGCGCATCAACCTCAGGAACCGGCAGTGGTTTACCTGTGCGGATATCCAGACAGGCCAACCCTTGCGGTGTAGCTGCCCATAGCCGGTCATGCGAATCGCAGACTACCGATAACACCAGCGGATGAGGCAATGCCCCATATTGCTCCGTAGCCGACAACGGAATCCAGTACGCGGCGGGCGGACGGGACAGCGGCAACCGGGCCAGCCCCGAGGAAGTACCGATCCAGAGCAACTGTCGTTTGGCATCGTAGCGAAGGCAACGCAGCATGGCACTACCATCCTCCCGCTGACTACCCACCCGGAAACGCCTGACCTCACAGGGAGCCGACTGCTGCCAGTTTACCCGAATCAGTTCCTTGGGAGTAGCGACCCAGACCGACCGGTTACCGTCGCAGGCCAGTGCCATAATCTTCTGCCCGGCCAGTTCAGAAATCCGCTCTACACGGCCGGTCATCGGGTCGAGCCGGCCCAGACCGTCGGCCGTTCCGACCCAAAGGTGCCCGTACGGACCTTCGGTCAGGGCCGTTATTTCATCGTTCGGCAGGGAATGTTCGTTGAACGGATCATTTTTATAGCCCGTAAGCTGATACCCGTCGTAGCGGTTCAGGCCGTTGCCCGTTCCCAGCCACATATAGCCGCGGCTGTCTTTCAGGATACTCCGGACCTCACTCTGCGACAGGCCGTCATCGACACTGAGCTGATCCAGGAAAACACGGACCGGGCCATTCTGAACCGGCGTGCTCAGGGCTGGCTTGTGCTGAACCATTTTACGGTCAGGCTGCCCCATGACAGGCAGCAGCCAACCCAGACACAGCCATAAACAGAGGTAATAGTTTCGCATCAGAGGGTGATTAAAATCCCGCGTTTTACAAAGATACAACCTGATTTCGGGGGATAAATCCCCCAAACTGCGTGAAAGCCGTCCCCCGCCAAACCGGTAATTTTGTATTGTTCTTCCTCTTAAACGCATATAGCTTTTTTCGCAGGGGAACGATTATTATTGTTTGGAAAAATAATCGGAAAAGTAGCCTTGCCAGAGACGGGGCTATTTTTTTTTAGCCGTAATCTGCTCCTTGTTTTGGTCCCATTGTCAAGTCCGCTGACCGTTTGTATGATTTCCTGAACAGGGTAAGCACCCGGCGAGTAATATTGTCGTGTCACTTAAACGACTTAACGACAATGCCTGAACCAGACAACAGTTTGGGGCGCAAAATTCTGAGTTTTTTCATCAAGGATGAGCCTGCGCCCAACGCACCCGCATCCGGCACGCCCGCTCCGGCCTCCCCTCAGTCTCCGGCCTCTGCACCTGCCAGCCCTGCGCAACGCCCCGTTCCGGCCCCTCAGCCAGCCGGTTCGATTGATACGAAGTTTGTTACGCACTTTGCTTCCGTCCTCGAAAAGGCGAACATTCAGGGACCTGATTACTTTGAATTCCGCGAGATGCTCCGTAATCTGGCTGAACTGGGATTAGACGAAGACAAACGTTTTCAGGCAGCCTGGGCCAGCTTTAAGACGCTGGGTGGCAAGGCCGATGTGTCGGTATTGACCAACACGGCCAACCAATACCTGACCGCGCTCGGCCAGGACCGCGATGCCTTTCTGAAAAGCGTAGAAGCTGCTCTGGCCGAACGGGTCGGCGGTTTACAGAACGAACAGAAGCAGCTGCAGGCCACCAATGAGGCCCTGGCCAAACAAATTGCTGATTTGCAGCGGCAGATGGCGCAAAACACCGAAAGGCTGAGCAAAATCAATGATGAGGTTGACGAGCAGAGCTTGAAATTAACGCAGAATCGCAGCAACTTCGAAGCCACATACGGCAGCTTCACCGAGCAGATCAAAGACGATATTCACAAGATTCAAACGTACCTTAAATAAAGAGTGAAAGAGCGGGAGAGTGAAAGAGTGATTTTCTATAACTTACTCTCTCAAATCTCCGGAGTCATCTTCCGCCTCGCGGACTATGTGTCCCGCTCTTTCGCTCATTCACTCTTACACTCTTTAAACCATGGCATCAACTCCTGATTTTTCGCAGTTAGGCGGCGCAGACGACGATAAGAAACGCTCGTTCTGGAACCGTCCCGAAGGTGTAGCCGGTATGCTGTTCCTGCTGGCCATCGGCGGCGTTGTCCTCTACCGGATCAACGATATCCTTGAATTTCTGATCAAGGTTACCGAAAATACCCTGTATTTCGGCGGCTTACTGGCCGTTCTGGGCCTTGTCATTTTTCTCGTTACGAGCAAAGACATCCGGACCGGCGTATTCTTTCTGTTCAAATCAATGATGCGGTCCCTGACCGGTACCATCATCCAGCTGAACCCGATTGCCATCATGAAGATCTATGTGCAGGATCTGAAAGATAAGCGCGAAAAGATGCAGGGGCAGATCAATCAGCTGGCGGGCCAACTGGTGAAGCTGAACAAGAAAATCAGCGAAAACAACGAAGGCATAAAGCAAAAATTTGCCGAAGCCAACCGCGCTAACCAGATGACCGACCGCCCCGGCATGAAAGAAGCGGCCTCCCTGGCCAGTATCGAAGCCGCCGGGTTGCAGGAAATGAATGAAAAGCTCCTGCCGCTGCAACGGAATATGAAAACCGTTCTGGAGTTTATGGAAAAGGTAAACACCAGTGCCGGATACATCATCAAGGAGACCGAAATCAAGGTCAAACTGAAGGAGACCGAATACAATATCGTTAAAGAAAGCTCGAACGCACTGCGGACAGCCATCAGCATCTTCAAAGGCGATCCTGACAAGAAATTCTACTTCGACGAGTCGATGGAATACATTCAGGACGATATGAGCAAGAAGCTTGGTGAAATGAAACGTGCTATGGACCTGTCGATGGATTTCATCAACGGCGTTGATATTCAGAACGGTGTGCTGTCTGACAAAGGCCAGAATATGCTCGAAGCCTACAACAAGGGCGAGTTTAAGCTTATTCAGCTCGACGGACCGGCGCCGGCACCAACCCTGCGCCCGGGCGAAACCAGCCTGCCCAAAGATGCCGGCTACCGCAATCTTTTAGACTAACCTGACCAGCCCCCTCCCCCGGGGGGCTCTTTTCACTAAACTCCTCTCTGCGGGGACAGAGAGACCCTCACTAATCATGCAACGATTAACCGTAGCCGGCCGTCTGCTCATCACGGTCCTGATTTTAGCCGCCCTTTATTTTGGTCTGAAATATATTGGGGGCGTCGATTTGCTGAAAAAACTGCAGTCACGCCAGCAAACCACCGAACAGTCGGATTCACCGTCGATGCCGGGTAATAACGATGAAACTGCCAGCGCATCGTCTGACAACTCCGCAGCATCCGATAACAGCTCAGAAAGCTCATCGGAAGCCAGCGACAGCGGACCGCGCAAGTCCTTTGATTATACCGCACAGGAACCGGTTGGCGGCAGACTGAAAGGCGTAGTCGAACTGGGGGCGAGCGGCTTTAACTCGTTCATTGTCCGCGTGGATGATCAGAAACGCTGGAAGCTCGAAAAGGCAGAATTCGGCAACAGCCTCGTGATCGAAAACATGGCCACTGACCAGGATATCCGCGACGGCTTGAAAAAATACATCGCTACCATGCTCGACTTCGGCGTTGGCGGCCGTGACATCCACTTTGTGGTCAGTTCGGGAGCGGTAAAGGCAGATGGTACGCAGAAAATCATCAAAGTACTGAAGTCGCTGAACTACTTCGTCAATACCGTAACACCGGAGCAGGAAGGCCGTCTGGCGCTTCGTTCGGTGCTGCCGGGCGACTTTGAAGACAAAGCTTTTGTGGTAGACATCGGCTCCGGTAACACGAAAATTTCGTGGAAAGAAGGCGGCGACATAACTGCCCTCGAAGCTGCCGGCTCCAAGTATTTCCAGAACGGCGAAACCGACCAGAAAGTCTATGACGATGTGTCGGCTAAGTCGAAGCAAGTCCCGTCGGCGAAACGTAAAACGTGCTTTATCATCGGTGGTATTCCGTTTGAACTGGCCAAACAAGTACGCAACGGCAAGGAGCGCTATACCGTTCTGAAAGCCCCCGGCGATTACAAAGGCGAGAACGCCAAGCAAAAAGCCGGTATCAACATCTACAAGGCCATTGCCGATGCCACCGGCTGTGAGCAGTTTGTGTTTGACTGGGATGCCAACTTTACCATCGGTTATCTGCTGACACTGAAATAAGCTAACAGCCCGAAGAGCAGGCCGGAAACGTTTCCGGCCTGCTCTTTACTTTTCCTCTCCCCTTTTCACATGACCTTACGCGACATCTTCCAGAGTATTTCGGGGAATCCGGGCCTGCTCGTTTTACTGCTTTTACTGGTGCTGGCCACTACCTTTCTGGCGAATTTGTGGTCGGGGCAAACAGCGGAAGAAATCTGGAAATGGCGGTACGCGTATGCCGTTCTGGTTTACCTGGCCTGCATACCAGGCATGTTTGCCGTTACGCTGAATATCTATCTGTTTCTGTTTGAACGTCAAAGCATCTGGGATATGAATCTGGTCATTCAGTTGCTGCCTGTTCTGTCGATGATTGGTACACTGATGCTTATACGCAAAAAAATACCGTTCAGTTACGTACCCGGTTTCGGCAAGCTGTCCGGCTTCCTAACGCTGATTTTTGCCGTTATGGGGATTCTGTGGTTTATCGACCGCACGCACATCTACGCCATCACCTACATCCCGTTTGCCTACCTTGCCATTGGTTTTGTGGTACTGCTGCTGGTCATCCGTTTTGCCTGGCAGCGGATTTTTTAATACCTCCGTAGAGACGCAATACCTTGCGTCTCAGTTACAGCAAAAATAATCGCTAAATTTGAGACGCAACATATTGCGTCTCTACCACTGTCACCATGAAACGAACCCTGCTCCTTGTCTTACTGGCCCTTACCCCGTTGACCGGCTACCTGGAATGGGGACGTGGCTACCATCAGTTCTTGTGGGAAAGCGAATTGGACATAATTCGAAAACTTTTGTCCGATCCGCTTTCGGTGCTGCATCCTTTCGTGCTGCTGCCGATGGCCGGTCAGCTTCTGTTACTCATTGCTGCTTTCCGCCCGGGCTCTCCGCGCTGGCTGATCTGGCTGGGAATCGGAAGCATTGGCCTGTTGCTGTACTTCATGGCCATCATCGGCCTGTTGAGCCTCAACATGCGCATTCTGCTGTCTACGCTGCCGTTTATAGCGGCCAGTGTGCTGGCGTTTCGGGAGCTGCGGAAAGAATAACCAGGCAGAACCTTTCTCCGCTTACATGCTCCGGCGATAAGCGGGCGCCTTATTTCAGCCCGCAATACAGCTTCACAAAGGATACCCAGTCGGTATTAAACGGTATGACAACGTACTTACCCTGCGGCGTTATCAGCACTTTAGTCGGGTAACCCTGAACAACATACGTGTGTTCAATCTGATTATCAGACATGGCAACAGGGAAAGAAAACCGTTTCTCGTTCAGGTACTCCACTACCTTTTCTTTTATGTCCCGGCAGGCAATGGTCAGAAACGAAAGCCGGTCTCTGTTATCGGCCAGCATAGTGTCCGTGAATTTCTGCATCACCGGATGTTCCTGCCGGCAAGGACCGCACCAGGTACCCCAGAAATCAACCAGTACCCATTTGCCGGCCTGTTGCTCCGTTGCATTCGAATACAGTTTACCATCCAGCATCGGGAGTGAAATTACCGGTGCCTCCTTCCCGCTTGTGTTGATGGCGTCAAGCCAGTAGGTACTGAAGGGTTTTCCGGCCGGACCAGTTTTATTATAATACGCTTCCAGATTGGCTTTGTATTGCGGTTCAGCCAGGGCCATGCTCAACAGCATTGGCAGCATATCAACCTGATTATTACCGCTTTCTGTTAAATAGTCAATGTATACTGTTTTTAGGTCTTTTTTAGGGCGTTCTCCCCAGAAAAAGGCCATATCATAAAAATAGGCAGCCGAGCGGTTTTTATCGGCGAGGTCCGGACTATAGTCGAAGGCATTCTTCAGGTAATTACCTTTCAGCGTTGCATCAGTGGTCTGTTGCGCTTTCAGGTAGTTGGTATAGGCAAACAAATACCGGAACCAGGCCCGTGTCTCCTGCATGTCTCTGGAAGACGTTTCGGTAAGCGTAACCTGGTTACGGCTGAAGTTTGTATACAGCGTTTCCAGCAATGTATCCGATAATGGCTTCAGCTCCGGATGCACAGCCGTAAGCTGATAAATCAGTATGCCGAAGCGGCCCCGGTAGTTTTCGTACAAGTCGGCCGACGATAATTCATCCCGTATAAAATCGCCGGTCAGCTGCTTCAGCACCTGCGGATCGTTTTCATGCTGCTGCGCCTGAACCCAGTAATGCAATGGCCTTACGGTTTCGCGGATTTGCTTCGTGGTATCAGCAACCAGCCGTTTCAGGACTTCCCCCGTGAGTTGACGATACTTGATATATCGTTCTTCGGTTCTCGAACTTTTTTGAAATGCCTGCGCGATGCTATTGTACAACAAGCTTCGCCATAAGGCTATGTGCCGCTTATCTGCCCCTAACCGGCGGGCACAGTAGTATGCTGAATCAGCATTCGGCCTGTCATAGATATAGACCTGATAGTTATTGAAAAGATCATAATCGTTTACGGAAGCAGGTTTACTTACCTGAGCCATCGCAGATAAAGCAAACAGCATGCAGACCGTAGTTGTGAATAGTGTTTTCATGCGGGAGAGCTGGTGTTATTGAGCAATTCCGTAAATATACACAGGCTGGTGATATTGCCTTACAGTTTTTCTGCATCAGTCTTTTCCCGCATGCCTGGTATCGGGTCAGTACTTTGCAGAAGAGTAGTATAAACGTCTGCCGCGAGCGGCTGGAAAGTGGGATGGCCCGGTTACCGGAATGAGCCGTATCGAAATCTGCCTTACCTTTAGGGCTCATTCCAGCATTCTGGTATATGACCGAAGCCCTGATTAATCACATAAGCCGGTATATTTCGCTGCCGGAGCATGACGCCGGAGCCATCAGCGGTTATTTTACTCCGCTCAGCTTCCGGAAAAAGGAAAATCTGATGGCGGCAGGTCAGGTTTGCCGGAACCACTATTTTGTGGTGAAAGGCTGTCTGCGGCTCTTTTTTATCGACGAAAAAGGCAGCGAGCAAACCATTCAGTTCGCTCTCGAAAACTGGTGGCTCGCCGATTATACGTCGTTCAGCAATCAGAAAACGTCTGCTTTTTATATTCAGGCGGTAGAAAATTCAGCGGTGCTGGCTATTGATGTGCATAAGCAGGAACAATTATTGGCGCAGTTTCCGGCGCTGGAGCGGTATTTCCGGATTATTCACCAGCGGGCGCATGCCGCAGCGCAATACCGGCAGCAGTATACGCACGACATGACACGCGAAGAAATGTACCTGCATTTTGCTCAGAGTTACCCTGACTTTGTGCAGCGCGTACCGCAGTATCTACTGGCTTCTTTTCTGGGCTTTACGCCGGAATACCTGAGCGAGATCCGCAGCCGGAACCGAACTTAAACCAGTTTAAGTTTTTCCTGCTGTCAGCTGCTGACCTTTGCATAGTCATTCAACCAAAACCGGTAAGACCATGCAAAAACGCATCAATATTCTCGAAACACAACCACAGGCGACAAAGGCACTCATGGCGCTGGAAGGGTTTCTGGCCACATCGGGCCTCTCGAAAACGCACAAGGAGTTACTGAAAATCAGAGCCTCGCAGCTCAACGGATGTGCATTCTGCCTGGACATGCATACTAAAGATGCAATTAAATACGGCGAGACGCCGCAGCGTATTTTCCTGCTCAACGCCTGGCGCGAAACAGACTTATTTACCGACGAAGAAAAAGCCGTGCTGGCCCTTACAGAAGAAGTTACCCTGATTAACCAGCGTGGCCTCACCGACGAAACCTATCAGCGGGTCAGCACTTTTTTTGATGAGAATTATGTCGCGCAGCTCGTACTGGCCGCCGTTGCGATTAATGCGTGGAACCGGATTGCCGTCAGCGCGCACACACCTGTACCCCGCTAATACTGAAAGTCCGTAATGCCTGTTACCCGACTGAATTCATACCGGATTCAGACGGATAACAGGCATTATACAACATAGTAAAAAAACGCATCCTGCCTGAAAAAGTAAGTACGCTGTTTTTCAGTGAGATACGCCGTACAATAAAGAATATACCTGTTTATAGAAAATATATAATAATTTGTCTTTTTGATAAGAGTCCTCATGACTTTGTTCAAGTGAAGCAAGTAATAATTTCTGTAAACCTTCCACCGCTTAATGCCGGATTTTTCATTGACTCCAACCTCCATATTCATTGGGGCCGGAGCACTACTGCTGCTTTTATTAATCCTCAGCAAGAGGATGAAGATGTTCAGTAAGAATAAAACCTGTCCGAGGTGCCATCATGAAGCGCCAAAACGTATTAAACGCCCGTTATTTATCAGGTACCTGTTTTTACCGCTGAAGTATTATTGCTGTAACTCCTGCCAGCATAAGTATTTTGTATTTGGCCGGTAAGGCCCAAAAATGCCCCTGCGGCTGATGCCTGAAAACATCAGCCGCAGGGGCATTTTTGGTACATCTTAGTTAAGACCAGGCGTTCCGGAGAAAACGCAGCCAGTTGCCGTGCATGATGTTTTCGATATCCGTCTGCGAATACCCGCGTTTCTGCAGCTTATCGGGAATGGTCTGCAAATCCGCGATGGTTTCCAGATCATACGGGCACTGCTCCTTGCCGAAAGCACCGTCAAGGTCAGACCCGATACCCACGTGCAGCGCATTACCGGCCAGCTGGCAGATATGGTCCAGATGATCAAGCATTACCTCCAGATTACAATTCGTGCCTTCCGGTGTGGACTGACCACGTACCCAACCCGGCACCATCATCCAGGCATCCAGCGCGCCGCCGATCACGGCCCCGCGAGCAATCAGCTCTTTCAGCTGTTCGTCACTGAACTGGCGGTTATGATTCACCAGCGCCCGGCAATTGTTGTGACTCGCCCATACCGGACCGTGGAAGTGATCCATAGCCTCCCAAAAGCTGTCATCGCACAGGTGGGTAGCGTCTAGAATGATGTTCAGACGTTCCATTTCACGCAGCAGCGCCTGCCCGCGTTCACCCATAAACCCGGTGGCGTCGGTACCCTGTGCGTAACGGCCGGGACCGTAATGGGCAGGACCGATGGCACGGAGGCCGTATTCCCACGCCCGTTGTACATGATCGAGCGTTACCAGCGAATCGGCCCCTTCGAGGCTCAGTATATACCCAACCGGTTTCACCGCGACCGGTTCGTCGGATTGCCAGCGCATCAGATGCGCCTCCAGACCGGCCAGATCGCGGATCTGCACCATCTCACCGGCTTCCTCCATAGCTTCGTACCAGTAACGCTGCGCCTGCGTCTGGGCCCATGCCTGTTCGGGCGACTGCCAGCCCGGCAGCGGATTATCCGGTGCTACGTAGCGTGCAATCTGTGTGGCGACTACCAGACCGATATTGCCTTCACGCAGGGCCGGCAGCGAAACTGTCGCCTTGCCCCGGTCCGGCTTATCGGTCATGCCCTGTTCGCGGGCCCGGATCTGCGCGACAGACTGCCGCAGATCACGATTCCACTCCATGGCATTCATGCTTAAATCAAGATGAGCATCAATGGTAAACATAGGCATACACCGGTTATACTAACTCGAGCAGTGCTTCAATTTCGACCGGAATATTGTCGGGTAATGAGCCCATACCAACAGCTGAGCGTACCCCGATACCGTTTTCTTCGCCCCAAACCTGTGCAAATAATTCGCTGCACCCGTTGATCACATACGGATGGCGTTCGAAATCAGGCGTGCAGTTTACCATACCCAGCACCTTAATTACGCGTTTGACACGGTCAAGGCTGCCGAGGTGGGTCTTGATGGTTGACAAAATGGTCAGCCCTACCTGGCGGGCCGCCAGCTTACCGGCCTCAATATCCATGTCATCGCCAATCCGGCCGATAATCAGGCTTTTATCATCCTGAACCGGACCGTGACCCGAGATGTACAGGTATTTACCATCAATCAAGTAGGGTTTATATACACCCAAAGGCCGTGGTGCAGGCGGTAATGAGAGATTGAGATTAGCGAATGCGGCTTCGGGTGTTAACAGATCACTTTGCATATCGTTCAGCATTTTAGGGCACCGGATGAAGTGCACTGAGTTAAATAGTATAAATTATTGAAATAGGCCTGAAATTTAGCCATATACCCTTACATTGCTCTTATTTTAATTCGCTACTTTTGATTGACGAAGCATCCGTTAACCGTAGCAGGCCCATCAAAACGTCGCAATATTTGCAAATACCATTGCAAATATTGCAAATTATTGATTGTTTAATCAATAGTTACAGGAGATTTTTGTCTCTGTTACGTTTAATTAAGAACTTAACTTGTACAAAATACTGAACCAACCTGTTGCCGGTAACACGGCTACGAAAGCCTGAATGCCCTGACCGTTGTTGTCAGATGCATTTGGCATATCGTCAAATTTTAATGATCCGAAGTAATATGCAACCCACGGAGGCATCAGTTATCCTGTTAAAGGATGAACGAAAGGAACTGATTTTAAAGCAGATAAACCTGCACACACGTATTTATCTGGCCGATCTGGCATCCACACTGAATGTATCTGAAGACACAATCCGAAGGGATATAAACGAACTGGCCGAAGAAGATAAGGTAATCAAAATCCGGGGCGGGGCCATGTCGAAAGCCTATCACCACGGAGCAGCGTTACAGGAGACGTATGCCCATCAGAACAAACGGATCATCGCCGAAAAGGCCCTTACCCTGATCAGGGAAGGCATGCTGATACTGATCGGCGGCGGCACAACCATCCGGGAGCTGATTAAACTGATTCCGAATGAACTAAAGGCAACCTTCATTACCGTTAACCCGCTGACCGCCGTCGAACTGCTCGACAAGCCAAATCTGGAAATCATCATGATTGGCGGGCAGATCTCCCGCTACAGCCAGATGAGTGTCGGCGGCGACGTTAGTCACCGGCTTTCCGAACTGCGCGCCGACCTCTGCATCATGGGCACGAACGCCATCGATTCCCGCGAAGGCTTCAGCGACTCGGACTGGGAAACGGTTCAGGCGAAAAAAGCCATGATCAAAGCCTCAAACCAAGTGGCTATTCTGGCCATTTCGGAGAAAATGAACACCGTCATGCGCATGAAAATTGCCGACCTCGACCAGATCGATTACCTGATTACTGAACTGCCTACCGATTCGCCGCAGTTACAGTCCTATCACAATAGCCGGGTCAGGCTGCTTTGAGCGTTACTCGCTTTTTCTGACCATACTTTTTGCCAGGCTGGTCAGCTGCGTCAGGGCCTCTTTCTGCTCTTTGGGCAGTGGCAAGGCCAACAGTGTTTTATCGTACCAGGTATACATCCATTCCGACAATGGCTCTGTGTGTAAGCGCCGCTGATTGGTAAACGACTCAATGGCCTGCGCCTGCGTTTTTTTACCGGCCATAATCTCCTGACAAAGCCGGAAATATGTGCCGATACCACTGCTTTTTTCAGGGTTCATCCGGCTTTCATAACGAGTCAGGATAGCGTCGGCCCGGCTAAGCTGATTGGTGAGCAGGGCCAGGGCGGCAGCAATCAGCTCGTTACCGGCGGTAGCACGCTGGCTGCGGGAAGACATCTGCTCGAACAGCAAGTCGGTATCATAGAGGTCAAGCGCTTTGGAAAAGCTGGTTTTGGCCTTTTCCAGTTGATTTTGCTGTGCCAGCAACCGCCCTTCGGCCAGCTGAAAAGTGGCCCGTGAATACGCCGCTCCTTGTTCAGGCAGCAGATTCAGCGATGCCTTCAGATCGGTTAGTGCCGCTTCGGTATTCCCCATTTCCCCCTCAACCATGCCTTTACGCCCCAGCCAGCCGGCCAGATAATGGTCCGGCAGGTAGACCGTCACGGTGCTGAACCCATCCGTTGATCCTTTCGGTACCCGGGACGCCTGATTAATGGCGCTCTGGTAGTCCGCCAATGCTTCAGTATATTTTTTCAGGCCAAAAAGCACGTCTGCCCGAAACCCATAAACAATCGGTTTCAGAGAATCCGGCGCAACCGCCAGCGCCTTATCGAATAAAGTCAGTGCCTCCGCCGAATTCATATACTCCATCTTCTGCACGCCCCCGCCGATGTAAGCCCGTGTCAGCGCGACACTCGGCCCCTGAGCGCCCCCCTCCTGCTGTGCGATCAGCAATACCAGCTGGTCAATGTTCGAGAAAGGCTGGCTCATGCCCGGGGGCACCGGATTATCGGTCAGGTCGACCCACCGCAACCCGGGTACACTGCCCAGTTCGGCCGGAACCCGCGTCAGCCGGTTGTTAGCCAGCACCAGCCGGTTAACCCGCAGGTGTTCGTAGCCGGTAGCCGGTAATTCGGTAATGCCGCAATTGGTCAGGTCAAGCTCCGACAGCTGCGGCATGCCGGGCAACAAATGCCAAAGGTCTCTGGCGTCGAATTCCCGTTGGTTCTGAATCCGGATCGCCCGTAAAGCGGTGCAGTATTTCAGGCTGTCGGGCAGCTTCTGCAATTCACCCAAACCACCGCTGCCTGGCTGATCGCCTGCTTTACCCGTTACCATCAGCTCATTCAGCTGTAACAAACGCCCCATCGATTCAGGTAGGCCAAACACATTTCCCCGCTTAATGATTAATCGCTCCAGTTGTGTACACTGACCGATTTCACGGGGCAGTGCCATCAGATCGCTGTCTTCGATATTCAGCGAATTCAGCGCCTGCCAGTTACCAATAGTAGCGGGCAGAAAACGCACAGGCACATGCTGTATGTAGACCTGCCGGATCGCCCGCCAGTCGCCGATAGAAGCCGGCAGGTCGCGGATCGGGTTATCGGACAGGTGAAAGCGTTCGAGTCTGGTCAGGTTCCCGAGCGAGGCCGGTAAGGCACCCAGCCTGTTCTGACCAATGTAGAGCTCCCGCAGGTTCCGGAGTCTGGTCAGTCCTTCGGGCAACATTGTCAGCTGGTTTTCACCAATAAAGAGGCGTTGCAGCGAATCAAGGTTACCCATACTTTCGGGCAGGGCCGTGATCGCGTTCTGGTCGATATTCAGCGTATGCAGCAGGCGCAGTTTACCCAGCTCAGCCGGTAACTGCGTCAGCTGGTTGCCCAGTACAACCAGTGAACGCAACTGCGTTAGTTTTGTCAGGTTTGCGGGCAAGGCTGTCAGCTGGTTACCGAACACATTCAGGCTCCGCAGGCGGGTCAGTCGGGTTACCTCATCGGGCAGGGCCGTCAGCTGGTTATTGCGCAGATCCAGCTCTGCCAGTTTTGTCAGTTGCCCGATCCAGGCCGGTAAAGCCGTCAGTCCGGCTTCGTTCAGCCCTAGTTCCCTGAGTTCGTTAAGCTGACCGATTGCCGCCGGAAGCTGCTGCAACGGATTTTCGCGCAGGTTTAATACCCGCAGATTGCGCAGGCCGGAAATACCCGCCGGCAGTGCTGTCAGCGAATCTGATTCCAGGTCCAGGACTGTCAGTGTTGAGAGCCGGCCCAGGCAGGCAGGCAGTTCGCCGGGAAAGCTTTTGGTAATGCGTAGCTCCTTCAGATTTGCCAGTTCGCACAAACCGGTCAGCGGCTGGCGGATGCGCAGCCCTTTCAGCGTAACCGTCTCCAGCCGGGTCAGTCCGCGAAACCCGTCTTCAGGAAATGTAATGCGGGTCCGGTTGCCGGTCAGCTTCAGCGATCGCAGGTTGGTGAGACCGGATAGAGAAGAAAACGTAACGTTAGCGGGTTGCTGCCCTGGATCATTCGGCGGCATCGTCAGCCGGCCATTCTGGACACGCATCTGCGACAGAATCTGATTGCTTTCGGCAAAGGCTATATCAATTGTTTCAAGGCTTTTCAGATTGGCTAATAACCCGATCATGCCGGAGGCAGATGGTAAAACACCCGACAGAGATAATTTTTTCAACTGCTTCAGACCGGCGGCTTCTTCGGGCAGCAACAGCGTAGATGCTCCGTTAATGGTCAGCGATTCGAGGTGTGTCAGCATACTGAGCGAAGCCGGCAGCTGAACTATTTCGGACAAAAACGGCTCCAGATGCAGCGTTGTCAGCTGATTATTTGTTCCCAGTAACTGAAAAGCCTGATCATAATCAAAAGCAGCACCATACAAATACACCGCTTTTAAGGCTCTTAAACGGCCCAGCGAAGCAGGAAACTGCATGAGTTGCTGCCGTGGCCGGTTCATCGAAAAGGAGTTTATACTGAGCGTCAGCTCCTCCAGATGCGGTAACCTTTCCAGCGCCAGAAACAGGGAATCAATCTGGTCGCCAACCATCATATTAACGGAAACTTTCCGTATTTCCGTGCACCGGGCAAGCAGATGCCAGTCATTCTTTGCGGCATTGCGTGTTGTCAGTGAAACGACATATACGGGTTTACCTTGCCGTTGTTTGTCAATGAGTTCAGTCAGATTTTTAACAATAGTACCAGCGACCGGAGGGCGGTTTGCAGGTCCGAAAACAACAGTCATGCCTACCTCCCAGACACCCTTCTCTTCAGGGTCCTTGCCGGCCGGCTGCGCAAAGCTCTGATCAACTGATAACCAGATGAGTACACAGAGTAGTACAAGTTGTATTAATCGGTTCATATGCGTGGTGGTAACAGGGTCAGGACATTCATAACCAAAGGAAAACACCCGGCGGCTATAATTTTCGTAGTTTTGTAGTCTGTTCAAAAAAACTGGCATGAATATACAAGCGTCGTCAACGAATAGCAATCCGTCTCAGCCGGGCTTTTCTTTTCCCGCTGAATGGCAGCCACACGTTGCCACCTGGCTAAGCTGGCCACACACAGAAGCCTCCTGGACCAAAGAGCGTCAGGAGCTGATGTTTCCGTCATACATCGAATTTATCCGTACCATCGCACAGGGCGAGGAGGTATGCATCAATGCTCATAACGAAACGGTAATTCAGGCCGCTAAATTGCGCCTGTTACTCGCCGGCGTCGACCTGACCAACATTCACCTACTGCCTAACCCGACCAACGACTCATGGTGCCGCGACCACGGCCCGGCCTTCCTGAAAAATCCGGCCACGGGTGAGCGGATGGTCGTGAACTGGGGCTACAACGCCTGGGGCGGCAAATACCCGCCGTTTGACAACGACGATCTGTTGCCGGTGCTCATTGCCCACTACCGCAATCTGCCGTATATAACGCCCGGCATCATCATGGAAGGTGGTTCGGTTGAATTTAACGGTGCCGGTACATTGCTGACCAGCCGCGCCTGCCTGCTGAACGAAAACCGGAACCCTCACCTCAACCAGGCTCAGATCGAAGATTACCTGCATAAATTCTACGGCGTACAGCAGGTTCTTTGGGTCGAAGACGGCATCGTGGGCGATGATACCGACGGGCACATCGACGATACCGTCCGGTTTGTTAACGAAGACACAGTAGTGGCGGCCTACGAAACTAATAAACAGGATGAAAACTACCCGATTCTGCAGGAGATTCATCACGAACTAAAGCAGATGCGGTTACTGAACGGCAAACAGCTCAACATCATCGAACTGCCGATGCCTGACCCTGTTGTCAGCGACGGGCTGCGGTTACCGGCTTCCTACGCTAATTTTTACATTGCTAACTCGGCGGTTATTGTCCCGACCTTCCGTTGCGACAAAGACCAGCAGGCCCTCGATATTCTGAGCCAGTGTTTCACCGACCGGCCGGTCGTCGGCATCGACTCAACCGACATCGTCTGGGGCCTCGGCAGCTTCCACTGCCTCAGCCAGCAGGAACCTGCCTAATTGCGAAAGAGCGAATGAGTGATTGAGTGAGCTACGCCTTATCCCAATCACTCATTCGCTCTTTCACTCAATCACTCATTCATCTATGTTTCACAACAAAATCTTCCGGTCGGTGGCGAATACGGATAATGGAGAGGTCGGCGATGAAACGCGGTTCCATTATCAGCAGGACGGGGAACTCGTCTGGGCAGAATACGGGGGCGGTGCCATCCGGAAAGGCTTCCTGATTGCGGCGGTGCTGCCGGACAACAGCCTGGACATGCGCTACCAGCACGTCAATACGCAGGGCGACCTGATGACCGGACGCTGCCGGTCAACACCTGAGGTATTACCCGACGGCCGCCTTCGCCTCCATGAACGCTGGCAGTGGACATCCGGGGATGAATCAGCCGGAGAATCTGTTGTCGAAGAAGTGTAAGCCATACAACCCTATGCCACCGGCGTTATCCGGTCCAACATGCTGTTAAGACGAACCTCAACATATATGCTGGGTGCAGGCATGGCCGCGTTGCTGACGGCCTGTTCTGTACCGAAAGCCTTTGTGGCCGAACTGCAGCCCCGCTCGGTGAAAGCCATTGATACAGAAGAAACCTTCAGCCGGGGCGATGAAATTTTGCTGGCCTATTCGCTGACGGCCTTCGACGCACAAAACAAGCCGACCGCCGTTGTGAGTGGTGGCTGGGGCGTTGAGTCGATCCGGCAGGGGCAGCAGATCAGGCTACAGCCGGTGGCAAAAACGGTCGGCGAAAAACCGGCGGCTCCCGTCAGCCTGACCATGCCACGCAATGGCCGTATCATGGCCTCGGTGGTGCTGATCGAAGTTGACGATCTGTCGGAAGCCCAGCAGATGCTGACTAAAATCCGGAAGGTGCATAATGTGGTCAGTATGCCCGCCGCCATTCTGATTACGGCTACGGAGGTATTGACACCGCTGAAATATGTAGCCGCCGGTCTGACGGCAGCCGGTATCGGCATGCAGCTGGCGGATCAGCTGGATAACGACGACCTGCTTGGTCAGAGCAATGTGGAGATAAAGGAAGCCGACCTGAAAAAAGATAATGCCAAACGGTTCATTCATGTTCCGGCCCGTTTTAAGGGAGAAAACATGCATGATTCGTACGAGTATGAACTTGAGTACGACGTATTACTGAAAACCATCAAAGTCAGGTAACCCGGGCAAATGCCGGCCCATGGCCCGTCAATCATCTTAGGGGGTCCAGACCAATATTCCGGCGATTTGTTCGTTATTTTATATCAATTACCCATCGGTTAACAACCGGTTCCTTGTGTGCATGACAACGTCAAAACGTTTTTTTACTACAAAATACCGTTCTTCTCTTCTATGGGCTGCTCAGTTTACCGGCACCGGCCTGCTGCTTTCAGCACTCGTCAGTGGCTGTAAAACCACGCCCCCCGTCGTTCAGCAGGCAGCGCCACCCAAACCCGTTATTGTAACGCTTGGAAAGAAAGACTTCTCAACCGATGATTTCTTCCAGTCGTTCACCAAGAATCAGGCAATGGCCGACTCAAACCAGCGGACCGACCTGAAAGATTACCTGACGCTGTATACCAACCTGAAACTGAAAGTGGTGGCCGCTGAAGATCAGGGCCGTGATACGACTGAGGCTTTTCGGGAGGAGCTTGATACCTACCGGAAGCAACTGGCCCAGACCTACATGACCGATAAGGTTATGATTGAGAACATGGCCGCCGAAGCCTATCAGCGCATTCAGCAGGAGGTTAATGTCTCGCACATTCTGATTCCGGTTTCCGAAGATGCCGCTCCGGCCGATACCCTGGCCGCCTATGATCAGGCCATTGCGATCCGTAAGCGGATTCTGGCAGGTGAAGACTTTGCGGCGCTGGCTAAACAATACTCGAAAGACCAGCTTAGCGCCGATAAAGGCGGTAGTCTGGGGTATAACATTGCCTTTCAGCTGACGTACCCGCTGGAAACGGCGGCCTACCAGACTACCGTGGGTGGTGTTTCCCAGCCAGTCCGGTCACGGTTTGGTTACCACCTTGTCCGGCCGGCCGAACGGCGTGCCAGCCGTGGAAAGGTGCATGTCGCCCATATTCTGGTCCGCATCAGCCCGAACGTCGATAAGGCCGGCGAAGAGGGTGCCTACAACAGGGCTACTGAAATTTACCAGCGCCTGCAAAACGGAGAATCATTCGATGCCGTTTGCCGCGAACTGTCCGATGACGCATCTACGCGTAATACCGGCGGCGTGCTGACCTGGCTGGAACCCGGCCGTTGGGTGCCGGCTTTCGAAGAAGCCGCCTATAGCCTGACAACGCCCGGCCAGTATACCAAACCGATCCGGACCAACTATGGCTGGCATATCATTAAGTTGCTTGAGCGGAAACCGCTTGAATCATACCAGGAACTGGCTCCGGCGCTACGGCAGAAAGTCGTAACCGACACGCGGGCCGAAGTCTTGCGCCAGATCACCGTGCAGCGCCTGCGCAAGGAGTATAAAATCGACGAAAACCGGGCGGTGGTTACGGCAGCCCTTGCCAAAGCCGATTCGTCGCTGCTGGCCGGCAAATGGAAGCTAGCCACACCGCTCGAACCGGCACTGGAAGGGAAAAACCTGTTTACCGTAAACCAGAAGCCCGCAACTGTTAACGCGTTTTTTGCGTATGTACAGCAAAAGCAACAGCCGGCCCGCAAGATTGTCAACGGCCCGGGTGCCGTACCGGCCGTAGCCATGCAGCGGTATTACAAGCGTTTTCAGGACGACAAACTGATGGAGGCAGAAGACGCTAATCTGGAGAAAAAATACCCTGAACTACGGGCGCTTATGACCGAAATCCGCGATGGTGTGCTGCTTTCACAGATGATGGAAGATAACGTCTGGGAAAAGTCGATGACCGATACACTTGGCCAGCGCCAGCTTTACGAACGGAATAAGGACAAGTACCGTTATCCGGAGCGGGCGGTGGCAACCATTATTGTGGCAGCCAACAACGAGGTACTCAATCAGGCCAGTGACATGATGAAGCAGCTGCCCTACCAGCTGCGCCGGTCGTCGGGACCAATGGTGTACGAGAAAAACCAGACCGGTATGACCGCCAGCCTGAAAGAGCGTCTGTTTGATGTACTGGTTGCATTATCGCGTAATCCGAATTATATTGTAGAAATCACCGGATCACACAGCCCGTCGGAGGCTGATTCGGTGTCGGCCAACCGGCTCCGGACCGTCATCAGTTACCTGCGGTACAACGGTATTCCGCTGACCCGGATTGTTGAAAAAGACGAAAAAGGATTCCGCGCAGGGGCAAAAACCGATGCTGAGCATCAGCGGGTAACGTTCCAGTATTTTACAACGGCAAAGGAAGACGTGGCACGCGTGCTTAACACAAAACCGGGGCAAACCGGTCCGGCATCTATTACCATTACCGAGGGCATTTATGCAAAAGGTGCCGAGCCGCTGCTGGACGGGATTGCCTGGCAACCTGACACCACAACGCGCACGGTAAATGGTAAAACGGTACAGGTGATCATCAGCCGCATTGAACCGTCACGCCTGAAAACGCTGGATGAAGCCCGCGGTACGGTCATTAATGAATATCAGGCCTTACTGGAAAAACAATGGCTTGAGACCTTACGGGCTAAGTATCCGGTAAAGATTAACGAAGACGAACTCAGGAAACTGGTTAAATAAATGATTAATGTGTAATGGTTAATGTACAATGAATAATGACCGGTAAGTAATGGAGAACGAGCGTTCCCCCTATTCATTATTCATTATGCATTGTTCATTATCCATTAAAACCCTCCTGGTTAACATTTTTTAGGAAACACAATCCATTCAAATTGGCGTTCTTTACTCAGTGATGAAAGCCTTTAGCATGAAAAAACAACTCATAGCTTGTCTGTTGCTGGTAGCGAGCAGCTGGCTCTCCCAATCGGTATTTGCTCAGGGACAGAGCGTTAGTATAAACAAGATCATTGCGAAAATCGATAACTACTACGTATTGCGGTCGGATCTGGAAGAATCGTACCATTCGTATGTAGCCCAGAACCAGACCCCGCCGGCCAAATGTCAGTTGCTGGAAAGTCTGGTGATTAATAAAATGATGCTTGCCAAAGCCGATATTGACTCGGTAGTCGTTGATGAAAAGCAGGTTGACAGCCAGCTGGATACGCGGATGTCATACATGATTCAGCAGTTTGGTTCGGAGAAAAACATCGTCGAAGCTTACGGTAAAAGCCTCGAAATGCTCAAAAGTGAACTGCGTCAGCAGGTGAAAGACCAGTTGATCGTTCAGAAGATGCAGCAGAAAATTACGTCTGACGTAAAGGTGACGCCGCGCGAAGTAAAGAAATTCTTCGACGGTATTCCGAAAGACAGTCTGCCTTATATGCCTGCGGAGGTAGAAATCGGTCAGATTGTCCGGTTTGCCAAAGCCACCAGGGAACAGAAAGACGTACTGCGGAAGCGGTTGCTGGATATCAAAAAACTGGTTGAGGAAGGCCGTGATTTCGCCGCACTGGCAAAAGAATATTCTGAAGACGTAGGATCAGGCCAGCAGGGCGGTGATCTGGGTTTTGCCAAACGTGGTGCCATGGTGGCTCCGTTTGAGGCCGCGGCGCTGAAACTGAAGCCTAACGAAATGTCGGACGTTGTCGAATCAGAATTTGGTTTCCACCTGATCCAGCTGCTGGAAATCCGCGGTGCCGAATACCATGCCCGCCACATCCTGCTGCGTCCGGACTACAACCGCCTCGATATTACAGAGCCAACCCGGTTTCTGGACAGCCTGAAGCACGAGATTGAAATCGACAGCGTTAAGTTTTCGAAAGCGGCCAAAGACTTTTCGGAAGATAAAGGCACTGCGGATGCGGGCGGTCTGCTCCGTAATCCGGAAACCAACAGCGCACGGCTGGCCATGGATGCGTCGATGGAATATGCCTTGTTCCATTTACTGGATACGCTGAAAGTTGGCAAGATTTCTGCTCCGATTCCGTATCGTACCGAAGACGGTAAAAGCGCCATGCGGATTCTTTACTTCAAGAGCAAATCAAACCCGCATACGGCCGATTATAAACTGGACTTTGAAAAGCTCCAGAACATCGTTTTAACGAATAAAAAGAACCGCGCAATTGACGATTGGTTTAGAAAATCCGTCAGCGATGTGTATATTACCGTCGATCCTGAATACAACGATTGTCGTGTTTTCGGGACATCTCAGTCGAGTGCCGCCGGCAATGGCAGCTCCAGCGGAGGAAATGATTAACTGTTAATGTATAATGGTTAATGAATAATGTATAATGACGGACTACCGAAGCAATAGGTATAAAACCATTATACATTGTTCATTTTACATTATTCATTAATTCGTCCAGATACAACCATTACGTCACCAATCAAACCCTAAAACAGTGCCTTATTCATCGGATGTTGCGGCTGCAGAAGCCTTGAATGATTCGTATAAAAAGCTGAAAAGTGAAATCGGGAAAGTTGTTATTGGTCAGGAAGATACCGTCCGGCTGTTGCTGACGGCTATTTTCTGTCAGGGCCACTGCCTGCTGGTAGGGGTGCCGGGATTGGCCAAAACCCTATTGATTCAGACGATTTCTGACGCTTTACATTTAAGTTTTAACCGGATTCAGTTTACGCCTGACCTGATGCCTTCCGACATTCTCGGCTCGGAAACGCTCGATCAGCAGCGGAACTTCAAATTCATCAAAGGCCCTGTTTTTGCCAACATCATCCTTGCCGATGAGATTAACCGGACGCCGCCTAAAACCCAGTCGGCGCTGCTGGAGGCCATGCAGGAATATTCGGTAACGGTTGCCGGCCAGAAATATCCGTTGAGCCGCCCGTTCTTCGTGCTGGCTACCCAGAACCCGATCGAACAGGAAGGTACCTATCCGCTGCCGGAAGCCCAGCTTGACCGTTTCATGTTCAACATCTGGCTCGACTATCCGTCGTATCAGGCGGAACTTGAAATCGTTAAAACGACAACAACCGACAAAAAGCCACAGATCAGCAAGGTTATTTCGGCCGAAGAAATTCAGGAGTTCCAGCAACTGGTGCGCCGCGTTCCGATCGTGGATAACGTGGTTGAGTACGCGGTTAAGCTCGTACACAAAACCCGCCCGAATACCGAAATGGCTTCGTCAGACGCAAATACGTACCTCGAATGGGGTGCAGGTCCGCGGGCTTCTCAGGCTCTGATTCTGGCCGCGAAATGCAACGCCCTGCTTAACGGTAAATACTCGCCCGACATCGAAGATATCCGCGCAGTTGCCCTGCCGATTCTCCGCCACCGGATTGTCCGGAACTTTAAGGCTGAGGCCGAAGGGATTTCCGTCGAACAGCTCATCAAACGCATGTTATAAATCAAAAAGGCGACCCACACCGGGCCGCCTTTTTTTATGCTTTTCAGGGGATATTAGCCCAAAAAAGGCTTGACCACTTTCTCGAGCTGGGCGAGTTGTGCTACACCCGACTGCCGCCAGACAATTTTGCCCTCCTTAAACAGGATCAGGGTCGGTACCCCCTGAATACGGTAGGTCATCGATGCTGACTTGCTGCGATCTACATCAACCTTAACCCTGTCTCTTATACACATCTCCGAGCCCACGAGACAAGAGGCAATCTC
>NZ_CAMFHL010000079.1 GCF_945952095.1 uncultured Arsenicibacter sp. | reverse complement strand
GATGTTGGTATAGTCGGTATAGGATTTATTTTTAATGTTGAGGTAAATCGTCCAGATGGCGTTAGTGGTCAGGCCACCGAGCAGCACAATCACCAGCGGGGCGTTGTTAGCATACAGCGGATCGGTACCGTTCTGCAACGCCAGCTCCGCAATCGGCTGACCGGCCGTCAGGCCAAAAGAAAAGCAGGCACTCATGACGCCTGAGAAGATGGCCACCGTCAGGCCCTTTTTCAGATCAAATTCCGCAATGTTTGCCTTCTTTGCTTCTTCCGGCAAGTCTTTTTCCTTCATCATCCCGGCAATGCCGCAGATCGAAATGCCCAGCACGCAAACCGCCACACCCAGGACAATCACCTGCCCCGATGTAGTGCTGATTAACTTACCAAACTCACCGGCCCAGATCGGCGGAACCAGCGTACCGAAGACCGCGCACAGACCAAGCGCCACCGCCATCCCGAGCGAAAGACCCAGATAACGCATGGCCAGCCCGAACGTTAAGCCACCGAATCCCCAGAGAACACCCCAGAAATAGGTCCACCATTTGGTTTCGGATGGTGCACTCGCCAGCACATCGAAGAGGCCGGGTACTGTAATAGATCCCAGGACCAGCGGGGCAATCACCCACGAAAAAATACCACCTGTCAGCCAGTAACTTTCCCAGGACCAGCCCTTTACTTTTTGATACGGAAGGTAAAAACTACCGGAAGCAAAGCCTCCTAATGCGTGCAGGACGACGCCCCAAATTACTCCCATTTGACTTTTTCTGTTTTTCGTGACTGATGATTCCGGGTCAGATTATTGCCGGCGGTTTACGTTCGCTGACAACCATCAACAAATCTGCTTTATAAATACCGGCCAACTCTCCTGCTCTCTCCTGAAAAATAGTACAATACAAAGTACAAATTGACTCTCAGTTAGTTATGTTTCAAGGGAAAGAGTAATTCCGGAATGACCTCAGCTTTTTCTGAAAAGGCCGGCATCAGGCTTACAGCATGTACCGTAACGGCTCTGTATGCTAAAGCACTTTTCATAAAAATATAACTAATCACAGGATAGTACATGATGCCCAACTGTAGGATTCATCCGTACTTTGCCAAAAAATCAGGACTCTGACCGATAATTATTGTCGCATGAATACAACACAAACCTTTCGTCACGTCAGCTACCTGTGGGACGAAGCCAAAGCTCTCGAACTGGCCGGCAACGAAGTCGATTTGTTCATTTACCGTTCTAACCTGCTCGGTGCCGACCTGCGGCTGACAAACTATGCGGGTGGGAATACGTCGGTTAAAATCACCGAAACCGATCCGCTGACGGGGCAACCGGTAGAGGTAATGTGGGTAAAAGGTTCCGGCGGCGATATTGGTACGCTCACCAAAGCCGGTTGTGCCAATCTATACGTCGACCGCCTGAAAGCGCTGAAAAACCGGTACCGCGGCCTCGAATTTGAAGACGAAATGGTTGAGTTGTTCAATCACTGTCTGTTCGATCCGAAGTGTGCGGCTCCTTCTATCGATACGCCGCTGCACGGTCTGCTGCCCTACAAACACATCGACCACCTGCACCCGGATGCCCTGATCGCCATTGCCGCCAGCAAGGACGGGGAAGCCATCATGAAAGAAATCTGGGGCGAACAAATGGCCTGGATTCCGTGGCAGCGCCCGGGCTTCGATCTGGGCCTGCAGCTGGAAAAAGCCGTTACCGACAATCCGAACCTGCGTGGTATCATCCTCGGCGGCCACGGTCTGTTTACGTGGGGCAGTACCTCATACGAATCATACATCAATACGCTCGAAGTAATCGAGCAGGCGTCGGAATACCTGAACGCGAACTACGGCAAAAAACGAGCTGTTTTTGGCGGGCAGAAACTGGAAAATACCGATGCTGAAACCCGCAAGGCGCGCGCCGCTGAACTGATCCCTACCCTGCGCGGCTTAGCGTCGAGCTACCGCCGGATGCTGGGCCATTTCACCGACGATGCCCGCGTACTGGAGTTCGTCAATTCAAACGATCTGGACAAACTGGCTCCGCTGGGAACAAGTTGCCCCGACCACTTCCTGCGTACGAAAATCCGGCCGCTGGTGCTAGAACCGGCCGACACCCTGACGCTGAAATCTGCCGACGAACTGAAAACATACCTGATTGAGCAGTTCGAAGCTTATCGCGCTGACTACGCGGCTTATTACGAGCGTTGCAAACATGACAACAGCCCGGCCATGCGCGACCCAAATCCGGTGGTGATTCTGTGGCCGCAGGTGGGTATGTTTACCTTCTCGAAAGACAAGCAGACGGCCCGCGTTGCCAGCGAATTCTACATCAACGCCATCAACGTCATGAAAGGCGCGGAGGCCGTTTCGGAATACGTTGGTCTGCCGGAGCAGGAAGCGTTTGATATTGAGTACTGGCTCCTCGAAGAGGCCAAGTTACAGCGTATGCCGAAGCCGAAATCGCTCTCGGGCCGGATTGCGTTTGTGACCGGCGGTACGGGCGGAATCGGTAAGGCGATCTGCGAAGTGCTGTTGCAGAACGGTGCCTGCGTGGTTGCCGCTGACCGCGACCGGCTGGACGAGGTACAAGCCGAACTGCGTAAGCAATACGGCAAAGACAGCGCCATTACGGCAGCCATCGACGTAACCAGCACCGATGTAATTGCGGAGTCGCTGAAGCAATCGGCATTGCAGTTTGGTGGTGTGGACATTGTCGTTAACTGCGCCGGTCTGTCGATTTCGAAGCCGCTGGCCGAGCATACTGAGAAAGACTGGGATATTCTCCAGGATGTACTGGTAAAAGGCCAGTTCCTGGTAACGCAGAAAGCCGTTGAGATTCTGCGCAAGCAGAAGCTGGATGGCGACATCGTGAACATTGCCAGTAAGAATGCTCTTTTTGCCGGACCAAACAACGTTGGTTACGGTACGGCCAAAGCCGCGCAACTGCACATGAGCCGCCTGCTGGCAGCCGAGCTGGGGCCAGAAAAAATCCGTGTGAACACCGTTAACCCGGATGCCGTATTACGCGGCAGTAAAATCTGGGAAAGCGGCTGGGCCGAAGGCCGTGCAAAAGCCTATGGCATTGCGATGGAAGATCTGCCTTCGCACTACGCGAAACGGACGTTACTGAACGAAGAAATCCTGCCGGAAGACATCGCCAAAGCCGTACTCGTTTTCGTTGACGGTAGCCTCGGCAAATCAACCGGAAACGTACTGAATGTTGACGGCGGTGTAGCCGTAGCCTTCGTCCGTTAACCAATACCAACAACCAACCTGAGCCCCTTCTCGTACTCTCCGGAGTCTGAGCGGGGGCTTTTTCTTGTCTATACCTCCTGTCTTAAATACAATTTAACGTTGTACTATTTTCCCATAATTCTGTATGATTCTCACGAAAACAGCCGGTATGCCTTATCTCTCTATTATCTTTTTCCCCCTTTTATTTAACCTTATCTGAAATTTGTGCTTTTTTGGCAACGTTCCCGATAACGATTGCATAAATAAACTACCTCCGAATCGGCCAACTTAATCCTCAAATTGTGTAAGCTTATGGTATCTGATTTTCGTCAAAAAAACAGTGCAGCAAAACTAAATCCTCAAAAAATCCAGAACTCAGCTACCCATGATTGCCAAGCCAACACATACAGGTCGGAGTCGGAACCAGACAGTCGGTTTTGTCGATACATACAATCCATCGGTCGGAATGTATAAGTTACAGTTTAATCCCTTCGACAAGACCCCTAAGTACAAGCAGATTGTACAGTCTGTGATTACGGACATTGAGCGCGGGGTACTGAAAAAAGGCGATCAGCTGCCTTCGATCAGTGAATTAAGTGTGGAGTACTATCTGGCCCGTGATACCGTCGAAAAGGCGTACCGGGAACTGCGGGAACGCGGCTACATAACATCGGTGCAGGGCAAAGGCTACTACATCCAGACCAATGACACCAACAAGATCAAGGTGCTGCTGATATTCAATAAACTCAGCTCCTACAAAAAGCTGATTTATTACGCGTTTATCAATGCCCTCGGCGATCAGGCAACGGTAGACCTTCAGATTCACCACTATAACGCCCGTCACTTCAAGGACATCATCGAAAAGAATCTGGGTAAATACAACTATTACGTGGTGATGCCGCATTTTACCCAGGATCTGGACAAGGCTGACTATATGGAGGTTCTCGAAACGATTCCGGCCAATGAACTGGTGTTGCTCGACAAAGACATCCCTGATCTGTCCGGCAACTGCCTGAGCGTATTCCAGAATTTTGAAAAAGACATTTTTAACGCCCTCGAAACGGCACAGGACCTGCTCAACCGCTACAAACGCATGGTGCTGATTCTGCCCGGCGACGGCAACTATCCCGACGAAATTGCCCGTGGTTTCCGGTCGTTCTGCATCGTTCACGACAAACAGTTTGCCGTCAAGGAAAACGCCATGGATGAAGCACTCGAAGCTTCAACGGCGTACGTCACTGTCGAAGAAACCGATCTGGCCGAGCTGGTGAAGAAAGTCCGTCAGTCGAGCTTTCTGCTGGGCCGCGAAATCGGGCTGATTTCGTTCAACGAAACCACCCTTAAGGATTTGCTGGGTATTACGGTCATCACGACTGATTTTGAGTACATGGGCCGGACCGCCGCCACGCTGTTGCTGGAAAAGCAGCGGGTAAAAGTTAAGAACCCGTTTTACATGATCCGCCGCGGTAGTTTGTAGCCAGACCAGTCCGGCGAAAAGACTAATTCCTATAATATCCCGAATTAATGCAGGAGAGACCAGAAGAGTTTAAGTAGAATCCGGTCGTAACTTGCTTCTCAATATGTAGTTTCATCATAGGTAGGTTAGTAGTAAGCCCATTAGATTATCTAATGGGCTTATTTGTACCACAACAGTCTGATTGACGCTAGCCGCCGGAAACGCATAGACGTACGGATTTTTTAACCCTGAAACTTGAAGTAACGTATATGATCTCCGAACAACGCATTCAGGAACTTAACCATTCGCTGCAGGACGACCACCAGTTCCGCTTTACCTTTCTGGCCGAGTGGCTCGACCGGCGTGGCATTGCGGTTCAGGAAATTATTGATCAGGTCGCCGCTTTTCAGGTAGCTATTCCCAGCTGGGCATTAGGGACCGGCGGAACCCGTTTCGGCCGTTTTCCGGCAGGTGGCGAACCCCGGAACCTCGAAGAAAAAATTGAAGACATCGGCCTGCTCCACCGGCTGAACCGCTCGTCTGACTCTATATCACTGCACATTCCGTGGGATATCCCGAAAGACGTGCCGGCCCTGAAGCAACTACTGGCAGAAAACAGCCTGACTATTGACTCGGTAAACTCGAATACCTTCCAGGATCAGCCCGATCAGCCGTTTTCCTACAAGTTCGGTTCACTGTGCCATACAGATGCCAGCGTCCGTGACCTGGCCATTCAGCATAACATAGACTGCATCAACTACGGCAAAGCGCTGGACGCCAAAACCCACACGATATGGCTTGCCGACGGGTCGAACTTTCCCGGACAGCAGCATTTCCGCCGCGCCTATCAGCGGACGGCCGAATCACTGGCGTCGATCTATGAATCCATGCCGGCCGACTGGACGATGCTGATTGAGTACAAACCGTATGAGCCGCATTTCTATTCGATGGTGATCCCTGACTGGGGTACCTCCTATTCACTTTGCCAGTATGTCGGGCAGAACGCTCAGGTACTCGTTGACCTCGGCCACCACCTGCCCAACACCAATATCGAACAGATCGTAGGCCGCCTGCAACACTTCGGCCGGCTGGGTGGTTTCCACTTCAACGGCTCGATGTATGGCGATGACGACCTGACAACCGGCAGCATCAAGCCTTACCAGTTCTTCCTGATTTTCAACGAGCTCGTTGATGGCATGACCGATCCGGCGGTAAAGAACCCGCCACTGGCGTGGATGATCGACGCCAGCCACAATACCAAAGACCCGCTCGAAGACCTGCTCCAGTCGGTGCAGAGCATCCTGACAACGTATACCAAAGCACTGCTCGTTAACCGTGTGGCGCTATCGCAGGCCCAGGACGCCAACGACGTGGTTGTCGCCGAAGAACTGCTGAAAGACGCGTTCCAGACCGACGTCCGTCCGCTGGTCGCCGAAGCCATGCGACAGGCAGGCGGGGCCCTTGATCCGATTGCAGTATATCGGGCGGCCAAAATCCGCGAAGGGTTGATTCAGAAACGGGGTAAGCGCAGCATTGCAACAGGGTTATGATACAGACGGAAACACCGCCAGTTTCAGCCCAGAGCAGCAGCCGT
The DNA here is from genome assembly GCF_945952095.1 of uncultured Arsenicibacter sp. Classification (GTDB taxonomy): domain Bacteria; phylum Bacteroidota; class Bacteroidia; order Cytophagales; family Spirosomataceae; genus Arsenicibacter. The sequence goes on along the minus strand of NZ_CAMFHL010000079.1, from coordinate 19,878 downwards.
AAAGCCATCTATGCCGTTTTTGACGTCGGAAAGACCAACAAGAAGGTCATTCTGTTCGACGAAAAACGGCAGGTGGTCGAAGAACGGCAGGAGGTATTTCCGGAGATTACAGACGAGGACGGTTTTCCGTGTGACGACGTTGACCGGCTAACTGCTTGGGTACTCGACGCTTGGGAAACCCTCCGAAACGATCCGGATTACGCGCTGAAGGGCGTTAATTTTACAGCCTATGGGGCCAGCTTTGTGCACTTGGGCGTTGACGGTAAACCGGTTTTACCGCTCTACAATTACCTGAAACCGTTTCCGGAGGCCCTCGCCTATCAATTTTATGATGCGCTGACCGAAAACCGCGACGACTTTGCGGCACTCACCTGCTCGCCACGGCTGGGCATGCTCAACTCGGGGTTGCAGCTTTACTGGCTGAAATATGCGCGGCCGGAACAGTACCGGCAGATTCACACGTCCCTGCATTTACCGCAGTACCTGTCGTATCTGATCACGGGCGAAAAATTCAGCGATTATACCTCGGTAGGATGCCATACAGCACTCTGGAACTTTGGTCAGGACCGCTACCACGACTGGGTAATCCGGGAGGGTATCGACGAAAAACTGGCCCCGCTGACCCGCGACTCTATCGCGTCGGTTGTGGATGGCATTATGGTTGGTGTCGGCCTGCACGACAGTTCCTCGGCCCTGGTACCTTACCTGCTTCAGAGCGACGAGCCGTTTATGCTGCTCTCGACCGGAACCTGGTGCATCAACCTGAATCCGTTCAACCAGATCACTATCGACGGCAAAGCGTTGTCGGCCGATATGCTTCGCCGCGACTGCCTGAGTTATATGTCGCCCAAAGGGCAGGCGACGAAGGCCTCCCGCGTCTTTTTCGGCCGCGAGCATGATTATCAGGTGGAGCGGATTGCCAGCCATTTCAACATTTCGCCGGACTTCTACAAAGCGATCAGCAAACCGGAGCCGGGGAGTTCAGGAATCCCGTTTCAGCCTGCCTGCATGGCCGGTACGGGGCCTTTCCCGGAGCAGGAGGCGCAGACCTGGGACATCAGTGGATTTACCACGGCTGCCGCTGCCTATCAGGTACTGATGGCAGGGCTGATGGAGCTGCTGAAAACGTCTATTGATCTGGTATCCACCGACGAATCCCTCTTCTACGTTGACGGCGGATTTGCCCGTAACGGTGTGTTCATGCAGCTACTCCGGCAGCATTATCCTGCCAAACGGGTGCAGATGCTGGAAGTACCGCAGGCCACTGCCCTTGGTGCGCTCATGCACCTCGAACAAGGCGAAGCCCACAAACAGACACGACTGCTGTTTACATAAAGCCTATGCGGGCTGCCTTTTGGCTCTGTGCTGTGGTGGAGCTCCCCCGAACCCGTACGGGCGACCCCACGTGGTCGCCCATTCCCAACGTGGGCACTAATTTCAGACAATGGACCATCATCAGGAGGTGGGCGACCACGTGGGGTCGCCCATACGGGTACACGGACGAATACCCGACGCGCCAATAAACAAGTTAACCGGGCAACCAGGTACGGTCGCCAATACAGCCATGCATTTTCTTTTCAAACCTTTACTGCCGGGCATGCTGATGCTGCTGGCAACGGCATCATTCGGGCAGAAAATTGACCGAAAAGCCTTGGTCAGCCGCCATAACGTGGTAAATACCCGTTTCGATTCCCTCGGTTCAGTGTCGGTCGGTAACGGCGAATTTGCGTATACCGTCGATGCGACGGGCCTCCAGACTTTCCCTGACTATTACCAGCGCGGTGTTCCGCTCGGCACCCAGTCGCAGTGGGGTTGGCACAGTGTCCCGAATACGAACAACTACCGGATCGAAGAGGTATATAAGGAGTATGAAGCCCAGGGACGCAAGGTTCCGTATACCTACGCCTTCAATGCCAACACAGGCCGTAAGGGCGAAGTCACCAACTATTTCCGCGAAAACGCCCACCGGCTTGATCTGGGACGCATCGGCTTTGTGCTCAAAAAAGCCGACGGCAGCCTGGCCGGCCGGCAGGATCTTAAGCAAATCCGGCAGACCCTCGACCTCTGGACCGGCGAAATCCGCAGCCATTTTGAGCTCGAAGGCCAGCCGGTAGATGTGGTCACCATTTGCCACCCGTCGCTAGACCAGATCAATGTGCAGGTGAAATCGCCGCTGGTGCAGAAAAACCGGCTGACCGTCTCGCTCCGCTTCCCCTACGGCGCGACCGACTGGGAGGGCGAAGGCGGCTGGGATATACCCGGCAACCATACCACAACCCTGCGGCCGACCAGTAGCCGGAGCGTGGTGCTCGACCGGAAGCTTGACACGACCCGCTACAGTGCGGCGGTTGCCTGGACCGGTGAGGCCCGCATGCAGGAGAAGGCGCCCCATCAGTTTGAGCTGACGCCTGCGAACAGCAACGTACTGGAATTTGCCGTACTGTTTTCGGAACAGACTAACGCTAAAGCCGTTGCCGCCTTTGCCGTGGTGCAGCCGCTTAACAAATCGCATTACGAACGCTTCTGGCAAACCGGCGGGGCTGTTGACCTCAGTGGCAGTACCGACCCCCGCGCCAGCGAACTCGAACGCCGGATTGTGCTCTCACAATACCTGACCAAGATCAACTGTTCCGGTACTATTCCGCCTCAGGAAACCGGTCTGGTCTATAACAGCTGGTACGGCAAGCCTCACCTCGAAATGCACTGGTGGCACGCCGCCCATTTCATGCTCTGGAACCGGCCGGCCCTGCTTGAACGGAGTTTACCGTGGTACCGGACCATCAGCGATAAAGGCCGTGAGCTGGCGCACCGTCAGGGATTTGCCGGTATCCGCTGGCCTAAGATGGTGGACGATGTGGGCAACGAAAGCCCGTCGCCCATCGCGCCGTTCCTGATCTGGCAACAGCCACACTTCCTGTACTTTGCCGAACTGGCATACCGGAACCATAAGGATAAAAAGACACTCGACACGTACAAGGATCTCGTCTTTGCGACGGCCGACTTTATGGCGTCCTACGCCTATTTCGACAAAGTAAAAGGCAAGTATATTCTCGGTAAGGGCCTGATTCCGGCGCAGGAGCGCTTCAAGGCTGAAGATACGTTCAACCCGCCGTTCGAGCTGGCCTACTGGTACTGGGGTCTGTCAGTGGCACAGCAATGGCGCGAGCGGCTGGGCATGGGCCGGAAACCGGAGTGGGATCAGGTGATTAAAGAGTTGTCGCCGCTGCCCGCGCAGGACGGTGTGTATCTGGCGGCCGAAAGTGCTACTGACTCGTACACCAATCCGCCTTACATGACCGACCACCCGACGGTGCTTGGCGCCTATGGCTACCTGCCGGGCACACCCGACCTCGATATGCCGACCATGCAGCGGACGTTCGATAAGGTGATGAAGGTCTGGTCGTGGGAGAATACCTGGGGCTGGGACTACCCGCTCGTGGCGATGACGGCCGCCCGCCTCGGCAAACCGGAACAGGCCGTTGACGTACTGCTGATGAACGTTACGAAAAACACGTTTCTGCACAACGGCCATAATTACCAGCGCGATAACCTGCGTATTTACCTGCCCGGCAACGGCGGTCTGCTGATGGCCATTGCGATGATGTGCGAAGGCTGGGACGGCGATAAAGGGACACCCGCTCCCGGCTTCCCGAAAAACGGCAAATGGAAAGTCCGCTGGGAAAATCTGGCGAAAATGCCTTAAACCAGAGTGGTGGCACGACTATGAGTCGTGCCACCACTAGTTAGCTATCAAAACCCAAGCTGTGAGCGGCTGACAGGGTCGTTGTTCGGGAAGGCAGCACCGGACGGCAGGGCTTTGGGCACATACCGCATCAGCTCCGGATCGTAGAGCCCGTTGCGGATAAACGACACCAGTTTCTGAATCTCAGCCGTTGACAGGTTCAAAGGTTTGAACTCCGCGGCCAGCTGCGTTTTCGGCACATTGACATTCTGCGCCACAGCCGTATTTTTATAGGCGATCACCTCGTCAATCGTACGAAACGACGCACCATGTCCATAGAACGGGCTGTCTTTCAGGTTATACAGCTGCGGTACCTTGAACTTATACATGTCTTCGGCCCTGCCCGTAAACCCGCCACGACCCTTGTGTTCCGCCTTCGCCGGGTCAGCCTGTACAACCACTGTATTACCGCTTGGAGCCCTGTTTGTGAGATCGTTCATACCAAGTGCATAGAACTTCATTGCATTCAGCGCCGGACCGTTGTGGCACTGCGCGCACCCCGCTTTCCCGAAAAAGAGAATAGCGCCTTCTTTTTCGTCGGATGATAACGCCCCCGCTTCGCCTTTCAGCCAGCGCTGAAACGGCGCCCGTGTCGATAACAGCGTCCGTTCGTAGGCGGCAATCGCCATACCGGCATTGATCGCCGTTTGCGCATCGTTCGTCCAGTTATCGTTAAAGGCTTTTTTGAACAGCTCTTTATAGGTGGCATTACCCTGGAAGGCTGACGCTTTCATGTTGAGCCGGTGAACATCCTGCCCGGCAATAGCCTGGGTCTCTATACCCTGAAAACCCAGCGTATTTTTTTCCTTCGGCGTTCCCTTCGTCCAGGCCGCTTCAGTGCCGGTGTTTACGCCGGTTGCCCCGAACTGCCCGTTCCACAGGATATTTGTCTGGTAGGCAATATTGAGCGCCGACGGGCTGCGCACCGGCTGCACATCGACATCACTCCCCTGATATTGGCTGTTGATTGCCCGGGCTTCGCCGTTCTGGCCAAAACCAACCCCGCCATCGCCGATACCCTGCGGCACACACGCCTGAAAACCGGCTTTGGCATGGTGGCAGCTCGCACAGGAATAGGTACCGAAGCTGATCACCTTCATCGGATGCTGCGAAAGGGCCGTCTCATGGAACAGCAGCTCCCCGAGCGCCACCTTCTCCGCCGTCACCGGATTTTTCGGATCCTGCGGAATCCGGGTGTAATCCGTACTCTCCGGCAGCACATAAAATGCTTTTCCCTGCCCGGATGATGCCTGACCGATCAGGGTTTCCAGTTGATCATCCAGCGGGCCTTTTTTGGTTAAATCAGTGGATGGCTGACAGCCGGCCAGTAAAATAGCGAGTCCTAAAACACCGGCTCCGCTAAGTGGTAAACGTCCTTTCATCGTTCCGTTGAATCTAGAGGAAATAGCAGGCATAAGCCTTCCTGTATTCCGGAAACAAGAATGATGCCATGCTCATTATGATATTCGTCACCACTGTGCAGGCCGGTAGCGTCAGCCGGTCGGGTACAGCCGTTTGATGAGTAGCTCCATGGTCAGTCCCTGCCCGACAACCGAGAACAGGACAACGGCATAGGTAATGCTGACGATCAGGTCGCTGTTTGGCACAGCCTGCCCTATCGACAGGGCCATGGCAATGGAGAGGCCACCCCGCAACCCGCCCCAGGTTAGCATAAGCGGGGCCTTGCTGTCGAGATCGAGCCAGCGACGGGCCACCGTAAACGGAATCAGAATAGATAGATAACGGGATACCAGCACAATCGCAATGGCAATAGCACTGATTATTAGTTTTGTGTGCGTGAAATCAATAACTAGTAGTTCAACACCGATCAGCACAAACAGAATGGCGTTCAGAATTACGTCGAGAAGCTCCCAGAAACGGTCAACATACTCGCCGGTTTCTTCGCTCATGGCGCTTTGCCGCGCACGGTTGCCAACAAACAAACCAGCTACGACCATCGCGAGCGGCCCCGACACATGCAGCTGATGAGCCAGCAAATACCCGCCCATAACACCCGCCAGCGTCAGCAGCACCTCGGTCTGATAATGATCAATCGAACGAAGCAGCCAATACATGCCGTAACCGAGCAGGGCCCCGAATAACAGACCTCCCCCCGCTTCCTGAAGAAAAATAAGCGTAATATCCCCTGCGCCAACCGAATCGGCACCATTAATCAGAACCTGATAAATGGTCGCAAACACAACCACCCCAACGCCATCGTTGAACAGCGATTCGCCGACAATATTTGTTTTCACACTTTCCGGCAGTTTGAATTTGGCCAGAATACCCAGTACCGCAATCGGGTCAGTTGGTGATATAAGCGCGCCGAATAACAGGCAAAGCGTATAGGATAAAGAAAGACCGAACCAGCCTGCGGCATAATACAGCAGCGTCCCGACCAGAAATGTACAGATCACCACACCGACCAGGGCAAACAATATCACCGACCGCCGCTCTACTTTCAGCTTTGCCGCGTCGGTATGGTAAGCCCCGGCAAAGAGCAGAAAACAAAGCATGACATCAAAGAGAACGTAATGAAAATCAATGTCGCGGATGGTCTGGCGGGTGAGCGCAAACCAGGTGGGTTTTACCTCGTTTACGCCGAGTACGATAAGGGAGAAAAACAGCGATACCAGCATAATGCCAATGGCATCGGGCAGTTTCAGAAACCGGACATTAACATAGGCAAACAGGGCAGAGATAACGATTAGAATGGTCAGTAAATGAAATAACTCCATAGATCTGTCAGGTAAGAGGTTATTCAGGCCGGCAAACTGAAAAAGCCTGAAACCCAGGCAATCAGGGCCGTCAGTAAAAATAGAGAGACAATCCAGATAACCAGCCAGTCAGGCTTACGAACAACAACCGGATCGGTGTTTTGTTCGCTTGAATCCTCCTTTGATATGATTTCCAGCTCCCGTACCGGTGCTGTCTGAGCTTCCTTTTCCATGGTGTTTTCAGCCTGTAGATGAACGACTTGCTGCAAAACACCATACTCAAGCTTAGACACTCCTGAACAAGGGCTTAGAATTTCATTAGAACGAGGGGGGATAGAAAAACTCAATAACAAAGGTCGTCAGCTTTTCCGGCGCCGACTCAACCGTTAAGGAGCCCCGATGCAGCCGGACAATCCGCTCCACCAGCGACAGACCGATGCCATAGCCGCTGGTCAGGGCGGTTTGCTGACTCCGGTAAAACGGCTCAAAAATATAGGGCAGATCCTGCGCCGGAATCGGTTCGCCGTGATTCTGCACCGCAATCCGCACCGAATTATCCCCTACACTCACATTGATCAGAGCCGTATGATCCGGCGAAAACTTGCAGGCATTCTCCGTCAGGTTTTTCAGAGCCGTCCGCAGCAGTGAGGCATTACCGGTCATGGTCAGACGCTCAAAATCTTCGTCGGGCAGGTTATCAAACGTTACCCGCACCTGATAATGCGGATTAATGCCTTTAACCATATCGCGTACATCCCAGACTACTTCATCCATCCGAACCTTGTCGGTGAGCAGGCTGTCGGCATCTTCTTCGTTAATCTTTGACAGTTCAAGCAGTGCCCGCGTCAGAGCCGACAACGCACCAACATCATCCAGCACCGACCGGATGGTCTGCACATACCGCTCCGGCTCACGGCGGCTCAGCAGGGACACTTCGAGCTGTGACTGCATCTGTGTCAGCGGGTTTTTCAGTTCATGCGAGACATTGGCCACAAACATCCGTTGTAACCGGAACGATTCGTCAATCCGGTCGAGCAGCTGGTTGATCGTCACTGAGAGCCGGCCGATCTCGTCGTTTTCCTTGCTGAGCGGCAACCGCTTGTGGCGGTTTTTCGGAAAAATAGCGTTCAGCTGCTTTGATATCCGTTTCATCGGCTGGAGGGCATCACCGGCATAGAGCCAGCCCGAGAAAGCAACCAGAGCGATGATCAGGAAGAAAAAAATGATCAGTGCCCAGCGCATCGTCCGCAGGAAATCATCGCCGTACAGGTTTTCGGCACTGGCCATCACCACATACTGCCCCGTCGGCGTATCATACCGCACAGCGGCCACGTAAAAATACCGCCACCGGAACAGCCGCCGGACCTGCTTCCGGATTTTGGCCATTTCCCGAACCGGTATGCCTAACCGCAGGCCGTCATTACTGGTAAAGAAAGGTGTATTCTGCGAATCGTAGATAGTAATTTTCTGGCTGGGCAACTGATCGGCATGGAGCAGTCTGAGTTTTTTCAGCGCCTCATGATCATGGCCGTGCATAACCAGCGCCGTACCGTAGGGTTTCGTTTTTTTTTCGAGCCGCCGGTTGAAATCGGAGGTGATAAAATAAGCCGTAAACCAGTAGATACAGGCAAATGACACCGCCACGATGGCCGTCACCAGCCCCGTAAAACGCAGCGTTAACCGGGTCCGGATTGTCATTCGTCTGTTTTTAACACATAGCCCATACCAAACTGGGTATGAATCAGTTTGGTCGGGAAGTCCCGATCCAGTTTTTTGCGCAGGTAGTTGATGTAGACCTCTACAACGTTGGTGCCGGTATCGAAATTCAGGTCCCAGACCTGTTCGGCAATGTCGATTTTAGACAGTACCCGCCCCTGGTTGCGCATGAGGTATTCGAGCAGGGCAAACTCACGGGCGGTCAGGTCGATGGGCTGGCCGTCGCGGGAGACGGTTTTGGCGTCGAGGTTCATTTCCAGGCCCGCATAACTCAGGGTCTGGGCCGTCATGGTCACCTGCGTGCTGCGCTTGGTCAGGGAGCGCACACGCGCCAGCAGCTCGGCAAACTGAAACGGTTTGGTGAGGTATTGATCGGCTCCGGCATCAAAGCCGGTGATTTTATCGTCGGTTTCGCCCAGGGCCGTCAGCAGCAGAATGGGCGTGGTCAGGCCCTTATTCCGCAGCGCTTTAATCAGCTCAAAGCCATTAAGGCCGGGCAGGATAACATCGGTAATAATCAGGGCATAGTTGTTTTTCAGCGCCAGTCGTTGGGCAATCAGGCCGTCGTAGGCAATATCGACCTCAAACTGACTTTCCTCCAGCCCCTGCCGGATGGCATTGAGGGTTTTGGGTTCATCTTCAACCACCAGAATTTTCATACGTTGCGCAAATGGGATACGACTATAACCCGGTTACCGGTGAATAGGTTTGTCCGGGGTATAATCCCCCGAATCAGCGTTTCATCAACCGGCGTTTAATCGCCTGGTTTTCGGCCTTCAGTGCATCAATCTGTTGTTGGTAATCCTGTTTCTGCGCTATGATGTACAGGGTAAGCTCTTCTATTTTCTCAAGGAGGCGCGCACTCATCTGCGTTGCATCGATTCCTTCGGCCGTCATCGTTGCCGCTGACGGAATACCCGGCAGGTGGCGATGGGTTTCTACATATCCGGCCACCTCTGTGAGCGGCCGCAGCCGATAGCCCGGCGTAAAGACATGGTCGGCCCACTCGGCGGTGGTTGCCGGTTGCAGCCGGTAGCGGGCAAGAACCGTTTCGCCCTCAGCATCAACAGTCAGAAACTGATCGGAGAACCCCTGCCGGTAGCGGGGATTTGACAACGAGCTGAATTTGAGTTTTCCGCCCGCCCCGCGAACGTTGATAATGCCTCTGACATCGAGCGGGTACTGGGGCGAGTCGGTGCCGATACCAACATTCAGGCTGGTATTCGCGGGGTCCCCAAGGACAATGGCATTGCTGACGGCCACCCGCGCGTTATAGCCGATGGCGGCCGCATTGGTCAGACCCGGACTCAGTACATCCGACGAAGCGCCTACCAGCGTATTGCGCGAACCCGTGGTATTGGCGTCGCCGGCCTGATAGCCCAGATACACGTTTTGACCGCCCGTAGAGGTAGCGGCCCCGGCCGATGCCCCCAGAAACGCATTCCAACTACCCGTGGTGATGGCGTAGCCTGCCCGGTTCCCGACAAAGGCATTGTGAGCGTTCTGGACCCCTGACCCCACGCCATAGCCAGCCTGCACACCGACAATCGTATTCCAGCCGCCATCGAGATTATACCCTGCCTGATAGCCCAGATAGGCATTATCAAAGTTGGAACTACTCCGGAAACCAGCCTGATAGCCAATATAGGAGTTATTATTACCCGAAATATTGTTGTAACCGGCCTGATAGCCGACAAAGGAATTTCCCCCGGTGATATTCCGGTAACCGGCCTTACTGCCAATCATGGTGTTCCCGACGCTTGTTGTCGCCGTGTACCCCGCCGAATCCCCGACCATGACATTGTTATCGCCGGTTGTGTTACTTAAACCCGCTCTTACGCCAATCAGCACGTTACTGTAACCCGTTGTGTTGTTGCCCCCGGTTTCATGGCCGACAAAGGTATTGGAGGTACCCGTCGTATTATCGTAACCGGCAAAGTAACCCAGCATGGTGTTAAAGCCTCCTGTCTGCGTACTCCCCCCCGCAAAAGCACCCATAAAAACGTTCGCCTGAGCACTTACAATACTGCTGCCTGTCCCGTACCCGACCAGAGTATTCCAGCTGCCCGATGTGGCACTGAATGCTGTAACATAGCCGAGGGCTGTATTGCCGGTACCGGTGGTCATTGCTTGTCCTGACTGCCGGCCAATGAGGGTGTTAAACCAGCCGGTCATGGTTGTATTACCGGCGCCTACACCAAGCATTGTGTTGTCCATGCCCGGCGTAGCCAGTACGGGGCTGACAATACGGAGATTGTTCTGGGCCATTGTTACACCTGCCGTTATATGAACAACCGCCAGCATCAGGAAAAGCCTGTACATTATTCGTTTCATAGCCTGAGAAGGTTTGACTTTGTGGTCCTGTTAAACTAACCAATTTATCTGTACCTGTTAACGGGTATTGTATTACCGGTTATTTACTTTTTATACATCCAATTCCGGATCAACCGGAGCATGAGCTGTTTTTCGTCCGGAGCGCTGAATTATGATAGAGCATTCCGGGAGTCGGGCCGACGAAACGTATAACTACCCTTGTCTGATTGCCTTCCCTCAGGGCTGCAATACCAAACGGGAGCCGGTTGCCAGGCTTACCTTCCCCCCTGCCCCGTAGCTTAGTTTGCGGATAGTTGCCGTGGCGTTGACAGGGACCGTAACCGGATGCGCCACCACCACCGCATCGGTACTCACCGGAATCCGGTTACAGGACCATACCGCCGGATCCAGCCAGCTACCGGCTTTCAGTGTCGTCATGGCCGTGCAGGAAACCGGCCTGAAATAGCGGGAATAGCTAAACTCCGACGACTGCCCTCCGGCACACACCGTCCGGAGCTGCCATTCGTAAAACACGTTGGTTGTCAGGCCGGTCAGGCTGTATGCGGCTCCGGTCAGGGCTGCTACGGTGGTCCATCCTGCCGCGCCGTAAGGTCGCCACCGGAGTTCGTAGCTGACGTCGGGGCCCGCCTCCGACCATTCGAGCCGGACGGATGTGGGAGATAACACCGTCCATGTCAGAATCGCCGGTGCGGAACAGGTGGTATAGATGTAGTCGCTGTTGGTGTATGCACTGCTTTCTGTCGGCGAGCACACTGTCCGTACCTGCCATTGATAGCTCAGGTTATTGCCCAGCCCCGTAATATCATAATAGGTGTTGGTGGTTGATGCTGGCGCCTCGGTCCAGGTAGTTGTCATATTCAGGCGCCACCGCACCTGATAGGTCAGGCCCGCCAATCCTGTCCAGCCGACTCGCGCCCCCGTTGAGCTGGCCGCCAGCATTGTCAGGTTGACCGGCATACCGCACTGCGCTGTGAACGTGCGCGGAGCACTGTAGGCCGACTGGCTATTGTCCGGACACCGGCTCTGTACCTGCCACTCGTATACACCACCGGCAGTAAGTCCGGTTAACCGCAGGCTATTCAGAGTCAATGCCGGCTGCGTTTGCCAGGTAGCCTCCCCCTGTCTCCGCCATTGGAGGTCGTAGGTCACAAGCCCCCCGGGGCTGCCCCAGAGCAGATCTGCCTGTGTGGGGACGGTCAGCTCCCGGAGATCAAACGGCACCGCACAATCCATGGTAAAGGTCCGCACGGGCGACCAGGCAGAGGTCTGCCCGTCCGGACAGTTCGTCCGGATCTGCCATTGGTAGGTTTGTCCATACGCCAGGTCTGTCAGTGTAGGCTGTACGTAAAGCCGGCTAATCTGCGTCCACGTGGTAGCCGAAACCGGCTTCCATTGTATATCATACGTATTGCCATAAATCCGGTTCCAGTCGAGCTGTACCGAGCTGAGCGTTTTATTGACTTCTGCCAGGTTAAGCGGGGTTGGGCAAGGTACTGTTACCGTAACAGTATGTGCTGCCGATACGATGCCGCACACCTCGTTTGACACCGACAGCGTATAGACGGTTGTTACCGTCGGGGCCACCGTCAGGCTGACCGGCGTACTGTACAGATCATATAAAAACACACTACTGAAATCAGAGCCGTACAGATAGACTTTCCAGGGCTCACGGCCGGTGATGGTCGCCGTGAGCGTCACCCGCTGGCCGGCCGTAATTGTTTGCGAACCCGTCAGCGTCGCCGTGGGTGACGGTTCCAGCATCAGCACCGGACTATCGTTGCTGACCAGTGCCGGGCTGGTCGACACGATCCGTATCCGGTAGGTTCCGTCGAGGTTCAGGTTGTCCGGAATTGTGGCCGATAACGGCAGGATGGTCGTTTCAGCCAGCGTGGTTGATGCCGCAAAACTTCCGGCCGCATCAGACAGCAACACCCGGAAGCGGTTTGCCGGTCCGAACACACCGCTCGTCGCCACCGGAATCGTTACGGCTTTACCCGTGCAGAACATTCGTGTTGGCCAGGCAGTGATGGAGAGACTCACCGGCAGGTTGTCCGGCAGAATCATCACGCCGTAATCTTCTACCTCACCGGGCCCGTAGGCCGCATGGCCCGGCAACAGGCAGGCAGTGGGCAGGGACGTACCAGGGTCAGCCACAACACGCAGCCGCAGGTAAGTATGCTGTACGGCCGTAACCGGAATGGTCACCAGCCCGCGTACCTCTTCAACACCGAAATTACCGTTGCTGGCTCCGGTATGAATCCGCTCGGTGTTTTCATCAAATACGCCGTCGTTGTTATAATCCAGATAAGCCCTCCGGTTGACGGAGCGGGAGTTAGTGATAAGCGAATACGTAGCCCCCGCCGTCACGATGGTTTTCCGCGTACAGGAAAAATCGGTGTAGTGCCCTTCATGGAGCGGCGCTTCGCCCGACGAATGGTCCAGATTGCCAAAACGCACCCGCGACAGGCCGGTGGTATACAGCCCCGTCGGTTGTCCGGTGGCGATGGAACAACTAACGGGTCGCAGCACTTCCTGAGGCTGTGGCGGTGTCAGGTACGGCGAGCCTATCAGCCCGGGCATTACGGTATAAAGCGCCGTCCGCATCCGGGTCAGCTGCCCTAGTGTAAACCGGTTGCCGCAGGAATAGCTCATGAAGTTGTACAGGATACTGCCAAACGGTTGTCCGGTGCAGGTGTTCAGGTGGGTATCGTTACCGCCACCCTGGCACTGATCGTCCAGCTTATGGGGAGCGGTATCGGTTACCCGGTCGCCGTCTTTTTCCGGATTGGCATTGGGCGGGCAGACAAATACGCCGGGCGTATCGGTCTCACTGCCCTCAAAGGTGTGATACAGAAAAAACACATGGCCCATCTCGTGCGTCAGCGCTCCCATCTGTCTGTAGTCGCAAACTATATCCCCGCCAAATGATGCATACGCCGATGCGCCGATCATTTTATTGACCAGATGAATGGTGATGAATTGCCGGCTATCGGCCGTACCGCTGCTGTAGGTCGGTGTGAGTTTACGCAGTCGGTTTTCCACGGTAAAGTCACCGTAGACGATACCGGTACTGGCATAGTCGGGTACGGCACTGGCATTAACGCGGACGATTCCACCGAACGACTGGCATGCGGGCGTCCGTTGCGCCAGCGTAAACTGCAACCGGGCATTGGTGCCGGCGGGAGTAGCCCCGACCCCGGCAAACCAGCTGTTCAGCTGCGTCAGCTGTGCCTGAATGTCCGCCTCCGATACGTTGGTTCCGCTACCAACCGGTTCCCCAAGGTGATAGACCACAAACATAACCGGAATGACGTGGTTCGTCGTCATATCCGTACCGGCTTTATCGAACGTCCGCTCATCGACCCGCCTCACCATCCGGCGGTAAACGCTGTCCGTCTGTAGTTTATCGTTGTGGATGTTTCGGGTACCGCAAGGTTGATCCACGGTTTGGGTCCGGGCGATACCGGCAGTCAGAATAACTAACATACAGGTTAAGGCGCTTGCAAGCAGACCCGGTTTCAGCAGGTGCATATGGTTGTCAGATTAGTGGTATAGTCGTTATCAGCAGTCATTAACACGTTCCGGCGGTTGTCTAATCAGTTTTGTCCCAGCCGCAGCCGCCCGGTGGCGCCAACCACCAGGCGGCCCTGATGCTGCACCGTTTTGCATATACCTGTTGCGCCCGCGCCGATGGTGATTACATGGCCGGCAGCGATCGTCACCGTATCACCCGCCGCCGGAATACGACCGCAGCTCCAGACGGCGGGATCGGTCCAGTTGCCGGTCTTGACGGTGATCATGGACGAACAACTACCAACGGTTACCACCACCGAGGCCGCATCGTCTTCGCCATCGGTGAAACCGGAGTTCGGCGTAGAGTCAACATCCCACACATACGATGACGGATTCAACGGGGCTGCCACCTGCGCCTGAACAAGTCCCGTACCATTGCTGATAGCACGGGCCGTGAACGATAACGGCACACTGCTGCCCGGCAGGATGGGCAGATAGTCAAGCATTGTAGCATCTCCGGTGTTGTCCACTGTCCATTGCGGAATGTGGCTCAACCGGCCGTTTACCAGCCGGAGGGTATTACTCCCCACAAAACTGAAATTGGCAGGAAGCGCCACATCCACATACCCCTGAGCGGTGTTGTAGCCTGGTGGGTTGGTCAGCGTAACCGTAAACACAACATCCTGCCCCATAGTCGCGGTGGTCCGGTCGGCCTGTATGCCCAGACTAACATCAACAGACTGCACCTCAACCGTAGCCGTCACGGCCGGTGAAAACGTAGTCCGGCCACACTCGTTCAAGGCCGACACTAAGCTGTAGGTCGTGGTTTTGGCCGGACTGACACGTGCCTCCCAAATGTCAGGCCGCTGCGTGGCGGAGGTCGTTAGCGGGCCGGGCAAAACCGTTGCTGAAAACGGCCCCGACTGACCCATTGCCGTCCTCAGATAAGCATATTCTCCCCGATCAGGATGAAGCATGCGGTCATAGGGTGACTTGAAAGGCAAATGCTGTACGGTCAGCGACGCACCTGCACCCGGCGGAGCGTTAAGCCGTACAATGACCCGGTTACTCGTATAGCGACAGCCGTTCGCGCCCAGGGCCTGCACCCAATACGTCCCTGAAGTAGTTACTGAGTAGCTGAAACTATTGGTCCCGGTGAGGTTAGAAAAGTCACTTACCCACGTATAGCTGGTCAGGCCCGATGGCACGCTGAGGGTCAGGCTGCCATTGGCGCATTTCAGTAGTGGCTGACTACTGGTCATGGCCGGACTCACCGTAAATGACAGGGCCGGACAGGTATTAACGTTGACCCATTTACTGACCGAATGATACTGCCCGTCGCTACCTAAACCCGAAACCATGACTTGATAGGTACCACTTTGCGCAAATGTATAGGGCGATGTAATTTGGGTCGATGCGCCGACCGTCGGGACATCCGTAAGGTAATAGATCGGGGTATTCAGGTTGGTTGCAAATGTAGCTGTCAGCCCATTGACCGTGTACGTAAAATCAGGGATGAAATACGTAAGACCGGGATGTGTACTAACACTAACGGGGTTCGATGGCTCGCCGGTACAGCCTGCCGTCGGGAACTGTTCGGAATACAGCGTGGTCACCCTGGCGGTGTAGGTGCCTGAGGAACTGACGGGTAGCGTGGCCGTGAGAAAATTTTCGTTGTAGGAAGCATAGATTGTCGTAAGTGCATCAAAAGGCTGTCCGTTCCGGTACCATTGAATGGTAAAATAGTCGCTGGTAAGCCCGATGGGTTTACTGGCCCTCAGGCGCAGCGACCAGGCGTCGTAACTATCGTTTGCGACCGTCAGTGTAGCCACCGACGGGGTGGTACTCACCACATCAATCGTTTTCTCAATGGGTCTGGTGCACCCCGGCAGAACAGGATACGCCTTAAACGTATACGTGTTCAGGTTAGCATTGGTAACTGTTACACTGTTGGTCGTACTGACCTGATCCCAGTCGGTGCGCCACCATGCTACACTGGTAATGCCCGTACCGCTCACGCTTCCCGTCAGGACAACCGGCTCAGCAGCACACTTAACGATTTTGCCTGTACTGGCGGGGTATGGTTGTGGGGTAATGGTCAGCGTGGGCACAGGCAGGATGCTGATACTAACGGGCGGAAAGGTAACGGGACAGCCCAGGTGGTCAACGGTAAGCCCATACTGTCCCGATTCGGTGGGCACCAGCGGATCAAGCATACGGATGACTGATCCTGTGACCTTCCCCGGCGTGTAGGCCTGGCCATTCCGGGTCCACGTATACTGTGCATCGGGAGCATAAAACCGATCGGGTAGCCTGATCTGCGGCCGGTCGTAGAAACTCTGCTCAGACTGGCAGATCGGGTTGCGGCCCGTCAGTATAAGCTGAGGATTAGATTCAGCCCCGTACACATTAATAAAAAGATCGTTGTCGTTGGGACCCATGGTACCGCAACCGTTACTGACCTGTACACTGTACCGGCCGATCCGGGTGGCCGTATAAGTCTGACTGGTTGCCCCGCTCAGCACCATCCATGGGTCAGGCAGGCCATTTGCCTGCCAGTCAGGGTCGTACTGATACCATTGGTAGGTGAGCGATGCGGGCGATAGATCGGGAAGACCATAGGGCACAATCCGGGCCGTAAGCTTCACGGCATTGACACCCGTACCCGCGCACAGGGCAGGCAACCGGTCAGGTTCGATAAAGTTGCGGGTGGTATTGTCGATCCCCGGCCGGATGGTCAGGGGGCCTGAGTAATCACTGGCTACGTATGGACTGGTACTGATTACCCGCAACCGAAAACCAGTCCCCGACAGGTCGCGGGGCATATCGAACGTAACAGTCCCGTTGCTCACATACCCATCTACCCACTGATCGCCCTGTCCCGTTGGACCAGTCAGGGCGACCCGGAAGTTATAGTCACCGTTCTGATTCAGAAACGTACCGGTGGTGCTGAAGGGCAAGGTTATACGGGTACCGGCACAAAGCGTGGCTGACGGGAGGGCGCCGAGTGCCACCCGTAGGTTATTTCCCCCCGTATTGACCGTCACGGTTGCCGTGCCGCTGCCCGGATTGCTCTGTAAGCCACAGTCCGATGATACACGCGTAACGAAATAGCGGGTAGTCTGACCAGGCCGGACGGTAATCGTCTGGGTTGCGGTACCGAGTATAAGCGGAGACGATCCGTTGTACACGAAATCAGACAGATATACCGCCAGGCCATTGATACCTCCGTAGGTATTACTAGCAGGATTCGGACGGGTAAGGGTAATGGTTGCGGTCTGGTTCTGGTTGATGGTGGTGCTGCCGCTCACGTTAACGGCTTCGGCGGTGGCGTTACCAATCCGGGCAAAGCCGATGTCTTCCATCGTTGCACAACTGCTTTTGGTTGCCCGCACTGTAAACGTACCCGGCAGGGTGGTTGAAAAAACCATCCCGGTCTGGCCGGCGACAGGAAGCCCGTTGCTGAACCACTGCAGATCGGCCTGTCCCCGGTTTCTCAGTTCAAAGCGCGCCGGGCTTCCGGGACAAATCACTTGCCCGTTGCTTGCCAGATCCAGTTGCTTTACCCGGAACTCCGACTCCCCGACGATGGGAATACTACCCGGCGCGGCAATGGTAAAGGGTGCGCTTACCGGGCTGCAAACACTGTCAACGCAGATTTTCAGCCGATAGCCGTTTCCGGCCGGCAGCATATCCTTCCACGCCGACAGGTCGATCAGGTCATAGTATGTACCGTTTGACCGGATTTTGCTGTACAACACCCGCAGTTGCCGGGTAAAGGAGCCGCCGGCATCAGACAGGTATCCATCAACAAGCACATCGGCAGCCGGAAAGCCCGTCAGATTATACCCAATCTGGGTACTGCCACCGGCACATACTGTCGTGACATTCAGTGCGGGGGTGGTAAAGGTAATGCTTTGCCCGTAAAGCAGGGAGGGCAGAAGCAAGAGTAGCAGTAAATATCTGAGCATGAACAAACAATATGAGTAATAAACGCCAAAGGATAGTCTGGGCTTATTTCATTGCCTGGAAGCCAAGGAACACTATTTTCCAGCCTGCCCCTCCGGCACTGGCCGTCGGATTGCGTTCAAGAATCCGTACCTCGCGTTGCCTGCCAACGACTTGTCCGTCCTTATCGAGTTCTTCCTGCGTATAGGTAGCCCACGCGGTTTCACCCGAAATATGGACATCGTAATCACTCATGCGAACGGTATGCCCTGATGGTTTCAGTGTTTTAATGTACGAATTACTGAAGGCAACCAGTTTATCCCCTTTCAGATAAGGCGCCCCCGTTGGCATCAGATTCGCCTGCTGACGCTCAATGTAAGGTCTGTTGAGCGCCCACTGTGCGTTCAGCAGATCATAGTTTGCTTCGTGATAAGCACGGGTTTCGGTTTCGATAGCTTTGCGGACCAGGTCTTCCTCATACTTGTTCTGTCCGTAGTCGATGAGTGCGATCAGGCCGTCAATTTTCCAGGTGCCGTTTATTTTTTCGACCAGCCGGAATTCTTTCGAAGGCTTGTTGTTCTCCTTACCGTACAGATATTGATCATAACTGACCCGTGCCGCATTAGGGCCGTAGAACTTAAATACGTAATTTTCAGTTACGGGATTCACCTCACGGGGGCGACTCCCGAATGTGTCGGTCAGCTTCGGATTACCCGCCGGAATGAGATACCCTGACCGGCTGTTGTAGGCAATCAGTCCGTTGAGGGGGCTGGCAAAAGACGCACTGTATTCGGCCTGTCTGAGGGCATAGGCATCTTTGGTCGATTGGGTCAGCATCGCCTTAATGGCCGCCTCGTCGGCAGCACGCTGGGCAAAGGCGGTTGTAACCGACAGCAGCAGGGCAAAGGTAAATGCATTGGTTTTCATAGGGAATCAGGATAAACTGTGTTTTTATATCTGAGCTGAATCTGCTATTATCCGGACCGGTACCGGTCGCTGTTATAATTGTTTTCATGTTTCTTACTCTATTACGCCAAATGTTACCTTGCCTTTATTGGGTTGAAGGCTACTCGCACCGGGGTAAACCGGCCGTTTCGCATATCATCTGAGAAAAGGCCGGCCGGATGTCAAACCCATAAAGAAGCTTGATCCGGACAACTCACAGAATCTTCTCAGCGATCATCCACTGGTAGCAATCGCGCACACATACGTCCAGCGGCACATCCTGAAAGCCCAGTTCCCTTGCGGCCTTCTCGCTTGAATAACTTACCTGCTGCCGCGACATACCGTCGGCGAGTTCATAGGTTAACAATGGCTGTTGTCCGGTCAGACCGGCTACCCATCCCAGGCCTCGTCCTAATGTCCGCAGCAGGGCACCGGATATTTTTTGCGGAGGTTTGGCGCCCATCAACTGCGTAATACAGGCGGCAAACTCGTAATAGGTCGTGTTGATTCCCCCCAGAATGTACTTGTGACCATCGCGCCCGTTTGCGACGGCGGCAATGTGTGCCCTCACCACCTCCCGAACATGGGTAAAGCAAATAGCCCCTTCGGCCACAGGTGGTAATTTTCCGGCTTTCACCAGCAGGAACAATTGTCCCCAGGTTGTTTTGTCATATGGTCCGGCTACGGCTCCCGGATTCATGACCACGGTTTTCATACCTTGCCCGGCGGCCTGCAACACCAGTTGTTCGCCGGCCAGTTTAGTGCGTTCATAATTCCAGCCGGACACGTGCCCGCACGGCGGTGTTTCTTCGGTAACCACACCGTGCACCGTGCCCCAAGCCGAAATACTGGACGTATGCACAAAGCATTTCGACCCTTTCTGCCGGGCCACCTCCAGCATGTGCCGGGTCCCTTCAACATTGGTCCGGGTCTGACGGTCGTTTTGTTTTTTCCAGAAGTTGG
>NZ_CAMFHL010000078.1 GCF_945952095.1 uncultured Arsenicibacter sp. | reverse complement strand
ACCGGGGTGGCTTTGCCTACAATTATACACCGCGTCCTGTGTCGTGGGAACCGTTCAAAAACGTCCCGAGTCTGGAGCGTAAATACTTGTTCTGGCTGAAAGACCTGAACCTGTCGCTGCTGCCGACGGTTGTTTCGTTCCGTACGGATCTGGACCGGAGCTTTATTAAAACCCAGTACCGCAGTTCCGATCTGACGACCAACGGGGTAGCCCCGCAGTTTGAGAAATACTTCCTCTTTAACCGGTATTACGACCTGAGCTGGGCGCTGACCAAGAGCATTAATATTACCTATAAGGCACAGGCCAATGCCATCATCGATGAGCCTTACGGTGCTATCAATACTGAGGTCAAACGCGACTCCATGCTGCGTAGCCTGAAACAGCTGGGTCGTCTGAAGAACTACCAGCAGGAGCTTCGCGCTACCTACCGTCTGCCGCTGGACAAGATTCCGCTCACAGACTGGATGTCGGCCGATGTTACATACAATGTCGGTTATCAGTTCCAGGGCAACTCCTATGCACTGGCCGATTCGGCGGGTAATCTATTCGGGAACATTGTCCGTAATAACCGCGAACGGGGTATTTCGGGCCGTGTCGATCTGGTACGTCTGTATAACAAACTCCGGTATCTGCGTTTTGCCAATACGCCTTCGCCAATCCGGAAGAACTTCTCCCGCAGCCCGGGTGATGATGAGGAAATCCAGCGTTCGGAGAGCAAAATCCTGAAGAGTGCGACCCGCTTGCTGATGACGATCCGCGGCATTAATTACTCCTATACCATTCAGGAGTCAACCTTACTGCCGGGCTTCCTGCCAACACCGCGTTTCTTCGGCATGGCGGAAGGGAGTCTGGCACCTGGTCTGCCGTTTGTGCTGGGATCGCAGGACCGGAATATTCAGTATAAGGCTGCCGACCGTGGCTGGATTTCAAAAAGTGTAGAACAGAATACGGCCTTCCAGCAGACGATTGGCAAGCGCTTTACGGCCAGCACTAACCTTGAGCCATTCAAGGATTTCCGGATGACGATCAACATGAACCTGACCCGGACAGACAGCTACGAAGAGCGGTTCCGGCCGGGCGCCAATGGTCAATATGAAAGCCAGAGTCCGGTGCGTAACGGTCAGTTCAGCATGTCGTTCTGGTCGTTCCGTACGGCCTTTGATCCAATCCGGAAAGACAACTCATCACCGATTTTCGAGCGGTTTGAAGGCTTCCGGGAAATCATTCTGAACCGGTTGAAACAGATTAATACCAGTGCCGGTGAGTACAACAAAAACTCGCAGGACGTCCTGATTCCGGCATTCTTTGCCGCCTATAGCGGCCAGAGTCCGATGAAGACCAGCACGTCGCCGTTCTATAACTTCCCGCTGCCTAACTGGCGGGTCGATTACAACGGGCTGTCGAATCTGAAACCGTTCAAGAAGATGTTCAGCTCGTTTGTACTGGCACACAGCTATACATCAACCTATAGCGTGGGTAACTATATCTCGTCACTGGATTACGGCGCGCAGTATGTAAACCTGGCGGTAATGGGCTACAATCTGGCGAATCAGGTCAATCTTGACGGCCAGTATGTTCCGATCTTTATAATGAGTACCATCACGATGTCGGAGAAGTTTGCGCCGTTAATCGGTATTCAGTTCCAGACAAAGAACAAAATTACCGGTGGTCTGGAATACAATAAGAGCCGCGACGTAGCGTTGAACCTGTCGAACTCGCAGGTAGCCGACCTGAACAATCAGGATATCACAGCACGGATCGGCTTTACACGCAGCAACTTCCGGGTTCCGTTCAAAATCAACGGCGGCTACAAACGGCTGAAAAATGACCTGACATTCTCGTGTAACCTGACCTTCCGGGATACCCGCGCTATTCAGCGAAAACTGGACGCCGAGCATATTATCACGTCGGGTAACGTTAATTTCCAGCTGCGCCCGCAGGTTAGTTATGTAGTGAACAAGCGCCTGAATCTGAACTTCTATTTTGACCGGACGTTTAACAACCCGCTCGTGTCGAACTCGTTTATCCGGGCCACAACGGCCGGCGGGGTTCAGGTACGCTTTAACCTGGCAGAATAACAGCCCATACACCATGAAAAAGCCCGGACAACCATCCGGGCTTTTTTTATGAACAGAATTAGACGACTACATCATGAGGTTCAGCAGGCACCGTCTGCGGATTGCCGTGAATAACGACAAAATCGTCGGGGTTGATGCGTCTTGTCCGCACTCTGTAGTCCATTGTAGACCCGGGCCACAGAGCGGTATTATTGCCGCGTTTATCCAGATACCAGCTGCGGCAACCGGATGCCCAGACCGTCGATGAAAAGCGCTGTTGGAGCGATGCCTGGTAGTGCTGCTGTACCGCCGGCCGCACATCGAGCGATGCTTCCGGCCCCGCCTTCTCCAGAAAGCGCAGGTAGTCGGTTACATAGTTCATCTGGGACTCAATTACATGAATGACTGAATTGTGCCCCAGCCCCGTATTCGGGCCTACCAGTAACAGCAGATTCGGATAGCCGGAGAAGGCCATGCCATGCAGGGAAGACACCCCTTCGGCAACCCATTCCTGAACCAGCATCCGGCCGTTACGACCCACAACAGGCATCGAAAACAGCCCGCCGGCCGGCTGGAATCCGGTACTGTAAATGATTACGTCGACAGGATGCTCTATACCATCTTTTGTTTTTATGGAATCAGCCGTTATTTCGGCAATGCCTTCGGTCACCAGTGAAACGGTTGGCCGGGTGAAGGCCGGATAATAGTCGTTTGAGAACAGCACCCGCTTACAGCCGAGCATATAATCCGGTGTCAGCTTTCGGCGAAGTAGCGGATCAGCAATCTGGCGGCGCAGATGACGGAGCGCCCGCCAGGTTCCGATGCGGTTCAGCAGGTTATGGCCCCGGAAGCTTAGCCCCTGCCCTTCGTTTATCCAGTAAATGCTTTCGCGCAACAGCCGCTGAACAACCGGAAATCTACGCAGTACCGACTGTATGAAATCAGGCACTACGGGATTGGCGCGTGGCATTACATACGGAGCTGTCCGCTGAAAAACCCGCAGTTCCCCGGCTATTTCCGCCACTTCGGGGATCAACTGAATGGCGCTCGCCCCCGTACCGATCACAGCTACCCGCTTACCCCGCAAATCACACGTATGGTCCCAGCGGGCGGAGTGGAAGGCCGCTCCCCGAAACGCATCCATACCGCTGATTTTAGGGAACGCAGGCTTATCAAGCGCGCCAATGGCACTGATAACGACACGGGCCTTAATCTCCTCACCACGCTGCGTTGTCAGTGTCCAGTGCCCGTGCGCCTCCGAAAACACCGCCTTTGCAACCGTTGTCTGAAAACGGATATGCGGCAATAAGGCATAGTTCGCCACACAGTCATTCAGGTAATTCAGAATCTCGGTTTGACCGGCGTATACCCGCGACCAGGCCGCGCCCGGTGCAAACGAAAAAGAGTATAAATAAGAAGGAATATCACAACCGCAGCCCGGATAGGTATTTTCGCGCCAGGTTCCGCCGATAGCAGATGCCCGTTCCAGCACCACAAATGACTTGTACCCCTCCTTTTTCAGGCGAATGGCAGCTCCCAGCCCTGCAAAACCTGCCCCAATCACCGCCACATCAACAGTAGTCTTCATACGTTGTACTCAAAAACGCCCCAAAAATACAACGGATGGCGTAAAGAGCGAAAGAGTGTACCAGCCATAGTGGTAGAACCAGCAACCACCAGAACAATCAGAACAAAAAATTTACTCTTCCAGAAAAGCCAGGTCTTTGGCGTAGGTTTCTTCGATGTGGCGCAGCGACCAGAACGTAAAGAAATAGACAACAGCACCGAGAATGCCGGCGCCGATCAACGCGCCGGTCGATGGCTTCAGCAGGTTAAATAACAGCGTCATCGGAATTACCATGCCACGCACCAGACTGGGCACAGACGTCGTGGCCGTGGCACGCAGGTTTGTGCCATACTGCTCAGCGACCATGGTCAGGTACATGGCAATGTAGCCGGTGCAGAAACCCGCCAACAGGCAAACCGTGTAGACAGCACCGGGTGTTTTCAGCCCGCCAAACAGAAAAACGCCGCAGAAAAACATATTACCGGTCAGCATGTAGATGACCGTACGGCGCCGTGACCGCAGCCACTGACTGGCCGGCCCCGACAAAAGATCGCCGATAGCCATGCCCAGGTAAATCATCGTTACACATTGTCCCGGTGCAACGGTCTCGGTAATGCCCATCGCCTGCCCGAACTCATTGGCAAAGGTCGCCAGAATGCCGACCAGGAACCAGGTTGGTACGCCCACAGCCACACAGCGGAGGTATTTGACGGCTTTGGGCCAGCTGGTAAAAAAAGCCATAAAATTTCCGCGCCCCACATGGCGCTGCTCCTTCTTCAGGTGATCAAACAAGCCTGATTCAAACATACTGACCCGCAGCAGCAGCAACAGGAGCCCCATTCCGCCGCCAACAAAAAAAGCAGTCTGCCAGTCAAACAGGGCTTGCGTCAGAAAGGCGACGCCCGCTCCCAGATAGCCGATTCCCGCAACAATGGCCGAGCCGTACCCACGGATTTCTTTCGGCAGGATTTCGGAAACCAGCACCATGGCCGCGCCGATCTCGCCTGAAAGCCCTACACCGGCAATGAACCGCATCAGGGCATAGTAATCAACAACGGGCATGAACGTCACGTACGGTATAAATCCGCAGGCGATATTCGCCAGTGAATAGGTAATGATACTCCCGAACAGTACCGACATACGGCCTTTTTTATCCCCCAGAACACCCCATAGAATGCCCCCCAGAACAAGGCCGGCCTGCTGCCAGTTCAGGATAAATGTGCCGGCTTTTGAAATACCCTCTTCATCAAAACCCAGCCCTTTCAGACTCGGCACACGGACAATACTAAAAATAAGCATGTCGTATACATCCACGAAAAAACCAAGGGCTGAGACAATAACCGCCAGTGAGAAAAGCGGCCGGAAAGATACCGGTTTCGGGTCGGCAACAGCAGATTGCATAAGAAATCAGGAAGGGTTTAGTCCCCGAAATTGCTCAGGATTTTTTGTATATAAAAATACATAAGTCAATCGCTGCCACCGGTGTTAAAACAAAACATTATTTAGTTTACATTTTACATCTTTGATAAACTTACATACTTGATAGCATCTTAATTTTTTTATGATCAATTACTTGTCAGCACCATTCAATAGAATTACTTTTACCTTATAGTAACTATTTTCACCCGTAATTTACTGTAAACCTATATGATAAAACCACTACTTCGTATCCTTGTACTCGCAGGATGTCTATTGCCGGGTTTAGTGTACAGTCAATCCGCACAAACCGCCGCAGACTATTTTAATGAAGGCGTACAGAAGATCAACGCCAAAGATTACGCGGGAGCGCTGCAGGCATTTACCACAGCCATTATTCTGAACCCCGAAAATGCGCCAAGTTATTATAACCGCGCACTCGCCAAAATCAGCCTGAATGACGTTCAGGGAGCAATCAAAGATCTTGATCAGACCATTGAACTCAACCCGCAGGATGCCAATGCTTATCTGTACCGGGGTATCAACCGGACCAAACTCGATGATTTCCGGGGAGCGATGCAGGACTTTAACCGCGCCATTGACCTGAACCCGAACGATGCCATGCTCTACTATCACCGGGGCATTTGCCGGGCACAGATTAACTACTATGCAAGTGCCTTAAACGATTTAAATAAGGCAATCACGTTAAACCCCAACGACGTCAATATCCTGACGGCACGCGGTAACGTAAAAAGCCAGACCAACGACTTTAAAGGGGCGCTCGCCGATTATACGCTGGCGCTCGAAAAATCACCGAATAAATCGGCCGCTCTGGCCGGCCGCGGTTATTCCCGTTACAAACTGGATGACCCGAAAGGCGCACTCGCCGACTTTGGCCGTGCCATCGAAATCAGCCCGAACGATCCTGAATTATTCTACCGCCGCGGCTTAGCCAAGACCCGTCTGACTGATTTTGAAGGCGCACTGGCCGACTTTGACAAAACGATCCAGCTTGATCCGACGCACTTCCGGGCGTTCTTCAGCCGTGGTTTCTGCCGCAGCCGTCTGGGCAGCAACAAACAGGCCATCGGTGACATTGACAAGTCGATCGAAATGGGCAATACCCAGATTCAGACTAAAGCTTATTACAGCGACTTTATCACCAGCAATCTGCTGCCGATCCTGAATAACCTGATGCAGGACCGTTACCGGTTAATCAACGAATTACAGGACGACCGTTCGGATGCGTTCATGATGCGTGGCTTGCTGAAAAACGCACAGGGTGAAGGGAAAGCCGCACTAGCCGATATGAACCGTGCCATCGAGCTGAACCCGTCGAACGCTGAATCGTATTTTATCCGCAGCGTTATCCGTTCTTCGCTGGGCGATCAGAAAGGCGCCATTATCGACTGTAACAGCGCTACCCGCCTGAATGTACGTCATGCAGAAGCCTATTACCTGCGGGGTATCATCCGCTTCGATACCGGCGATGAGCAGGCTGGTTGCGCAGACCTGAGCCGTGCCGGAGAACTTGGCTTTGTTCAGGCCTATAAAGTAATCGGTGAAAAATGTAACCGTGTAACCGCACAGCGTTAATCCGGTTAAGGCAATAAAAAAGGGGTAAACCGGTGATTAGCCGGTTTACCCCTTTTTTATATACTATACTTATTTGTCAGCTGCCTTAAATACAGGAATTTGCGCCACAAGAATGCCAAGGATGGT
This sequence comes from uncultured Arsenicibacter sp., assembly GCF_945952095.1. Classification (GTDB taxonomy): domain Bacteria; phylum Bacteroidota; class Bacteroidia; order Cytophagales; family Spirosomataceae; genus Arsenicibacter. Next base: position 19,431 of record NZ_CAMFHL010000078.1, on the reverse strand, counting down.
ACCAACGGCGTCGGCCACGCCATCGTACAGATCAAACGAGCGTTTCAAGACCGGAAATGCGCCCTGAAACACCTCAATGCCCATGCCATAAACCACACCGGCAATCAGCACCCAGGTAACGCTCCGACCGGCCCGAAGCCATAGCCAGGCAAAAAGGGCGAAGATGGCGAGATGCTCGAACTTGTCGAAATTATCAATACTTGGCATGCCGTTGCCCGGCCAGGCACACCCGATAAACATAATGGCTGTCCAGAGAATGGCCAGACGCCAGAAGTTTTTACGGGTAATAAGCTGATTAAGAACATCCATAACGTGAGATCAGGCCGATAACCGGCGAACCGTAAGCCACAGGAAGAAACCCGTCAGGCTCAGTAAATAGACTACATTGCGTGAATCAATCAGACCACGCCCGAGCGCACGGTACTGCTCATCCAGCGCAAAATAGGAGACATAATAGGCCAAACTGCCCAGCAGGTCAAGACCCGCTACAGCACCAAGGCCAATGTAGAGTAAAAAACAGACAAACACGCCCAGGACAAAAGCCACGACCTGATTGTCGTTCAGTGATGAGGCCCACAGCCCGATGGAGACAAATACCCCGCTTAACAGCAGCAAACCGATATACGACCCGCTTACGGCCGCCGAATCGATATTACCGACAGGATTGCCCAGCTGATACAGCGAATAGTAGTACAGCAACGTTGGCAACAGGATGACCGCTACCAGCAACCAGCTCGCCAGAAACTTACCACCGACAACGCCCCAGCGGCTTACGGGTTTGGTCAGCAGCCATTCGAGCGTACCGGCCCGTACTTCTTCAGCAATAGACCGCATGGTAATGGCAGGTACCAGAAACAGCATGACATAGGGTGTCAGGTTGAAAAATGTACCCATATCGGCATAGCCATACTCCGGCAGACTGGTGTCCGGAAACACCCAGAGCAGCAGCCCCAGCGCCGTCAGGAAAACCGCCATAATGATATAGGCGATGGGCGAGCTGAAAAATTGATTAACTTCTTTACGAAAAACAGCAAACATGCAGCATTAACGAATTTAAAGCACCGGTTATGCGAATCGCCCCACCTTTTTGCCCATCAAAAACCCGTACGGGCGACCCCACGTGGTCGCCCAATCAATATACACGTGGGCGATCAATCAAAAACCCGTACGGACGACCCCATGTGGTCGCCCAATCAATATACACATGGGCGATCAATCAAAAACCCGTACGGGCGACCTCATGTGGTCGCCCAATCAATTTACACGCGGGGGATATCAACAGGGCGACCACGTGGGGTCGCCCCTACTCGAATACCGGTTTGTTTTTGCGCAGAATGGCGGCGATCACCAGTGCAAAAATAAAGCTCATGGCGATCATGCCGACGATCCCGAAAATAAACAGAAAGCCCGGCGACTGAAACTTCTGCATCATCTCAATCTGACTGTCAATCACATTGTCGGGGATATTTTTGTTTTCCAGATCTTCACGTACACGGTCGGCTAGCCGCGCCATTACTTCTGTATCGATAACAGTGGTGTAAAATACCGAAAACGCACTTGACAGCAGCCCCGATACCGCACCGATCAGGGCGCTCAGGCCAAGGCCCTCACCGTAGCTCATGTAGCCGTTATTGGCCGTCCGGAAATCGCGCATGGCCATGACCAGAACGGCGATAATGAGGATGTACGATAATGACGAAAGCCCGGCATTACCCATCTGATCCGTCACGTAGAGCGCTGTCGAAAACAAAATCTGACCAACGGCCAGAATAAGGCCCCATTTCAGGGCAAAGCGCGCAGATGATGCTTTTTCTTCCATACCTGTAATTGCGTTTATCCCTTAAATATACAAATAGTATACACCATTCATACTGTTGCCGGTTATTCCAGTACACTATAATCCTGCTTCCGGAAGATCATCGAGATAACCAGAACCGGCAAAACGGCCAGTGCCGTTTTCTTGAACAGTTCATCGTAAATCAGATCACCCTCCTGAATCCGGTCAACGTTGGCCAGCATCGTTTTAAACTGATCGGCTCCCAGCTGCCGGACAATGTCTTTCTGCCCTTCCAGCAGGAGCGCCCGCGAGTTGTCCAGAAACTGCTGAAAGACCGACGGATCAATCTGTGTGACAAAGAAGTAGATTCCCCAGCCGGTTACCAGTGCGGCGATGGTGTTAATCAGGTAACAGATTGAAATGCCTTCCCACAGGTGCAGCCGGCCCTTGCCGATATGCTTCCGGTAATACCATACGGTTGCCGTCATGGTAATGATATGGATACCAAAATCCAGCGATTTATGGTTTCCCAGCGGCGGGATACCAAGGCTATACAATGCCAGAAAGTACACAAACCCCAGTACACCGGTCAGCACACCAACCAGCAGCGGAATTCTGAGCAGCGGGTGGCTGAAATAGTCGATCACTTTTTTCATATAATTGTCTCAGGCAAAACCATTAAATGCCCGTATTCTGCACAAACTGTCCTTTGTTGATAATACCCGATACCGCACCCGTCAGTGATTTACCGAGGAACGGTGAGTTTTTCGATTTTGACTGGGTCTGCCTGAACGTCCACGGGCGTTCGGGATTAAAGAGCGTCAGCGTGGCTGCCTGTCCCTGGTCAATTATAACCGGCAGTAAGCGCAGAATCTGCCGTGGCCGGACGGCCAGCTTATGAACAATCTGCCCCAATGAAAGCCCCTGATTATGGCTTACCAGCGCTCCAAACAGCGTTTCGAGCCCGATAATGCCGAAATCAGCCAGATCGAACTCGATGTTTTTACTTTCGTCGTCCTGCGGGTTATGATCAGATACAATGGCGTCAATCGTACCGTCGGCCAGACCGTACCAGAGTGCCTGTACATCGGCTTTCGACCGGAACGGCGGGTCAACTTTCAGGTTGGTATCGAAGGTGGCCAGCGCAGAATCGTCAAAAATCAGCTGGTGCACGGCCACATCGCAGCTCACCGGCATGCCCTGAGCCTTCGCGCGGCGGATCAGTTCAACCGATCGTGCCGACGAAATAGTGGAGAAATGCAGCACCGGTGCCGATACCGGCTCTTTACCAAGGGCATAATCCAAGAGCCGCAGGTCGCGGTCAACAATCAGTTCCTCGGCCAGGGCCGGAATCCCTTTGAGCCCCAGCAGTGTACTTTGTACGCCCTCGTGCATCTGCCCGAAACGGGTCAGCATTTTTTCCTCCGGCCGGTTCATCAGCAGCCCGTTAAACGGCTTCAGGTATTGCAGGGTTTTCACCAGCAGATCGGCATTCTGAAGCGGGTGGTCACCGTCGGAGAACGCCACGGCGCCGGCATGATGCAGGTCAATCATGTCCGTAAAATCCTCGCCTTTCGCCCCTTTGGTGATGGCTGCCACGGGATGTACCGACACCGGCTGTCCTTCGGTCATGCGCCGGATATATCCCAGCGTACTCTTGTTATCTACCGCAGGCTGTGTATTCGGCAGCAGGGCAATGTCGGTGAACCCGCCGGCAGCGGCAACAGTGCATAGGCTGCTAAGGTCTTCTTTATGCTCAAAGCCCGGATCTTTGCCGGCAACCCGCAGATCCACCCAGCCGGGCGACACATGCAGGTTTTCGTGTTCAATGACACGCGTATTTTCACTGGCCGTCAGGTTGTCGCCGATTTGCCGGATCAGGCCATTGTCAAGTAAGAGGTCGGTCACCTGCCCATCGAAAGGCGATTGCGGATCAACGATACGGGCAGAACGAAGAAGAATTTGCATATATCGGGGTTGTCATTCCTTGCAAAACGGAATGTCGATTCTAAAAAAAAGGCCCCTACCGGAGCCCTTTGACACTTTCTTTATAACTCGTTATTTACCAATCAGCTCCTGATAAGCTTCTGCCGTTAACAGATCGTCTTTCTGAATATCGTCAGCCACTTTAACACGAATGATCCAGCCACCTTCGTAAGGTTCTGTGTTAACCAGCTCAGGAGCGCCGTCGAGGTCAGGATTTACCTCAAGGACTTCACCTTCGACCGGCAGGAACAGGTCAGATACTGTTTTTACGGCTTCAACCGTACCAAAAACATCACCTTTGCCCAATGCCTCTCCAATGGTATTGATATCAACATACACGATATCACCCAGCTCATGCTGTGCAAAATCAGTAATACCAATTACCGCTGTGCCATCGGCATCAAACCGAATCCACTCGTGGTCCGGTGTGTAAAAAAGTTCTGCGGGGAAGTTCATTCGTTTATTGATTAGGTATGCAAAATACGGAAGGCTCTGTGGGATTTGCAACCTTTTTTGCTGTCAGCAGGAATTTGATGAAGATGTTTTTTGGCAGGATTACCGGAGAAGCCGCATCAGGCAGATCAAGGTAATCCTGAAAATCATGCCTGTGCTCTCAAAAATTACCGATCCTGTCAAAAAATACGCTAAACTAGTGGCCTCTAAGTTAGCGACTCTATGCAAACCCAACTCTCTACCGACACAAACCGTTCGTTGCGCCCACTGTTCAGCCTGCCCGTTATTGTGGCTGCTCTGGGCTATTTTGTGGATGTTTATGACCTGTTGCTGTTCAATATCGTCCGCGTCCCCAGTCTGAAAGATCTGGCTCTCGACGAAAAATCAATTTCGATCATCGGCGGAAAAATTTACAATTACCAGCAGGCCGGTCTGTTGCTCGGAGGTATTCTGTGGGGGATTCTGGGCGATAAGCGCGGACGGTTGTCAGTCCTGTTCGGCTCTATTATTACGTATTCGCTGGCCAACATTGCCTGTGGCTTCGTCAGCAGCCCTGATATGTATGCGTGGCTCCGGTTTGTGGCCGGTCTGGGTCTGGCCGGTGAGCTGGGGGCGGGCATTACGCTCGTGAGCGAAGTACTGCCCAGACACCTGCGCGGCTACGGTACCTCACTGGTCGCCGGCATCGGGCTGCTCGGGGCGGTGGTCGCCTTTTTTACCGTCCAGGGCTCCGACTGGCGGACCGCCTACTTCATCGGCGGCGGCCTGGGCCTCGGTCTGTTACTGCTCCGGTTAGGCGTCCTGGAATCGGGAATGTTTGTTAAAATCCGGCAGGACCAGATCAGACGGGGGAGTTTTGCTGCCTTTTTCAACAACCGCGACCGCTTCGTCCGGTATCTGCTCTGCATGGGCATTGCCGTACCGACTTATTATGTCATCGGGATTCTGGCCACCTTCGGCAACGAGTTCGGAGCTGCCATGGGCATTACCGATATTCAGGCTGGCCGCTGCATTCTGTTTACCTACATTGGCGTGGTGGTCGGTGATCTCATCAGCGGACCGTTCAGCCATTACCTGCATTCGCGCCGGAAAGCGATTGGTATCATGACCGGCCTGACGATGGTTTTTGTGGGTGTCTACCTGTTTGGCGGTATTTCATCGGCCAATGCATTTTATGCCGTCTGCTCCGGTATGGGCTTTGCCATAGGCTACATTGCCCTTTTCCTGACCGTCACAGCCGAGAACTTTGGCACCAACCTCCGTGCTACGGCGACCACCTCTGTAGCCAACAACGTACGGGCGACTACGCTGCTGAGTATTCCGGCCTTTCAGGCTCTGAAAGCGTCGGTTGGCGTAATCAGTGCCGGTGCCATCGTCGGCCTGGTCTGTTTTGCCATTGGCCTCTGGTCGGTTTATAAGATAGATGAAACCTTCGGAAAAGAACTGGAATATACCGAGTAGCGCTGTTCATACAGCATAGGTGCCGTTTGTCCTTTATTCCGGCCGCTCATCACCGGATGCAACGTTCGGGGCAGTTGTTGTCATCTTTAGCATGTAAACAACATAAACTGAACTCTCAATGAAAACGTTACGTCAATCTTTCGGCAAGGCCCTGCTGGTGGCCACATGTGTAGTTGTATCGTCATGGGCTAATGCACAGGCAAAAGCCTCCACTGAAACCTATTACGAAGCGAAGCCTGAACAGAATCTGGCTTTGGCCATGTATCCGGCATCCGACCCTTCCAAACTCTGGATGGTTGTCGAAAAGGGAATCCCTGCCAAACGGTTGACCATGCGTATCATGGACAGCAAGCAGAAAGTCGTTTATGAAAGCGATATTTACTCAAAGAAAACGACTTTCCGCCAGCGTTTCGACCTGAGCGAACTTGCCGACGGGTTATACACCTTCCAGATTTCTGACGGCAAACAAATTCAGGAACGCAGCTTTAAGTTAGCGACGCCGGGTATCACCGAAACGCTGCCGCAACGAAATATCACAATGAATTAGATTTAGTTAACGGTGATAAGGCCGGCGCACTTGCGCCGGTTTTATTATTTCAGTCAATGCCCCACCATTTACGCCGGTTCAGGGTACCAATCAGATCGTCGGGCACCACCTCCAGCAGCACGCCGCCATTCTCATCATGGGTAATCTGTAAGCCGACAAAACCAAGATACTGATTCAGCGTGGACAGCAACGAGGTATTGCCCTCAATGCAAAGCGTATAGTACCACGCCAGCGGCTGTCCGGCAACCTCCTCCGTAACGGCCTGATAATCCGCATAGCTATAGCCGATAAATGGTTTACCATACCGCTCCCACATCAGCCGCATGACATCATCCAGGCTCCGGCGATGATTGGTCAGCTGCCGGATATGCAGATCCAGAATCAAAGCTGCAATCGCCCCTTTATGGTATACAGATACTTTACGGTCGGGAACGCCTTTGTCGTAGCCATCCAGCCACAAATCCCACGACGATTCGGTCAGCGACTGGAAGGCGCGGTCACTCACATCGAAGTGCCGCTTAAACGTCACCTGCAATTCTTTCAGATACGCCGCATCGGAGAACACGCCTGCCCGTCGCAGCATGAGGTCGCCGTAGTAGGTCGTAACGCCTTCGGCCACAAAGCAGGTCTGAAAGTAATTTTCGCGGGTCAGGTCGTAGGGCAGAAGCTCCTGCGGCCGTATCCGGATGATGTTCCAGGCGTGGAACAACTCATGGGAAGACACACCCAGCAGATCGATGTACAGCCCTTCGCCTTCATCATCAGGACCCAGCACCAGCATGGTGCTGTTGCGGTGTTCAACGCCGTGGTAGTAAGCCGTTGGCAGGACAATCGTCAGGAAATGGTAATCGTCTTCCGGAAACTCCCCGAATAACGCGAGCTGCGCCGCTGAGAACCGGCTGAAATCGTCGGCAATCCGCTCATGGTCCGGCACAATATTTCCCTGAAACCATACCGTAAACGGAGTATTACCAACCGTATAGTCAATCCGTTGCAGGTCAGGCGCTGCAATCAGCGGCGAGTCAATGAGTTCGTAAAAATCGCTGGCCCACAGCTGCTGTTCACCGGCTTGTTTCAACCCACAGGCAACCGGCCACGCAGCCGGAATAGTCAGTGTCAGCAGACAAGGCTCGTCTATACGCCCTTCTGCATATACACAGAGATTGACCGGATTAACGTACAGCAGCGTATCACTGATAAAACTCGTTCCGGCGTTGATGACACCGGTAAAATAGTTGTAGCGGACGAACAGTTCCGTCAGCCCCTTCGTATCAGCCAGCCAGCGGTCTTTGGTAACTTTCCGGAACGGAACCGGATTTCCCGCCTGATCATAAATCCCGAAGCGCTGAATATTTTTGGCAAAATGCTGCAGTTCGTACCGGCCGGGACGCCAGGCAGGTAACTGGAACACAACGGTATCAGTCGTAATATCAGCCAGATGAGCATCAACGGCAATATAATGCGGTAATTGCGGATCAGCAGACAGAATATAGTGCATAAATGACAGGCTCTGGTGAACGGCGTTCGGACAACATTCACATGACAATGAAAACGCCTGTAAAGTTATAACCTGACACGCTTTTTAACTTTGTGCCGGTCGTCTAATTAACCGGAAAACCAACATAATATGTACCGCAACCACACCCAAAGGCACTACCTTAAACTTTAGCAAATATAAATTTGGTTTATCCGGCCTGATCAGCTATTTTTGCGGACTCATTTGGGAAACAGCGCTCCTGAGCAGATAATACAATGAAAAGAACTTATCAACCATCAAACCGCAAGCGGAAAAACAAACACGGATTCCGCGAGCGTATGAGCAGCCACAATGGTCGTAAAGTATTAGCACGTCGTCGTGCTAAAGGTCGTTGGAAACTGACTGTATCAGACGAGAAAAAAGGCGACCGCGTTAAACTGTAAGGTTTTTCATCAGGTGCCTGACCCTCTGCCGGGTTTGTCGACCAAACGGAACACAAATCACTGTAGATCTCGAACTGACAGCATTATGAAACAGACGTTCCAGAAAGCCGAACGGCTGACCAACAAAACGATCATTGATCGCTTATTCAAAAGAGGTAGCACGGAAATCCAAACGTTCTACCTCTTTCCTTTTAGGGTGGTTTACCTCGATGAACAGCCGCTGGCCGACACACCCGTCCCCTCACTCCCATCCATCCTGATTTCTGTCTCCAAACGCAGTTTTAAACATGCGGTCGACCGGAATACAGTGCGCCGGCGGGTACGCGAAAGCTACCGGCTCAACAAATCTTTATTATTTGGCACCCAAACATCGGCCCCTCCTGCTTATATTGCTTTTTTGTATACCGCCAAACAAATAATTTCGTTTGAAGAGATAGAAAAAGGCATGAAATTAGCCTTACGAAAACTGGGCGGTGACCAATCCGTGAAATTTCGTGCCTGATCTTGCTGTTGATTTCTTATACTCCATGATAGCAGTGCCCCCGGGGCCACAAGCAAATACATGTTTATGAAAAAGTCTGTAAAAGCCTTAGCACTGGCCGGCCTCCTGGCCGGAGGTGCGTCGCTGGCCGCCTTCAAAACCGATGACCGGTTCTTTGAAATTGCCCGCAACCTCGACATTTATGCGACCCTTTTCCGTGAATTAAACATGTACTATGTCGATGAGGTAAATCCTAACCGGATGGTGAAAACCAGTATCGACGCCATGCTGAAAGCCCTTGATCCGTACACCAACTTCTACGCCGAGGAGGAAATTGAGGATTACCGCACGATGACCACCGGCCGCTACAACGGCATCGGGGCGCTGGTGGGTGCGCGGCAGGGAAAAAGCGTGGTCATGATGATTTACGAAGGCACGCCTGCCGAAAAATCAGGTCTTCGCATCGGTGACGAAATCCTGAAAATCGACGGGATTGAAGTCCGCAACCGCCCCGACGACGACAATACCGACAAGCTCCTGCGCGGACAGAACGGAACAGCCGTGAAGCTGAGTGTCCGCCGCTACGGCGAAAAAGACCTGCTGACCATTCCCGTAACACGCGACGTGGTGAAGATGACCAACGTGCCGTATTCCGGTATGATCAACGACGAGGTCGGGTATATCGATCTGAAAGACTTTACCGCTACGGCCGCCCGTGAAGTGCGCCAGGCCGTTATTGATCTGAAGGCGAAAGGCATGAAAAAGCTGATCCTCGACGTTCGTGAGAACCCGGGCGGTTTACTTAACATGGCCATCGACATCTCGAACCTGTTTATTCCGAAAGATTCGGAGGTAGTTACCACGAAAGGAAAAGTACAGGAATGGAATAAAACCTACACGGCTATGGCCCCGCCGCTCGACCTCGATCTGCCGATTGTGGTGCTCTGCAACAGCCGCAGCGCCTCGGCAGCCGAAATCGTATCGGGTGTTATTCAGGACTATGATCGTGGCGTACTGATCGGACAACGGACGTATGGTAAAGGGTTGGTTCAGACAACCCGCGACCTGTCGTTTAATACCAAAATGAAGATTACTACCGCGAAGTACTATATTCCGAGCGGACGGTGTATTCAGGCTATTGATTACAGCCACCGCAACCCGGACGGCAGCGTTGGTAAGATTGCTGATTCGCTGAAAACGGCATTTAAAACGAAAAACGGCCGCGTCGTGTATGATGGTGGGGGTGTGTTGCCGGATGTGATTACCGAAGCCAATAATCCGACGCCGATTGCGCTGAGCCTGGGCAATAAAGGGCTGATTTTCGACTATGCCGTCAAATACCGGCATGATCACCCGCAGATTAAACCGGCCCGCGAATTCCGCCTGACTGACGCTGAATATCAGGAGTTTGTCAGCTGGCTGAAAGATAAAGAATACGATTATACGACCCAGGTAGAGAAGGATTTGTCGAACCTGGAAGCTTCGGCGAAAAAGGAGAAGTATTTTGACCTGATCAAAGACCAGCTGAAAGCCCTGCAAACCAAGGTGTCGCATAGCAAGGAAGCCGACCTGATGACGTTTAAGCCGGAACTGAAGCCAATGCTTGAGCAGGAAATTACAGGCCATTACTACCTCCAGAAAGGCATTAAAGAGTCGTCGTTCAACAACGATCCGGAGATGAAAGCGGCCCTTGACCTGTTCAAAGACATGAACCGCTATCAGTCTATTCTGAAGAAATAATAAAGCTGCTGCTTACCGGAAAGGGAGACATGCCTGGCATGCTCCCTTTCTGCCTTTTATCTTAGTGCTCTATGCTTATTTTATCCATTGATACCTCAACAACCATCTGTTCGGTTGCACTGCACAAGGACGGCACATTGCTGGGGAGTTATGAGTTGTTTACCGAACGCACATCATCGGCAATGCTGACCACCCTGATTGATCAGGTCGTACAGCACACCGGCTTTTCGCTGCCGCAGCTGGATGCCATTGCCGTTGCGAAAGGTCCGGGCTCCTATACCGGTCTCCGCATCGGCGTGTCAACGGCAAAAGGGCTTTGTTTTTCGCTCGATAAACCGCTGATTGCTGTTAATACCCTACAGGGCATGGCCGAACAGATCCGGCCGTTCTATGCAGCACAGACGCCCCGCAAACCCATTCTCATCTGCCCGATGATCGACGCGCGCCGGATGGAAGTATACTGCGCCCTGTATGATACCGCCGGTAACGAAACCGTACCTACATCGGCAATGATTATTGATGAAACCTCATTTGCCGGCGAACTGGCCGCTCACACCCTCGTCTTTGTTGGTGACGGTGCTGCTAAATGCCGGCCGGTACTGGGGAATCACCCCGACACCCTCTTTCCCGAAACGGTTATATCCCCTTCTGCGCGTCAGATCGGGGTACTGGCCGCTGATGCCTGGCAACAAGGCCGGTTTGAGCATGTCGTCACATTCGAGCCTTTTTACCTCAAAGACTTTATGGCTACCACGCCACGCAAGCTGGTATAATGCACTAATTATCAACCTAAAACGGCTGGAGAGCGTTTTTTTGTGATTTTTTTCGGCAAAACGCTTGCCAAAACCAGACATAACCTGTTATATTTGCAATCCAAAATGGTAGTTGTAGCTCAGTCGGTTAGAGCGTCGGATTGTGGTTCCGAAGGTCGTGGGTTCGAACCCCATCTTCTACCCTACCTAAAGCCTCACAAATGTGAGGCTTTTTTGTTTTATTCCTCTCCCTTTTAATGGCCTGACCTGCCGGTTTATTTGCCAACATTTTTTTGTCAATTCTGTTTTAAGGGTATGTTCACCGCCGTACCAAATACCAACCGTCAACACACGCTCATCGTTTTTTTACTGCTGTTAAGCCACCTTGTAGGATCTGTCGGTCTGCATGTACCGATGCTGGCTCCGGTATTTAAGCTGCTCGTTCCGGTCAATCTGACGGTGTCGCTGGCATTGCTGCTCTGGTATCACACCGACTGGGCACCCTCCTTTAAGACCTACATCGTGATTGCCATACTGACCGGCTTTTTTATTGAGGTGACCGGTGTAAAGACCGGCCTTATTTTTGGACATTATGCCTACGGGCCCGTACTGGGGCCTCACCTCTGGGAAGTCCCGCCAATGATTGGCTTTAACTGGCTGATGTTGTCGTATTGCTGCGGATCTGTGTGTGCGCAGACCACACATTCCTATCCGGCAAAGGCTGCTCTGGCGGCTTCGCTGATGGTCTTACTGGATGTATTTATTGAACCGGTCGCCATCAGGCTTGATTTCTGGCACTGGTACGGACAGCCTGTTCCGCTTCAAAACTACGTAGCCTGGTGGATTGTCTCCTTCTGCCTGTTTCTCTGCTGGTTCCGTTTTCCGTTTATAAAAGCTAACCGGCTGGCTGGCTGGCTACTCCTTGCACAATTTCTTTTCTTCATTTCACATCTTTTACTGATTCTTGTTTAATCTTTGTAAAACAAAACTGGCAAACACCGGGTTGTATACTAAATAAGTTGTCACCAAACAAGTCTGTTTAGTGATTGACTTGTTTAATATGATTCACTAGCTTGTACCACTTTTTTCCGAATTGTAAGATGCCTCTTCAGTTTGGTAGCAATGCGACACCTGTGTCTTTATTTATTAATCGTTATTATCTTGTCCCATGAGCAACTATTCCATCAAGGATTTAGAGCAACTTTCCGGCATTAAAGCCCATACGTTGCGTATCTGGGAACAGCGCTACAACATCATTACGCCTAAGCGCACGGATACAAACATCCGCACGTACGACGATCAGGACCTTAAGCTTGTCCTGAATATTTCGCTGTTAAAAGACCACGGATACAAAATCTCTGACATCTCAAGATTGTCAGTTGAGGAAATGTATCGGGAAGTGGTTAAAATTTCGGACCGGCAGCTCAACTATCCCGATCAGATTCATGCGCTTACCATCTCCATGATTGATCTGGACGAGGAGCGTTTTGAAAAAATCATCAGTACCAATATTCTTCAGTTCGGCTTTGAAAATACGATGATCAACATCATCTATCCGTTTCTGAGCCGTATCGGTACGCTGTGGGTAACAGGTTCTATAGGACCGGCGCAGGAGCATTTTATTACCAACCTGATCCGGCAAAAGCTCATTGTTGCCATTGACGGACAGGTCAGTAAACAACGCCCCGACGGCAAAAAATACCTCCTGTTTCTACCGGAAGGCGAACTGCATGAAATCAGTCTGCTGTTTGCTAATTACATTGTCCGGGCACGCTATAATAAAGTCATTTATCTGGGGCAGAGCCTGCCGTTCACCGAGCTGGAATTTGCCTACAACGTACATAAGCCGGACTACATTTTCACAGCCATTACCTCCGTACCGTCAAACCACGAGGTACAGCCATTTGTGAACCGGCTTGCCGCTGCCTTTCCGGACAGTCATCTGCTCATGACAGGATATCAGGTGGTTGGGCAGGATATTGAACTGCCTGAAAATGCGACGATTGTTAATCACATTGACGATCTGATCCGGATCGCAGGTTCATAAAGGTAAAGCTATGGGAAACAAAAAAGCCCGGTTTCTAGTGAACCAGGCTTTCCCATACAGGCACTTTCGATTGGCATCGAAAAGTATCGGTAAGCAACGTCTCGAAAGACTATATATGTTTGGACGAGCTAAATCTTCTCAATTACGAGTCTTTCATCAAAACCTGTGCCAGAGAGTATCTGAATACATCAAAGGTTGTTATTTTTTTTCGAACGTATACTTAGAACTTAAATCCGACCTCAAGGGCAAGTACCCGTTGCTTCGAAACAAGATCCCGGCCGCGTGCAACATCCAGTAAACCACGCTGATAGCTAATACCCAGGTTAACAGCGTTGGTCTGGTTCAGTTTGTACTGCACACCCGCTCCCAGTAACCATGTAAAGTCGGCGAAGCCATACTGCCGCCGTGTGCCGCTTTGCTCAGCAGCCAGGTAAAGCCCGTTCCGCTGCGGGTCCAGCGCCTTTTCAGAGAGTTTAATATCAATCAGGCCGCCGGTCTGCAGGTACAGCCGCGCATTCGGGAAGGCATTGTTGGCGAACATTTTCACCGTTGCCGGAATCTGCGCGTATTGCAGGTTATAGACCGAGCGTTTGGCCGGTGCCGCCGGATCCCAGCGGGTCTGACCGAATGATCCCGGCATCACGTAACCCGATCGCTTAATCGTATACCAGATGCCCGAACTGAACGCATAGCGGTCTTTGAAAAAGAAATAATCCAGCGATACCCCAATGCTCGGGCGAACGCCCAGACCGTTGGGGGCAAAATTCTGATAAGCCCCCTGCCCTTCGGCTGTATTTACGTTGAAAACCGGCGAAAACCGCAGGCTCATCTCAATCAGGTGGCTCGGACGCTCATAGTCCGGATAAATATCCTGACCAGCCTGTTGCCGGCGGCGCAGTTCGCTCTGGTACTGGCGGTCGGCGGTATTATTTTTTCCCTTTTTCTTTTTCCCTTTCCGGTCATCGCGGTCGTCGACATACGACTGCGGTCCGGTTTGACGTTGATCGTAGGACGTGCCCAGAATCTTTTTCAACCGGCGTTTGGTTACCGGCGACAAATCATCCGTACCGGACGTACTATAGTTACTCGATTGCCAGGCCGGCTTTTGTGCCGTAACCAGACCCGGTAACAGGAAATAGCCAAAGATTAAGGTCAGGGCTGCAACTTTTTTCATAATTTTGTACGTTTTCAAGAAAGAAAACCTGCTTACACGCATGCATTTACGGGTTGCCCTGTGGGGCTTTTTTTGTATTCTCCTGATCAACTCATGTACCAAACGTGAGGAAGTTACCCTCCATCGGCTCGATCAGGCCCTGTTTTCCGCCAAATCGCGCGACAGCATCCAGGCTTTTCTAAATGCCAACGCGGATGTGGCCCGATTGTATTTTAACACGACTGCTCCGCAGCAGCCCGGCAATGATACAGCCCTTGTCAACGAGTTATACAACCGGATTAACGACAGTACACTCAACGTATTGTACCGGCAGGTTCAAAACGAGTTCGGCCCGGCAAAGGAGCTGCGCGAACAGCTGGCAACCGCATTTACCAACATTCACAGGGAGTTTCCGGATTTCCGGCCTCCGCGTATCGCAACTATGGTAACCGGCTTTATGGGCCCCGACCTGGTCATTACCGATAGCCTGATCGTCATTGGCCTTGACTTTTTTGCCGGTCCGAACGCCACCTACCGGCCGCGCGGTCCTGAATTTCCGCAGTACATCCTCAAACGCTACCAGAAAGAGTACATTGCTCCGGCCGTAGTGTTCGGGATTTCCGACAAATACAATGCAACGGACCGTCAGGATCAGACGTTGCTGGCCGATATGGTGTATTATGGCAAAGGCTATGTCTTTACCAAATCCGTTTTACCCGGCTCAGACGGTCAGCCACTGGCCGACAGCCTGCTGATCGGATACAGCGACCTGCAGCTCACCGAGACCTACAATGCGCAGGACCTTGTGTGGGCGCACTTTATTGACAATCAATTGTTATACCAAATTAGCCCATCCGTTAAAATGCGCTACATGAATGAACGTCCGTTTACGGCCGAAATCGGTGCCCGTTGCCCCGGTGCCATCGGCCGCTGGGTGGGCTGGCGCATTGTAGGACGTTATTTTGACGAAAAACAACCTTCCTTAAAGGACTTAATGACCCAGACCAACGCCCGCCGGCTTTTTGAGCAATCGGGCTATAAAGGTCAGGCCGACGAAAAGGAATAAACACATAAAATGGTCAGGCGACAAGCCTGCCGTCTCTTAGTACAATGGCAAAGCATGGCAGAGGGTTTGGGAGTGAAGCAAGCCCCGAGGATAAGAAGAAAATCAGCCGCGAAGGTTTAACCAAGGCCTTCAGAATTTTTCGGTTTATCAAACCTTACCGGTTACAGTACATCCTGGGCTTCGGTTTTCTGGTATTATCGACCGGCACAACCCTGAGCTTCGGGCTGATTATTAAAGAGGTAACCAAGGTACTCGAACGCAAATCGACCTACACAATCAACGAGATCATTCTCTTTTTTGTGGGTATTCTGGTGATTCAGGCCGTTTTTTCGTTCAGCCGGATCTACTTTTTTGCGCAGGTCAGCGAACGGTCAATGGCCGATGTCCGCCGCGCAGTCTACAGTAAAATCATTACGCTGCCGGTTTCGTTTTTCGAAAAACGCCGCGTGGGTGAGCTCACGAGCCGGATTTCGGCCGACGTATCGCAGTTGCAGGATGTATTATCGCTGACGCTGGCCGAGTTTTTCCGCCAGATTGCAACCTTGCTGGTCGGTACGGCCATCATCCTGTATGTATCGTGGAAACTGACCCTGTTTATGCTGGCGACCTTCCCGGTACTGATTATTTCGGCCATTGTTTTTGGCCGGTATATCCGGAAAATGTCGAAGCAGGCGCAGGACGAACTGGCCACGGCCAACGTAATCGTTGAAGAAACCCTGCAATCGGTCAATGTTGTCAAGGCATTTACAAACGAACGCTTTGAGATTAACCGCTATAGCAATGCCCTGCAACGGGTCGTTACGGTGGCCCTGCGGTCGTCGCGGTTCCGTGGCGGCTTTGTGTCGTTTGTCATTTTTGCCCTTTTCGGAGGCATTATCGGTGTGCTCTGGTACGGTGGCGGCCTTGTGCTGTCGGGCGAAATGGCCCTCTCGGATCTGATTACGTTTATTTTCTATACCGGCTTCATCGGCGGTTCGGTCGGCGGAATGGGCGATATGTATGCTCAGATTCAGAAAACGATCGGTTCGTCGGAGCGTGTACTGGAAATTCTGGAAGAAACGCCGGAGGTAGATGTCGACACCCCACGCCCTGCCCTGCCGCTTGAGGTACAAGGCACCGTAGCGTTTGAAGGCGTCCGGTTCTCATACCCTGCCCGCCCGGATATTGAGGTGTTGAAAGGGGTTTCGCTCCGTGTGGAAGCCGGCCGCAAGATCGCGCTGGTTGGCCAGAGTGGTGCCGGTAAATCGACCATTGTGCAGTTGCTGATGCGGTACTATCCGGTTCAGGGCGGCCGCATTACCGTCGATGACAAACCGGTTCAGGATTTTAACATCACGGATTTACGCCAGAATATCGCCATTGTACCGCAGGAAGTGATGCTCTTCGGCGGGACGATCCGCGAGAATATCGCGTACGGTAAACCCGATGCCACGGACGCCGATATTACTGAAGCTGCCCGCAAAGCCAATGCGCTCGAGTTTATTGAGTCGTTTCCCGAAAAGTTCGGAACCCTGGTCGGTGAGCGGGGCGTTAAGCTCTCGGGTGGTCAGCGGCAGCGGATTGCCATTGCCCGCGCCATTCTGAAAGATCCGGCCATTCTGATTCTTGACGAAGCGACCAGCTCGCTCGATGCCGAATCGGAACGGCTGGTACAGGAAGCGCTCGATGAGCTGATGCAGAACCGCACGACGATCATCATCGCCCACCGGCTGGCCACGATCCGCAAGGTCGATACGATTTATGTTCTCCGCGAAGGACAGATTGCCGAAACCGGTACACACGACGAATTAGCAGCTCTCGAAGATGGTCTGTATGCTAATTTAGTGAAGCTACAGTTCGAAACCATTGATTAAATTTGTTACAGGGTAAGCGGCTAACCGATCACTTACCCTGTAACCAAAACCAATACAGCCATGACTACAGCACAAATGCTCAAAAGCTTTGACCTCCGGCACACCAGCAGCCGCGAGGAGGTGCTTGATCTGTTTCTGAAGGCTGGCCACGCCCTTTCGCACGGTGATATTGAACAGGGGTTAGGTCCTGATCATGACCGCGTGACCATTTACCGTACCCTGCGGACATTCCTCGACAAGGGTCTGCTCCACAAGGTACTTGACGATGAAGGAAACCCGAAATATGCCCTTTGCCGGGAGACTTGTGCCCACGGCCATCATCACCATGAGCATGTTCATTTCAAATGCCAGGCGTGCGGGCAGACAACCTGCCTCGACCAGGTACTGATTCCGCAGGTTCCGCTGCCAACAGGTTATGAGTCTAAGGAAATGAACCTGTTGATTCAGGGCGTTTGCTCTGACTGTACTAAATAAACCGTTATTTCACAAAGTTAGCCACGGCCTGATTACGGGTAGTAACGTGTTGTTTCAGCGTAGCTAAGGCCCCCGTAAAGTTCGTCAGGCTGGTCAGGTGCGAGTAGGGCGCCTGTTCTTTCTCCGTCCCGTTAACGTAGGGCGTAATGAGTGTTGTGTATTGCTCAAACAAGGTATTCATTTTTGCCGGTGTGAATACCGTATCGTTAAACTCCTTTACATACTGCTTATACTTCGCATAATAGACCGGATCATCGGCCACATAGCGGATTAACGGCCACGTCTTGGCAACTTCCGTCATTTCCAGTGACACCGCCTTTCCGGCTCCGCTGCTGCTCGTCATTGACTCGTTTAAGTCCCACGGAATCCACGTCAGGCCCTTCGACGGCATGTTGTAGAAATAATGATTATGGGCCATTGCACCGTAGGCATCCCAGTTAACAATCGTATTATTGACGGCCAGATACCGGAGGTAATGATCGACGTTTACTGTCTTTTCCAGATTTGCCCGCCACCCGGCAGCATTCGTCGTGCGGTTTGCCGCGTTCAGGGCAGTAATAAACGACTGGGCATCGCTGTAATCGGCTTCGGTTTTGTTGTTTTTCTTCTCAAACTGGCTCTGGACAAATGTTGCAAACGTTGATTCAGGCTTGTAAATATTGCCTTTATCCTCCCCGAACTGCTTTTTAACCATGGTGTCGTCAACTACCTCCACCATGGTATAGACGCCGCAGTATTTTTTACCGGCACCGAAATCAATGTACACCTTATAGAAGGCCGTTTGGGCAGCCGGGATGCCGGCCATGCGGAAAATATCGGCCCCTGCCTTTTCACGGATCAGTGAGTTATCCTTGAAACCCGGCGACATCGACAACTCCTGAAAGCCGTAAAAACGCTGGTCTTTAATTTCCGTGTACGTATCCTCAAACTCGTCCATGTTCAGCCGGAAGGGTAGCTTGTAAATCCCCGACCGCCACGTTGAGGACAGGCTGGAATTTCCTTTGAGCCGGAAGCCTGCCTTATTCCATGTTTTACCGTTGAATTTCAGCGTAACGGCCACATAAGCCGGCTCGGTTGTCGAAAAGGCACCGCCCCCACCGCCCGGCGTACCGCTGGCTGCACCGAAATCGCTGCCGGTGATTTTCTTCATATCGGTCCGGATGGCCGTCCAGTCGTCAGCGGTCATGGTGATTTCGAGCGTATTCACCTGCGTCTGTGGAAACACAACGGTATAATCCGGATCGGCATCTTTGCCGTGAGAAGCCGTCGTCCAGTCGGGATTGGCATCGGTAGCACTGGTATTACCGGAGCCATTTGCCGGATCAACCGTTTTACTACAGGCCATAAATACCCACACGGCGGCGCATAGGGTGATAAGAGAAGCAGGTTTCATATTGGCTTTACTGATTACAAGGGAGTTACTGGCATTACGCCGGATAAAGGGCCTTCCGTTGCAAAGCAATCATGAAAAAAACATCCCCTTACTTCGCCACCTTCGGAACACCGGTCAGCACGGCGACTTTGCCCTTACTGCCGACCGCCCAGCAAACACCGCCGGCACAGCTGATGGCATGAAACCCTGATCCGTCGATGGGTGTCCAGGTCTTCCCGAAATCGTCGGTGTAACACGTCCCCGAGGTCGCGACAGCCACCAGCCGGTTGGCAGTCATCATGCCGATCGCTTCTTTCATGCCGGCCGGATTGGTAGCGCCGCCCGGTTT
>NZ_CAMFHL010000077.1 GCF_945952095.1 uncultured Arsenicibacter sp. | reverse complement strand
GCCGACGGTTATGGTGCACAGACCTAGTAACGAACCGCACACCATCATCAGGCCGATCGGGACATTGAGCGCTCCCACCAGAAACAGCGGTCCGGGCGAGGGCGGGACATAGGAGTTGGCCATCACGGCACCCGCAATCACCGACAGGGCCAGCAAAAGGTAATTTTTTCCGAGCCGCATCCCCATTGCTTTCGCTAACGGCATCATCAGAAAAATAACCGTATCGACGAAGACGGGTATGGTCAGGAAAAAGCTGCTCAGCACAAAACCGACGGGCGCATTTTTTTCGCCGGTTATCTTAAGCATAGCCCGGATAATTTTTTCGGCGGCACCGCTGTCGAGCATGGCTTTCCCGATAATAGCCGCCATGGCGATCAGAATGCCGATTTTGGCGCAGGTATTGCCGAATTCGGTACCGATGCGTTCGCCGATGCTTTTATGCGCCAGTTTGACTGCCTCTTCGGGTGTACTGCCTTTGGCGATATAAAACTGTTCAACGGCGGAGACCGGTGTCAGGAGCGCCACCACCAGTGCGGCAAGCAGTAAGGCTAAAAAAGGATGTAGCCGAAGGCCAATGATGCCGCCAACAACGATGATGACGCCGATAAGCAGGATGAACAGGGGATCTCCCATGAGAATGCAGAAACGGTCGGTTCAGGTAAAGGATCGGTTTCGTAGTAAAGCAGATTTTACGTTTGTTCTATTGACTGATCTAGAAATAGTGGCATTATTTCCGGAAATCTGTTGTGCAAACGCCGGGAAGGCGGTAAGTTGATCCAGAAATGAACTGGTTATGGACCCAATTGTAACACGACTTATTAATGTCATCGGCTGGGATGGCGTGTCGGCTGTCTTCACGTAATTGACAACTGGTTCAGCCATATGACGGCTTCAGGCGGTAGAAGCCGCACTTCAGGAAATTGCTCGTCGCTGTTTTGTCCGCTGTGCCTGACCTTTGCTGTACAAACATAAACACAGATACAGCATGCAAGCGAGAAAATCAGCCTTTACCGCGGTTACGAAAAGCCGCACGATTCTGAATCCGGTTCTGAAAGATGAAGTTATCTTTCTGGAAACCAGCAGTGAAAGCAACGGGAGGCATACATTTGTTGAAGTTAAACTGTCGGCTGGTGGTGGCAATCCGCTCCATTACCACGATACATTTTCGGAAGAATTTACCTGTCTTGATGGTGAGCTCAGCCTGCAGGTAGGGGAGCAGATTATCCGCCTGCAACCGGGCGAATCAGCAACGGCACCGATTGGCAGCAAACACCGGTTTTTCAACAGCAGCCAGACCGACTGCCGGTTCCAGTGTCGTATTTCACCGGGTTGTCCTGGTTTTGAACAAACGCTGCAAATCACCTATGGCCTCGCCCGCGACGGCAAAACCGATCCGAAAGGCATGCCGAAAAGTCTGTACACGCTCGGCTATATCGTGCTCATCAGCGGGACGTACATGACCGGCTGGATGGCCGCCTTACAACCTGTTCTGAACTGGTTTGGCCGCAAAGCAATCAAAAACGGCACCGCTGCTGAACTGGAACGCCGGTATCGTACTATCTGGTAAGCAACCCTCAGCCAGCCGGAGGTTACAGTAAATTGTGTGTATTGTATACTTAATCCGGTATATTTAAAGGTTTCAGTAAGCCTCGTAGTGGTTTTTATTCACCTGTTTCACCAACGTAAAGCATACCTGTTCGCGCATGAAAAAGTGGGCTAAATTTGACCGCTACGATTTTCTGATTTACCTGCTGAATTCACCGGCCCTGTTTATTGCCAATTACGTCATTTTCGGAAGTGCCTACTACCGCGATAAGACCCTGTTTGTACAGACCACGGTGATTGTCAATTGCTGGGGAGCAGTGGTATTTATCGTGCTTACCAGCTGGATGAAATACATGCGGTACCGTTATGGTCATCCTGATCACTTCGGGAACCGGCTGCTTTATTCTATGCTGGGGTATTCGGGGTTTATGCTGGCAACCATTCCGCTGGTTTTCGGCCTGTTTGACTGGCTTGGCTATCCATATAAACCCGAAACGCTGCCGTGGGTATTAATGATTGGCCTGGTAACCAATGTGGTGTCGGCGGGATGTCATGAGGCCATTTTTACCTATTACCAGTTACGCGAAAGCAACCGGCGCGAATTTGAGCTGAAACAACTGCACATGATGCAGCAGATGGATGTGCTGAAACAACAGGTAAATCCGCATTTTCTGTTCAACAGCCTTAATTCACTGATAGCCCTCATCGGCGAAAATCCGGAGCAGGCAGAGCGCTTTGCTGAGGAGTTAAGCTCGGTATACCGCTACGTGTTGCGGGCCAATGAACAGGATTTAACCGATCTGGATGCGGAGCTGAACTTTGTCCAGTCGTATGCCCACCTGCTCCGGACGCGGTATGGCAACGGATTCAGCCTGATAACGGAAATCGACCCCCGGTTTAAGGGCTATAAATTACCGTCGCTGACGCTACAGCTGCTGGTTGAAAACGCCGTTAAACATAATGTGGTGATGGCAAGCCGGCCCTTAACGATCCGGATTCAGACGGATGCGCTGGCAAACCTCCACATCACAAATAACCTCCAGCGCAAAAGACAGGGCGTCCTTTCCAATGGCGTGGGTTTAAACAACATTCTGGCAAAATATGACATTCTGGGGCAACCACAGCCGGTTGTCAGTGAGGAGGCCGGGCAGTTTCGTGTAGCATTACCCCTGATAGCGGCCGGGGTGAAGTAATGGGTAAACGTAACCGGTTGCCCGTAGTCCGAGCTCTTTACGGATCTTTTTCTTACGTTTACTCATTAATGGTTTTTTAATAAAGCTGCTATGTTTATACTTGCTGTCTCCAAAGGAGTATAGCATGACTACCAACGCACTGATCGTCGTCAGCTGCCTGTTTGTGTCTTTTTTTTCAGCCGTCGCGGGAAAAGAAGGACCCGGACCGGCCGCACGGACAGATCTACGGACCAAAGAACTGGTAAGAATCATTTCGGCTGTATCGGCCCAAATGGATTCTTCGCGGTTTGATTCGGCCCAGGTCATGCTCAACAAAGGTTTCCGGCTGGTGCAGCGTGAACCTTATCCCGCCATGGAGTTCTATTTGCTGGCCTACCAGAGTGAAGTCTTTTACTACAACGCCATGGTTGAGCAAGGCATACAGTTTGCGTTACGGGGCATTAAGGTGGCCGGGCAACTGAACGATTCGACCATGCTCGCCAATCAGCATAACCTGCTGGGATTGCTTTATTCCGACCTGGACCAGCTTACAAAAGCTATTCAGCACCTCAAGCGGGGACTGGCGCTCCTGCCTGCTACTCCCCGAAGCCGGTTTGAACTCACCGAACGCTATCAGATCCTGTCTAATCTGGGGCAGTGCTATGATCAGATCGGACAATACGACCGGGCCATTACCGTCAACCAACAGTCATTTGCCCATGCTTCGCTGAAAGGGTCAGCCCGTGGAAAGGCCATTGCTGCCTGGGCGCTGGGCAATGATTTTGCTGCGCTCAAAAACACACAGGAAGCTATGGTCTGGTATAACCGGGGCCTTACTGCTGCCCTGAACGGACGGGAGTTTGACGTTGCCATCATGATTTATCTGGCCCAGTGTAAGCTGTTTATCGCATCAGATCCGGCAAGTGCCCTGACATTTCTGGATCGCGGGATCGCCCTGATGGCCAGCCGCCAGAACCAGGTGTCAACCTACACGCGCCGGGCCTTTGCCAAAGGCCAGACAGAAATTTATTACCAGCTTAAAAACTACAAACGCGCCGTTGATACACACCGGCTGCTGAAGCAGATCGACGATGACATTCAGGATGCTGAAAAAAAACAGCGGCTGGCCATGTTACAGGCGTTTTATGATAACGAGCGCCGGATTCTGCGGTATCAGGAGCGCGAGCGGTTTCACCGGAAAGAGATAGCCTATAACCGGCAACTGGTGCTGGCGACGGCGATTTTTGCCGGTCTCCTGCTGATCAGTCTGGTTGCAGTACTTTATGGTTACCGGCAAAAACAGAAGGTTAAGGATCTGTTGCAGCTCCAGAAAATACAGACCCTGACACAGGAACATGAAATGGCTAATCTGAAAGCCATGATTACCGGAGAGGAGCAGGAGCGGGTGCGGATTGCACGCGAACTCCACGACGGGCTGGGCGGTATTCTGGCCGCCGCGCGGTTCAGGGTGGAGGCGTTTGCGCATCGGTTCGTGGCGGAAACCGAGGAGCCACCCGTGGCCTTGCTGGATGAAGCCAGTAAGGAAGTTCGCCGGATTTCGCAGAAACTAATGCCTTACCTGCTCCAGTATTATGGCTTGACTGGCGCGCTGCGGGAGTACGTCAGCCAGTTACAGACGGGAGCAGGGCCATCGCTGCATATTGCTGTCCAGGGTGAAACGCCGGAAATGAATGCCATTACGGAGCTGGGGATTTACCGTTGTGTGCAGGAAATGATCGGTAACGCCATCCGGTATGCAGGGGCTACCCATATTAACATTGCTGTGTCGGCGCAGCCCGAAAAGCTCACCATCCGTATCGACGATGATGGAAAAGGTTTTGACGTGGAAGAAGCCCTGGCCTCGCGGGGAAACGGACTTAAAAACTGCCGGAAACGGATTGCTGACCTGGGCGGAACCTTCAGCGTTCAGTCGGTTATCGGGAGAGGTACCACCATTTCGCTGGAACTAACGTACTGTAATTCAAAACATTTCGCTTAACATGATTCGATTTGGTATTCTGGATGATCATCCGCTGGTTGTTGAAGGGTTGATGAGCCTGTTTAAACAGCATCCGGACATCGAAGCCGGCTGGGGTGCAACGGAATTAACCGGGTGTGAAACCTTGCTGCGGACATCGCCGGTAGCGGTGCTGCTGCTTGATATACACCTCGACAAGCTCGACGGCATCAAAATCTGCCGCGATTTGCGCCAGCGGTTTCCCGACGTACAAATACTGATGCTGACTTCCTATTCCGAGCCGGCGCTGGTTAAAGCCGCATTTCAGAACGGAGCCTCCGGGTATCTCCTCAAAAATGCCGGCTTCCGCGAAATAAAGGACGCTATTATAGCTGCCAGGGACGGCAAACGCTATATACAGCCCCAGGTGCAGGAAATTCTGCTGTCGAGCTCGATGGGTCTGGAACAGTCAGCAAAATTGTCGTATATGCCGGCATTGACACAGCGGGAGCAGGAAGTCTTGAAGCTGATTGTCAACGAAATGACTACGCAGGAGATTGCCGATACATTGTTTGTAACGACCAAAACGGTAGAAACCCACCGGACGAACCTGCTGCAGAAACTGGGTGCCCGGAATGTGGCGGGTCTCGTGAAAATTGCGCTGGAAAAAGGGCTGGTATAAGTCCGGGCCAACAAACTCAGGGAAAACCCTGATTTTTCAGATTCGGGACATTCCCCGATGTATCTCCGCTGAAAAGGACTCAATTTTGGTCCATGATTCAGCCCGTTCCAATCTCCGGTCAATTAACCAGTCAGCTCTACCGGCTGGCCGGCATCCTGTGCTGCTGGCTTCTTCTGCAACCGGTCTGGCTCCGGGCCGGTAACGGGCAGATCCGGCAGCTGACCATGCTCGATGCCCGCGAACTGGATAAAGTCTGGGCAACGTTCCCGGCCGATGCGTCAGGTAGTGGGTTAACCGCCGGTATCCAGCGCAAAGGATTTTCCCGGCAATCCGGGGCGGAAGCCGCCTGGGGATTCAGAGGGGTTGACGGGCAGGGAATTCCGTTGTTTATGGGTGTGTGGCTGTTTGAACCCATGACCGAAAAAGGATCGGCTTCGGCAGCGATCATCTGGATTCAGCAGAACCGGCGCCAGTATAAAGCTTTTCTGATCTTTCCGGAGAATATGGCCGGCCTGCAACAGGCGCAGGAATGGGTTATAAATAACCGGGGCGAACTTGCGCAGGCTACCGGCTGGCACATGTGTTTTAAAAACCGGCTGACGGCCGGCAGCTGCGAAACAACCTGTGAAACCAGAACGGCCAATACGTTTTGCTATCCGAATGCATTTTTTGAATTCTATACATTTCAGGGTAAGTCCAGGATGTTTAACCTGCGGGCCTATCTCGACTGTATGGTTGCCCGTTGCGGTGATCAGGCAGCCTGTCTGCTGATGCTCGCCCTCGACTGCGGGGTAACCTCATAACCTGATTAAAGCAGAAAAACCGGCACAGTCCGGGTATTACGTGAGCGGGTAAACAACCAATATCACTGGCGTATATAGGCCATCGTTAGTGAGCGGGATTGCTGTGCCCGATGCTGATTCGATTAGTTTCCTGTTTCCCATATCTTAAACCAATTACAACTATGTTACGGACAATGTTAATGCTGATGCTGGTCTGCGGGCTGGCGGTGAATGCTATTGCTCAGGGCGAACTGGTTAGCCAGAAAGTATTTTCACCCGACGAAATGACGAAGCTCTGGGAAAAGTTCGGCGGTGATGAAGACTGGAAACTGCTGACCGGCGAGGTCAGAGGCCGTAAGTTTAAACGGTATGAAGTAAAGGAAGGGTCATGGGGGTTCTCGGGTACTGTGGTTGACGAGAAAGGGAAAAAAGTGCCGGTGATGTTCTGCGCCTATGATTTCTATAACCCGAATGAAAAGGAAGGGCAGGGCTGCTCAATGGTCTGGCGGCAGGTGGGTGATCAGATTTACAAGGCTTATCTGGTTTTTCCGGTGGGCGAAAAGTCAATGGATAAGGCCTTGCTGCTGTCGGAAGAATGGTTTTCATCGGGGGGCAAAATTCAGAAAGCCCACAGTTTCGGCCGCTGTTTCCGGAACTGTATCGGTGGGAATACTGCCAGTGTGGTGCTGGAAGGGCCGTTCGGGTTTAAAACACGCGTTAAAGCCGACTGTAAAAACAGCTGCCTGGCGGGCGTAGCCATTTGCGGGGGCGTGACGGCCATATTATCGGTAGCCTCCGGCGGGCTTGGCGTCCCGGTTACCGTTGCGGTTTTCTTTGGTTGTGCAGGTGTGGCCTGTGCGCCATGCTTCGCCGCCTGTGCGCTTGGATGTATGTAGGGCTGCCACTAATTAAACGCTATCAATCATGAAAAAATGGATCTGGCTGCTGCTGATGGCAGCCATACAGCCCCTCTTTGCCCAATTGCCCCAGCAACCGCAGGTGCAGGTTGACCCCCGTTTACAGGAAATTGCTAACCCTACCCTGGCCGCTACAACAACACCGGAAGGGGTAATCGGAGAGCGGAAACTATCGGCGACCTTCCGGAAGAAGCTAAGCCTGAACAACGCGGCACTCCAACCCCAAACGGTTTATCTGTACTATAGTGTAACCGAAACCGGTTCGATCCGCGAGAAACTCAATCCAACGGAAGCCCGTTCACGGCAGGACCTCGGCGTAACACAGGCGCAACTTGTCAATGGCCGGTGGGAGGTAATTCTGCCGCACTCGGGTAACCGGAATGGCGCTATCGGCAGTACGGTGATAGAGGCAAGGGGAGGGCAGAAAGTGATTTATCGCTGGTATGTGGCCACCAGCAACACCGATTCGGATCTGACGGCGACAGAGAGTTTTACCATGCCGAGGCCAATGAATATCGCCGTCATCGGCGATTCCTATTCGTCAGGGGAGGGGGCTCCGGCGCCGGGTACCCTGTGGCAGCTGCCGGGTTGTCATCGCTCGCTGAATTCAGGAGAGTACAAGGCCGTACAGCAGTTTGTGGGGGCCAATCCGCACGTGGCCGTTATCTATGAGCCGTTTTTTGTGAGCTGTTCGGGAGCGGCTACCTGGCATATTATCAGCGACAATTATACACCTGGCTTCTGCGATCAGAACGGCAATCTGGTGAATAACACCGAGCCTGCCCAGTTCCGTCAGCTACAAACGGTTTTTGAACAGGCCGGTAAATTTAAAGGCGACATTCAGGGTAAAATTGATGCGGTAGTAGTTTCCGTAGGCGGTAATGATGTTGGTTTCGGCAAGGCAGTTGAAGAAGCATTTAAAGGCGGGCTGGCCCCCAATATTGCCCGGTATACCGAAAACCTGAATAATACCCTGCCTGCCAGCTATGACGAATTACGCCGCTTTCTGGACAATCAGTGTATCCGGTACGTTTTCAGTACCGAATATCCTGATCCGACGCTGAACGAATCGGGTAGTTACTGCGGGTTGCCACAGAATATTTTTGTGTTTGCAATTTTTACCCTGCTCGAATCGTCGATCCAGACCGAGCAGAACATTGCCGAGAGCATGTGCCGCGTAGGTGAAGCCATTGTCAGTTTCTTTGCCGGCGATAACAACCGCGACGACTGTGCGGCTTCGGGGTTGTTCGACAGTCCGAATTATGACTACCTGGTCAATTACCTGCGCTGTAATACCCTGAATAGTGTGAGTACGGGCTTATCGGCAGCGGAGATCATGGGCAACGGGTTTATTGAGTTCATCCAGGCGATTCAGGCATCGGGCGGTGATCTGGACCGGTTCCTGAGGCAAATCGAAGGATGTATTCCGGCCAATGGCTCCCCCTCGTCGGCGCATGTCTTTTCAACCCTGTTTGCGACCCAGGCCGATTTTAAAGCCGCAAAGGAAGGTTTTCTGGTCCCGATGAACCGGATGGTGGCCGACAAAATAGCGTCCTACCGCTCCAGCGGTTTTCCCGACTGGCATTTTGTGTCCGGTTCCATGAATGCCAGCCGGTTAAACGGGATGTGTGTTTGCGACGGAAACAGCCGCTACTTTAATTCAATTTTTGCGGCCTATGAACAGCAGGGCAATATTCACGGAACCATGCACATGAACACGCGCGGTCAGGCGGCAGTCTACCAGCCACTCGTATTTAGCAAGCTGACGCAGGTACTGACCTACGATGCCCGGAAGAACATGGCTACCGCAACCTGCCAGACCATGCCTGCCTTACCGCCGGTGAGCGTCAGGTTTAAAACAGCGTTCGAGAAATCAGGCCGGATCAGTCAGGATATCAAACTGAGTCAGGAGGCGCGGTTCAGGGCATTGTATGAGCGGGTGATTCCGGTGGCGGATATCATCAAGCGAAAACTGGATCCTAAGGTGTATGCCAATCAGTTTGTAAACAAGCAGTTTGAGGCGATGCGCAACAAACGGCTGAACCGTTAACGATTCTTTTTATTCCCCATTCACCCGGTCCGATGCCTGTCATCGGCCGGGTTAACGCTGTTGTTCACGATGAGAACCCTATGCCTGACATTTTTTTTAGGCCTTGCCAGCTTATCCGCCCTTGCCCAGGAGGGCCTGCCTGTGGCTAACGGGGCCAGTAAACCCCTCGAATTTCAGATACCGGTTTCTGCCGCTTTTGATTTGCTGGGCGTAAATCCGTCGACGGTTATGCGGCCCGGCAATATCCGTGATTTTAAGGTCGACTGGTCGTTTCAGTCCTACCGGCTGCGGCCCAACCTGGCCATTCAGGCGCAACCGGTCTGGGAGCTGTTTTACAACCGTACAAATCTGCGGAAATACCAGCGGGCGACAACGTTTATGAAAATGCTGTCGACGCTGGACATCTCGGCCGGTACCATTGAACAGCAGACCGGCGATAATACCTTTGACCGGCGGCTGGCCATGGCAGGAAAAATTACCCTGTTTCGCAGCAAAGATCCGCTCGACGACGAAGATCTGTTCCGCGAATCGACGGAGACATACTACCAGCAGCGTGACCGGCTGCAGCTCGACCGGAAGGTCTGGCTGGACTCCCTGCGGAATCTGCCGCCGGTCAGTGAAAATCTGAAGCAACGCGATTTTATCATTACCCAGCTGAACGGCACCGACCAACTGATTGATGATCTAGACAAACGGCAAAAGGCAAAAATCAATGAGCTGTCAACGCTCTTTGTGAAGCAGCACTGGAATGCGTCGTTTCTGGATGTGGCCTACGGGCGGGCCTACACGTTTGCCAATCCGGGTCTCGATAGCCTGAATCTGTCCACCGACGGCTGGTCGGTCTGGGCAAACGGATGTGTCGGTATCGGCCGCCGGTTCCTGATTTCGGGCCTGATCCGGTACACGGAGTTTTCGCAGTTAACACGGCAAAACCGCCTTCAGCAGCAATTGACCGCTGGTGTCAACATCCGGTATGGTAGCCCGAAATTCAATTTTTTTGCCGAGGCGATTCAGCAGGCGAACGAAAAACTGACGCTTTCCCGGCAGTTTACGATTGCCTATGGCGGCGACTGGCGGTTCAGCCGGAATGTGATGCTGAGCTATGCCGTCCGGACGATTTATAACCGGCCGGTGGTCCTTAAGAATCTGGTGCCGGTAGTCAGTATTTCGTGCATGATGCGGTAAGGGGGTAATTGCTGCCCTGTATGCAGAAATTCAGGTGCTATTCTATACGAAAATCATAAACTTACCGTAATGTTGCAGCCCGGAACCGGTAGAAAAGCGTTTTCCGGAAAGAAGCAAGGTATGGTTTGGCAACGGGTGGGTTTTACTAACAGATATACACAGGCAGCAATCCGTAAGGTTCTGATAAGTAGCTGGCTGCTGTGTGCAGGCAGTATGCCGACCCTGGCGCAGCTGTCAGGGTATACGGTTTTTTACGGCGTGACAACGCAGAAGCCAACGCAGGTGTCGCTTCGGAAATGGGCGTTTCAGGGACGATCCATGTACCTGCTGGTGAATCCGCAGACCATGAATACCTCGGTGGCAGCACTTCCCGACAATGCCGTACGGCGGGCAACGCAGACATCGCTGCAACAGCAGTTTGGCCGGACTGCCTATGTCAAAGCCTTGGCGGTTGAAAAAGCGCGGGACAGCAACCTGCAGGACGCCGGCATTGAACGCGCCGATACAACCGAACGGGGGTTCAGTCTGACCATTGACCTTTGCCCTTCGACCAAGCCTTTAACACGGTCGGTGTTTGAAAACCTGATTGCTGCTTTCGGGGACGAGGAAAAACCAATTCCGGTAACGATTACGGTGTCGGGCCTCTGGATGAACAGCCACCAGGACGATCTGGCATATCTGAAATCGCTGTCGGCAAGGGGCGATCTGGACATTACCTGGGTAAACCATTCGTATCATCACCGGTTTGATCCCAAACGCCCGCTGCCTGTCAATTTCCTGCTGGAGCCGAACACGGATATTGCCGGAGAGGTACTGCTTAATGAACAGACGATGTTACAGAACGGGCTTGTGCCGTCGGTTTTTTTCCGCTTCCCCGGTCTCGTATCCGATAAATTGGTCTTCGACCGTATTCTGGATTTCGGGCTGTTACCGATTGGCAGCGATGCGTGGCTGGCCAAAGGACAGCAACCCAAACAGGGCAGTCTGGTACTGATTCACGCCAATGGCAATGAACCGGTCGGGATCAATGATTTTATCCAGCTGATCCGGCAAAAGTCAGCCTCGATCAGAAACAAACAGTGGTTGCTGTATGAACTGCCGGCAAGTGTGGTGAAAAGTGAAGGAAACTAAAAAAGGCACAACACTGCATTGCTGCCCGTTATCATATTACATGAATAATCCTGACTCCCGGGCGGTTTACGACTAGAGAGTCAGGTACTAAAATCAATACCCCGGATTCTGCGTAAACGTCCCTTTGCTGGTCACGGCATCAATTTCACTTTGCGGAATAGGCCGCAGCAGGTGAAAGTCCTGAATATACTTACCGGCATCCGGGTTATATTTCCGGACCCGTTCCAGCAGTTTGTTGGTCCGCTTCAGATCAAACCAGCGGTACTGCTCACCGGCCAGTTCGCGGGCTCGCTCGTCCAGAATAAAGTCAATCGTCACATCAGCGGCTGCGACCTGCATGCTGGTCTGCCGGCCGGCTACCGCCGCCCGCGTTCTGACCTGGTTGAGGTAATACGCCGCCGAATCCTTCCGGCCCAGATTCAGTTGTGCTTCGGCAGCAACGAGATAAATGTCAGCCAACCGGATCAGGTAGGCATCGCGCGAACTTTCTGTCGTGGCATCCGTGGCCCGGGTGGCGTCTTCAAATTTCCGGAGCGACACATAATGGAACCGGTCATTGGGTGTTCCATCGGCTTTATACATGTCGTTCTGGTCGTAAATCCGGTATTTTTTTGATTGCCGGAAAGCCGCAGAGACCGGATATTTCGTGGTGTAAATGGCCGTATCCCCAACATTGATACCTGCCGGCCGCTTTGACGCATCTGTTTCGTTAGCAAACCAGGCCGCTTTAAACGAGGCGAAATACCGTGTATCGCTTTGCTCATTATACAGGTTCAGCAGAAACAGGGTCGGCATATAGCGAACATTCGGGAAGCCATTCGCCACATCGCGTTTCATACCTGGCTGGGTATTATATTCCATCAGGTATAACGTATGGTTTATGTTACTGCCTGCGTTGAAGGCCAGATTTGAGGAATAATTTACCGACCAGAGTACTTCCGTATTCTGCTGATTGGTCATACGCCACAGATCGGCATAGTTCGCCAGCAGTTTATACGAATACCCGGTAATTACCTTTTTGGCAAAATTCCCCGCCTCCTGATTTTTACCGCGTGTCAGGTAAATTTTGGCCAGAAACGCTTCGGCAGCCGGTCGTGTGATGCGGCCATAGTCCGTGGTGGTCAGCGGAATAGCCGTGACGGCAAACTGTAAGTCGCTCAGAATCTGTTCGTATACCTGATCCGGTGCAACGCGTGAGGCCGTTGTTTCAATACCTTCTGTCGGGGTTAGCCGGAGCGGAATAGCTCCGAAACTTTCCACCAGATGGTAGTAATACCAGGCACGTAGGAAACGGGCTTCCCCTTCCAGCTCTTTTTGCCGTGATGCCGGCAAGCCTGCTTCGGGCATATATTTCAACACCGTATTGGCCAGGTTGATGGCGGCATAGCATTGCTGCCACATCCGGTTTTTTACCCAGACATTGTCAGATGCTAAGCTCTGGTAAGTCGTTAGCGAAGGTTGCGGAAAAACCCCGTTGGAGCCTGTATTGCCGTTATTGGCGGCATTGGTCCAGATGTCGGTGCCCATTTCCAGTAACGCCTGGCCTTCTTCTTTTCCGTAGAAATACCGGTTATAGGTATAAATGCCATTCACACCAGCCTCAATGCCTTCGGGGGTGGTAAACAGGCTCGGGGCCGTTGACCCGGCCGGATTGTATTCGCGTAAGGCATCCTCACAAGCCATCAGGGAGGTGCCCAGTACAAGTGCCGTTATAAATTTTATGTACGATTTCATACGATTTGCGGTTACTGTTAGAATGCCAGGTTTAGCCCGAATACATACAAACGATTCAGCGGACGATCGATAACGCCCTCCCCTTCAGGATCAAAATCCTTAATGTTGCTGAACGATTGCAGGTTTTTACCCGATACATAAATGCGCAGGTTGTCAATTTTGGCCTTACCGGTAATCGCCTTCGGAATGGTATACCCAAGGGTAATGTTCCGGATTTTGGCATAGGATGCTTCCCGCTCTGTCAACGTCGTCACATAGGTAGAGGCGCGGGTCGCGTTCGGCCGCGGGTATTCGTTCGTCGGGTTTTCCGGTGTCCAGTAATCGATGCGGGCGCCGTTGTTATTGCCGTTCCGGTTGTACTTGGCGTAGTAATCGGAGCTGATCCACTGTCCGACACGGGCAATCACCAACACGTTGAGATCAAAGCCTTTATAGCGGAGATCATTCGATAAGCCACCGGTCCATTTCGGCACGCGGGAACCAATGATCGTCCGGTCGAGGCTGTTGATAATACCGTCGTTATTGAGGTCTGCAATCTTAATGTCGCCGGGAATCGCGTTGTACTTTGCTGCCGCCGATTCTTCGCCGAGTTGCCAGATACCCAGCTTGCGGTAATCGTAATAAATCTGCGATGGCTGTCCCTGAATCAGTGAATTACGGTAGTCGTCCGCAATCACATTGCCGTTCGGCAGCGATACAATGCGCTCGCGGTTGCGGGCAAACGTCAGGTTAGTCGACCATGTGAAATCCTTCCGGCTGATGTTCTGCGACTGAATTGCCAGTTCCAGACCCTGGTTACGCGTTATACCGATGTTCCGGTTAACAGTGGTAACACCTGTCAGAAGCGGGAGAGTATAGGGGAAGATCAGGTCGTTGGTGCGGGCATCGTAGTAATCAAGGTTGGCCGTAATCCGGTTTTGCAGGATGCCTACGTCCAGCCCGATGTCTGCCGTGCGGGTCAGTTCCCATTGCAGGTTCTGATTGCCGATTGTCTGATTGATCAGATACGCATTAGCCGCATTGGCATCGTTGTACGAAAATGAAACGGTCGCCAGAGAGTTTTGGGTAGCATAGGGATTAATCACGTCGTTCCCCGAAATTCCGTAGCTGGCCCGTAGTTTGAGGTCGGTAAACAGGTTCTGGTTCTGCATGAATTTCTCTTCCACAATGCGCCAGCCAAGCCCTGCCGACGGAAAAAATGCCCATTTATGGCCTTCCCCCAGTTTCGAAGATCCGTCGCTGCGGCCGGTGACAGTCAGCAGATAGCGGTCTTTAAAATTGTAATTAACACGGCCGGTAAAGGATATGAGGCGGTTGCTGCTAAACCCGCTGCCATAGAATGGATTCTGGTTGGCCGCGGTCAGGTTGTAAAAATACTGCGCCGGAATCAGCTGATTGCTACCCCCCGCATAACTCGACGTATTGGTAAATGACAGATAGCTTGTTACCCCCGTAATCGTAAACGAATGATCCCGAACGGTACGTTTATACGTAAGCACGTTTTCCCAGCTCAGGTTCCGGCTCTGGTTATTGGTAATTGAGGCCTGGGCATTCGCTCCGCGACCGTCAATTGTGTTACGGCCATAAAAGCTGCCCGCCTCCGAAGTGGAAAAAATAGCACCAAGCGTTGACCGGATGGTAAAGCCTTCGAATGGCTTTAATTCCAGATAGGTCGATAAGGTTCCGCGGTTAGTTTTCGTATTGCGTTTGTATGCATTAGGCTGCTCATCGGCCAGCGGGTTGATGACCGTACCACCTAACGGGAACACGATAAAATTGCCGTTTTCATCGTAAGGGGTTCCTAACGGTGAAATGTTTGACGCCGTGTTGAAAGGGTCACGACGGATATCGTTGTCGATGTAGGCAAGCTGGGTTTGCATACCAACCGTTACCCAATTATTAATGGTCTGATCGACGTTCAGGCGGGCCGAGTAGCGTTTGTACTCATCGAGTTTCATCAGGCCTTTTTCCTGAAAATAACCACCGGAGAAGTAGATTTTTGTTTTATCCGTTCCACCCGTAATGCCCAGCGTATGATCCTGCTGAAAGCCGTTATGCAACAGCTGATCCGGCCAGTTTGTAAACTGGTTGTTCTGAATCGCCTGTAACTGATTGGCGTTAAATATTTTAGAATCATCTGCCGGGTTGCTCCATGTACCGGCAGCCCGATAGGCTTCCCGGCGGAAAGCAATGTACTCCGGTCCGTTCATAAACTCGCCGTAACCGGCAACTTCCGAAACCCCCGCATAGGAGTTCAGGGTCAGTTTTGGTTTACCCGACGTGCCGCGTTTAGTCGTGATAATGACAACCCCGTTCGCCCCGCGTGACCCGTAAATAGCCGTTGACGAGGCATCTTTCAGTATGTCAATCGACTGAATATCATTTGGGTTAATGTCAGACGCGTTTACTCCCTGCACGCCGTCTACAATGTAGAGTACGTTGTTGGAACTGCCAGGGTTGGCAATGGACCGGTTCCCGCGGATGCGGATAGACGCCCCTTGTCCCGCATACCCGTTGGCACGCGTAATGTCTGCGCCGGGGATTTTACCCTGCAACGATTCAACGACGGTCGTTACCGGTACTTTGGTGGTTTCTTCGCCTTTGATGGAGACCACCGATCCGGTCAGATCGCGTTTGCGCTGGGTGCCATACCCAACTACAACAACCTCCGACAGTTGCCGGGCGTCGACCTGCATTGATACTTCCACCGTGGATTTTGTTCCGATGGCTATTTCCTGATTCAGGTAACCTACTGAACTGAATACCAGCGTGGTTGCGTCATCCGGTACGTTAAGCTGAAAGGCACCGTTTGGATCGGTTGTGGTGCCGCGGCCCGTGTTTTTAATCACGACGTTAACACCAGGTAGTCCCTGACCATTTTCATCCTTGACAACACCGTTCACCGGGCGTTCTGCCCGAAGACCGGTATTACCTGTAGCTGTTGGCGCGGCCGTCCGTTGAGCCTTGCCATTGTTCTTCTCAATTCCTGCCAGAAGTGCTTGCTTCTCTGCTGGGTGTGTTTGTGCACCGGCAATCCCGGCATGCACCAAACCCACCCAGCCAACCAAACAGAGGGTACGAAGTCGTAACATCAGTTGAGTAATTAGTGAGTTAAAGGTTGCTTACTTTTCCTGTTGAAGCCTGATTGATATTGACCGGAAAACCGAAAAGCCCGGGCAAGCCGGATTAGTCACTGATCCAGAAACAGTATATCTAAGTAAGAAAAGTTTATACAAACTTAGGCAGAACCCATGTCATTACCCTACATCATGTTCTCTAAAAATTATACAATATTATCATGCCAGAATGTCAACGTATGGCGCCGGAAGGCGGCAGAATTAATATACTGTACATTAGTGGAATCACCACTGATGAGGTATTCAGACATAGTGCCGCCGGTTATGGTTTGCTCTGTAGGTTGATTAGCATCAGCAATCAGTAGATCGCAGGAGCATTCCGTTTTTCAACTGTGTTAACCTAACGCCTGCGTATGTCACTGTCTTATCGTATACTTTTTTTTCTGTGCCTGATCATGCCGCTTACGGGCTTTGCACAGACAACCATTCCGCTTGAATCTGACCGGTTTGCCATCGTTTTACACACAGATAAACAAAATTATCTGCACATGGTGTACTGCGGTGAGCGTCTGAACCGGCCGGATGAATATAAACATATTGCGGCCACGTTCCGCTTTCCGGGTGATAACAGTGGTATTTATAGCAATGCTTACACACCCGCGGGTACCTGGAACCTGGCCGAACCGGCAATTGAACTGATTCATAACGATGGCAACCCGTCGCTGGATCTGAAGTATGTAAGTCATAAAACTACCCCGATTGACGCGAATGTGACGGAAACGGCTGTTCTGGTCGCCGATCCGGTCTATAAAGTGTCGGTGACGCTCTACTATAAAGTCTGGAAAAAAGAAAACGTATTTGAGCAATGGTCTGAGATCAGAAACGATGAAAAAGGACCTGTTGTCCTGAACAAGTATGCGTCGGCAAACCTGTTTTTCACGAACAAGGACTTTTACCTGACTACCTTTCAGGGGCAGTATCTTAAAGAAATGCAGCCGATGGAAGAGAAACTGCTTCAGGGCATGAAGACGGTTGACAGTAAGCTCGGTACGCGCGCCATGCTGTTGGGTACGCCTAATTTTATGGTCTCGTTCGGACAGCCGGCGCGGGAAAACAGTGGTATGGTCATGCTGGGGCAACTGGCCTGGAGCGGGAATTATAAGCTGGATTTTGACATCGATTCGTATCAGAACCTGCGGTTGATCGCGGGCATTAATCCGTATGCCTCCGCCTATACCCTTGGTAACGGAAAATCCTTCAAAATGCCTTCGCTGATATATACCCTGTCGGGCAATGGCACCGGTCAGGCCAGCCGGCAGCTACATAGCTGGGCGCGTAATTACCGTGTACTCGATGGCAACGGGCAGCGGCTGACGCTGCTCAACAACTGGGAAGCCACCTATTTCGATTTTGACGAAACCAAGTTGTCAGGCCTCATCGGCGACACGAAAAAGCTGGGTGCAGATATGTTCTTGCTGGATGATGGCTGGTTCGGCAACAAATACCCCCGTAACAACGACAACG
Source organism: uncultured Arsenicibacter sp. (assembly GCF_945952095.1). Taxonomy (GTDB): domain Bacteria; phylum Bacteroidota; class Bacteroidia; order Cytophagales; family Spirosomataceae; genus Arsenicibacter. The sequence goes on along the minus strand of NZ_CAMFHL010000077.1, from coordinate 8,460 downwards.
CTGGTCTGGGTGACTGGCAGGAAAACGTGAAGAAACTGCCGAACGGTATCGGGTATCTGGTGAAGGAAGCACAAAAAACCGGTGTAAAATTCGGTATCTGGATTGAGCCGGAAATGGTAAACCCAAAAAGCGAACTCTACGAAAAACATCCGGATTGGGTGATTCGTCAGCCCGAGCGGCCGGAGAAATATTACCGCAACCAGCTGGTGCTCGACCTGGCCAACCCTGACGTTCAGGACTTTGTCTTTGGCGTGGTGGATGGCCTGTTCACCAGAAATCCGGAACTGGCGTTTATCAAATGGGATTGTAACGCTGTGATTTACAATGCGTATTCGGCATGGTTACAGAAAAATAAAATTCCGCAGACCCACCTGTACGTGGAGTATGTGAACGGCCTCTACAAGGTTCTGCAACGCATTCGGGCAAAATACCCGAAAGTGCCGATGATGCTGTGTTCCGGCGGCGGTGGCCGGGGTGATTATGAATTGCTGAAGTACTTTACAGAATTCTGGCCAAGTGACGATACCGAGCCCATCGAGCGGATTTTCCTGCAATGGAATTATTCCTACTTTTTTCCGTCGATTACTACCGACTGTCACGTAACGGATTGGGGAAAGCAGCCGATCAAGTTCCGCGTAGATGTGGCCAGTATGGGGAAACTAGGCTTTGACGTAGTTGTCAGTCACCTGAGTCCTGATGACCTCGCGTTTTGCCAGCAGGCGCTGAAAAACTATGATTCGTTCAAGGATATTGTCTGGCATGGCGACCAGTACCGGCTCGCCAGTCCGTACGAAGGGCCGGTGGCGTCTGTCGGATATGTAAGTCAGGATAAAAACCGGGCGGTGATGTTTACCTATTTTCACTCAAACCGGGTGGTTGAGTCATTCACCAGCCGGCCGATCCGGTTTGCCGGGCTGGATCCCGATAAGCAATACCGCCTTAAAGAGCTGAATGTGTACCCGGGCAAAAAATCTCCGGTTGACGAGTCAAAGGTGTATTCGGGGTCGTTCCTGATGAATGTGGGGATCAACCCGAACGTTAGTGCCGGACGGGCAAGTGTGGTGTTGCAGATTACGAAGGTGAATTAGTCTATAACTTCCGGGAAGTTTTAAACTTCCCGGAAGTTATAAAATAGTATTGGCTATTACTCATTGGGATAGTCCGCCGCCAATTGCTGTGCCGTGTAGAAATCCTGCTTACTTTTCGTCGCTTCCCGCACCTTTTTGACCTGAGCCGCTGTAATCGCCGGTGCTTTGTTGCCGAACGAATTCCGGACATAGGTCAGTACAGCAGCCACTTCCTGATCGTTTAACAGACCACCAAAGGGCGTCATCGGTACCTGACCAGGGTATTTTTTTGTATTCACTTCAATCGGACCCATAAGTCCTTTCAGCGCAATTTTGATCAGCCGCTCTTCATTGCCAGTCACCCAGGTTGTACCGGCAAGCGGCGGGAAGCCCGACGCCACCAGACCCTTGCCATCGGCCTGATGGCAGGTTGAGCAATAACCCTCTTTGGCATAAATCGCTTTCCCCTGATTAAAGGCAGTCAAATCAGCACCGGTCAGGGAAGTAATGGTCGCTTCCACCTTTTCTTTTTTGACCGCTACGCCGCTCAGGTGCGCAACGGCTGTTTCATACGCATGCGTCATCCAGTCATCGAGCGGTTTCTTTTTGGCTTCGGCCAGAATCGGTAAACCCTTTTCTTTCGGCAACCACGAAGCAGCTACAATAGCGGTCAACCGGACACGGCTGTTTTCATCCCGGACAGCCTGCATAAGCAGATTGGCCTGGTCCGGCACCTGATGCCCCGTGTACCGAACCACCTCCACCGCAGCGGCGCGGGCGTGGTAGTCTTTTGCTTTGAGCAACTGCCGCAGCAGCCCCTGGTCTACTTTATTCAGCCCCCAGCTTACCCACAAGCCCTCCAGCAGATGATGCTCGTAGCGCGGATCGTTTTTGTCAAGACCGGCAATCCACGGCTTAAGCTTTGTCAGAACCTCTCCCGCATTGCGGCCGCGAAGCTCACGGCGGGTGCGGTAGCGCGTCCGGTATTCGGGTACTTTCAGGTTTTCCAGTAATTCGTCAATACTGGCTCCGTCAACGACAGCAGGTTTTACCAGCGGCCGCGACGGGTAGGTGATCCGGTACACGCGGCCGTGCATATGGTCGCGGAGCGGGTCACGGGCATTGTGCTGCATGTGGCCAATCAGGATGTTATGCCAGTCAATGACATACAGCGAACCGTCGGGCGCAAACTCCATGTCAACCGGCCGGAAATTCCGGTCTTCACTTACCAGCAGATCCTGACGGTGTTTACTCTTGTAGCCGGTTCCGTCATCGACAAGTGTATGCTGTTTAGTACCCAGGAAGCCAATCGTGTTATTAATCAGGAAGTCACCCTGGTACTCGTCCGGGAAATGACGGCTCGACACAAATTCGAGACCTGACGTTGGCCGGACACGGTGGGCATCTTCCACCAGCTGCACGCTTTTATGGGTATATTCACCATACCGCGGCAAGACGGTTCCCGGCAGCATCCAGCGAACATCAGGACTGGAGGTTTCGGCAAAAAACGGCTGCCCCCAGTCATCAAACGCAATCCCCCACGGGTTCGGAATGGAAAGCTGGGCGGTCCGCTCCAGTTTGTGTAATTGCGGGCTGTACCGGTAAAATCCGCCGTTGGTCGCCCGGACCGTACCATACGGTGTTTCTACATCGGTGTGCAGGAAAACGCCCTCGCCCGAATAGATGGCTCCCGACGGGTCAACCGTATAGGCGTGGCTGTTATGGTGAGTATCGTGGTCATCGAACCCGCTCAGCAGTATGTCTGCTTTGTCAGCCTTGCCGTCGCCGTCGGTGTCTTTCAGGAGTTTAAAGTTAGTTCCCTGCGACACATACACTCCTTCTTTGGCAATTTCGAAACCCAGTGGCAGGTGCAGATGATCCGCAAATACGGTCTGTTTATCGGCTTTGCCGTCGTTATTGGTGTCTTCCAGAATAATGATTTTGTCGTTCGGCTTCGGATCGCCCGGCTTGTAATGCGGATAACTCGGCATCGTGGCTACCCACAACCGTCCTTTATTGTCGAATGACATCTGCATAGGTTTCGCCAGATCCGGAAATTCCGTTTCCGAGGCAAACAGCTCAATCTTAAAGCCGGGCGCAACCTTGAGTTTGGTCAGCGCGTCCTGCCCGTACAGGTAGGTGAGGCTACCGTTTTTATCCGGATTGTAATTGGTCTTAACGGTAGGTAACTGCTTTGTATTTTTATCCGCAGCGGCAATGTCCAGTTTCTCACCTTTCGTGGCAGCCAGCCATATTGCCTGATCACGGATGGCGGTCATTTCGCGGATTTTGTCGATTTCAGCAGGGTAGTTATCCGGCCCGAACGGGTTATACCGGCGACCGTACACATGCACGCCGTTCGGAATTTTATAGTCATTGTGCCACATCCAGTCCTTCTCCAGTACGGCATCCCGCACCATCTGCGTGTTTACCTTCGGATTTGGCGCAACCTTGCCAAAAACAGCGTCGGTCAGGAACGTGCCAAACCGTTTATACCCCTCTTCATTCAGCTGAAAGCCGTCAATCGTCAGCGGCTCGGCAGTGGAAGCATACCACTGCTTTGTCGGCGTGAAGGCATCGACAAACAACACGTTATTCTGCGCCGCCACCTCTTTAATGGCATTGGTATACAGCAACAGGTTTTCATTCTCGGTTTTACCGTTCGGCAGGTCATACCGGTCTGAGAGGTCTTCAAAGGCAATCGGTGAAACGAGCACCAGTTTCGGAGCCGAAACGCCATTGTAGCGCTGACTCAGCGTATACTTAATAAATGCGTCCAGTTCGGCTTTGTAGGTAGCCAGCCCGGCTTTCCCCTGAAACGATTCGCTGTAGCCGAACAGGCCGATAATGATGTCGGTTTTCAGGCGGGTAAGCCATTCGTCCGGCGTGTCAAAGTGGCCCTGGCTGTCAGAGTCTTTGGCATACTCACTCTGAAATTTTTCGGCGCCGGGAAACGCCCACGGTTTCTTGCGGCTGGCATGCGGGCGGAAGCCGGGTGTATCGCCGCCATCGCACATGTTCCGGACAAACAGCAGGCTATCCGGATAGCGGCGGTGTAATTCGGTTTCGAAGTAACCGTAGTTCATTTCCCGTGAGCCTAAATTGCCCCCGATCAGGGAGATATGGGCAGCTTTACGGAGCGGAACCCGCTGGTCCGGTTTAGTTTGAAAAGCGGAAAAAGCAAGCAGGACAATGCTGAGCGTAACTAGCCATCCTGTGATGCTGACTTTATTCATGACGTTGTTGAAAAAAAGGTTGTATCAGGAAGTTAATGAGTGACATCAGTCATTTCGGATGGCCGTAGGGTACATTGATTGGCAGCTTACCCTTCCATTTCTTAGGAACAGGTTTGCCTAATTCCCAGTGAATAGCATTGATAATGAGCCGTTGAAATGCCTCCACCTGAAAGTCTTCGGGATGGCCGAGAGTTGTCATAAAGGCTTTACCGCCCCACTGGTTTGTCCAGGTCCAGGCAACGGGGTTGTCAATAGCTTCCTTATCGGGGTTTACGGATTTGCCCATGAGCAGGGGAGTCGATCCTTTTGCCGGGTAATCGGGCAGCACGCGGTATAACCACGAAGACTGATGGAACGATGGTGCCACACCGGTCAGAATCGGGTGTTTGGCCGCTTCCGGAATGACAGTTACGTCGGTTGTGCTTTTGTGTCCATAGTGCGTATGTTTGGCCGCACCGCCCCAGCCCGGCGGGGAGCCGAAGGCAAACTCACCGAAGGCATTCCAGCGGATGCGCGGATCACCGGCCGGGAAGTTAAAGGCGTGGGTCGTGGTCCGGAAACCCATCACCGGTTTGCCCGATTTCAGGTACGCATCAATATAGTCAAGCTGCTCCTGGGGTAGCTGACGCCAGCGGAGGTAGAAAACGGCCAGGTCAGCCTCTTTCAGCGCCTCCAGCCCCGGAATATCTTTTTCGCCGTTGTAGTCGGGATAGGCTTTGAGCACTTTGGTCCGCATGCCGTAGCTTTTTTCAAGCTCAGCGGCAATAAACGGTAAGGTCAGTTCACCACTGTATTCATGATCACCCGTGACAAAAACGACGTATGGCTGCCTGGCTGCTCCCGATGCGGAAGCCGCGATCAGACCGGCTAACGTTCCGGCGCCAACGGCAGCACCGGCAAATTGCAGAAAAGTTCTTCGGTTAAAGCTCATTTTACCTGTTAACGCAATGAGAATACGGTTATTAACTAAGTAAGGCGGAGAACAGCCAAATATACCCTTTAAACTGATTCTTTCCCTTTTACCGGTACCCCTCAATATTTTAAATTTAAAATCTGAATATTTATGAATACTTGCCAATCTGTTTTGTGTAATTTGCCGTACTTAGGTAACAAAATTGATGGTGATCAATTCTGCTTTTCTCAATTTCATTCGATTTCGGACCATGTTCAGAGACGTTTATCTTCTTCGGATACTGGCAGTAGTACTGTTCGGATTTGCCGGCGTTCCCGGCAACGGTCAGGTAAAAAATTACAAACAGCTTGAGGAACAGGTATATCAGTTAAATAACAAGTTAAAGTTTACTGAAGCGCAGTCGTTACTCCTTCCTGTTCTGGAAGACAGTAAGTACACAGCTGACGAAAAATACCAGGCGGCTCTCCTCTTATCGTACACGTACAAGCGGGTGTTCGACTACCAGTCGACGCTTAAATATTTGCATCTGGCGTATACGATTGCGGGTGAGACCGGAAAAAAAGAGGAATACCGGCAGGCTCTGCTGGCCGAAGAAGCACTGGTACAGTTTGATACCCGGCATTATACGCTTTCCGACAGCATCATGAACGTGATTGCGCGTAATGGCTATGCATTCATTGATACCGAAAATAAGGCTAAACTGATCATGCAGCAGGCGTATCTGCTGTTCCTGAAAAAAGACTTTGTGCGTTCGGAACAAACGTATGATGTAGCCATTGGTTTACTGAAACGTGCGGCTGCCTGTCATCTGCCGATGATTTATGTAAAGAAAATGCAGTTGTATGATGCCATGAACCAACCGGCAAAACTGGAGGAGGCCTTACAGCTTTCCGGACACTATGCTGACTCCTGTTCGATCATCAAGTACCATATCTATGCGAATGAGGAACTGCTTAAACTCCTCGAAAAAAGAAACGACCTTGCCCGAAGTGTTGCGACCCGGAAAAAACTGGATTCGCTGAACCTGATTTATGCACGGGAGGAAAAAATTGCGGCGTTACACGACCAGAAAGAATCTTATCTGCTGGATGAGCGCGACAAGAAACTGAGACAACAGGAGGCAAGTACCAAAGCGCTGATCCTGTCGACCGGCGGTTTGATGGTAATCCTGGCGGGATTAGTGTACTGGCTGATCCGGTACCGCCGTCAGAAAGCAAAGGCTAATGCCGATATTCTGCGGATGCGGGAAGAATTGGAGGCCGCTTTTGCTACCCCTCCGCTACCGCTTGATGTACAACAGCCGGAGCCGGTTTTGTTCACCAAAGAGCCTGCTGCATTTCCGATAGCATCGCCGGAAGAGCCGAACGATAGTCCGGAGCGGGAGCTGCCGGAACTGACGATTGAGCAGATTCCGGAAACAATGCTTACCCTGATCAATGAGCTGTCAGGCCGGCAGAAAGAAGTCCTTCAATGCATGCTGGCGGGTATGACCAATAAGGAAATTGCGGATAAGCTGAGTATTTCGAATAATACGGTAAAATACCATATCAAAAACATTTACGTTTTCCTTGAAATCAAGGACCGGAAAGACTTTCTGATTTCGGTAAAGCGCTGATTTCCGGATTTTACAGGACAGGGCCTTCCTGGAACAGGGCCGCCTGGCGGTTCCAAACTTCCAGGAAGGTCCAGTCCTGTAAACCTGAAAAAATGGCACTACACAACGAGCGCTTCCTTGCGTTCGCCGATCTGCTGCCGCCACATGGCGTAATACAGCCCTTTCTGCGCCAGTAATTCCTCATGGCGTCCCTGTTCGGCAACATGCCCTTTTTCAAGTACGAAAATCCGGTCCGCGTGCAGGATTGTACTGAGGCGGTGGGCAATCAGGATGGTAATGTGCTGCCGTGAGCCGGAAAGCTGCCGGACCGTTTTACCGATTTCTTCTTCTGTCAATGAATCCAGGGCTGAAGTAGCCTCATCAAACACCAGTAGGGTTGGCCGGCGCAGCAGGGCGCGGGCAATGCTCAGCCGCTGTTTTTCGCCGCCCGATACCTTTACCCCGCCTTCCCCGATCACCGTATCAAGCCCTTGCGGAGCACGGTTCAGCAACGAATCGGCTGCGGCTTCCCGAAGGGCTTTCAGGCATTCTTCATCGGTGGCCTCCGGAGCCACAAAGCGAAGGTTTTCACGGATGGTACCGGCAAACAGCTGGGTGTCCTGCGTTACAAAACCGATCTGCTCCCGGAGTCCGTCCAGATCAATGTCGGCGGAAGAAATGCCGTTATACAGAATTTTGCCCGATAGCGGCGGGTACAGCCCGACCAGGAGTTTCACGAGCGTGGTTTTTCCTGAGCCCGATGGCCCGACAAAGGCAATGGTTTCACCGAGTGACACATCAAAGGAAATGCCGTTCAGTGCCGGTGTATCAGCAGACAGGTGTTTGAAGCGAACCTGGTCAAAGCCAAGCGAGCGGATTTTGGCAACAGGCACCGGATGAGCCGGTTTCACATCTTTCGGCGTGTCCAGAATCTGCTGAAAATTCGCGAGGGACGCTTCGGTTTCGCGGTAGGTGTTGATGATGTTACCTAATTCCTGCAGGGGGCCGAAAATGGCAAAGGAATAGATGAACAGTGAGAAAAACTCCCCGACCGTGATTTCGCCCTGTACGACCAGAAACAGCATCATCAGCATAATGCCATTGCGTAGCAGGTTGACAAATGTTCCCTGTACAAACGAAAGAGACCGGATATAACGCACTTTCTTCAGTTCCAGCTTCAGGATTTTTTCGGTTGTGCCGTTCAGCCGTTCGGTCTCCTGCTGGGCCAGTCCGAGGCTTTTCACCAGCTCGATATTACGGAGACTTTCGGTCGTTGAGCCGGCGAGGGCCGTGGTTTCGGCAACGATGGTTTTCTGTACTTTCTTGATTTTTTTGCTCAGCAGCGAGCTGACAGAACCCAGCAGCGGAATCGTCAGAAAATATACCGGAGCAATTGGCCAGTAAACCGTACTGGCATACCACATGACGAAAATAATGCCCACAATCGATGTAAACAGGATGTTTACAAATGACTGGATCAGCTTTTCCACATCGGCCCGGACTTTCTGGAGCTTACCCAGGGTTTCGCCCGAGCGCTGGTCTTCAAATACCTGATACGGAAGTTCCAGCGAGTGACGGAGGCCGTCGGTGTATAGGCGTGCCCCAAGGCGCTGGGTAATCACATTGACGTAATAATCCTGAAAGTTTTTG